>DNPN01000089.1:0-7178 GCA_003501385.1 Rhizobium sp. | reverse complement strand
CTTTGGTGCAAGGATTGATCGAGCGTCTGGCCGGTATGGGCGTGGAGGCACGCGCCGCGATGGCCGATACCTGGGGGGCTGCCCATGCCATGGCCCGGTTTTCAAAAACCAGCCTGTATATTCTGGCCCCGGGGCAGGCCGAGGCGGCATTGGCACCCTTGCCGATTGCCGGTTTGCGGCTGGAGCGCGCGATTGTCGAAGGGCTGGCTGTGCTGGGTTTTGAGCGCATTGGTGATCTGCTGGGGCAGCCCCGCGCCCCGCTTGTGCAACGGTTTGGCCCACAGGTGGCCCGCAGGCTGGATCAGGCTTTGGGGACGGTGGCCGAGCCGGTTGATCCGGTTCGTTCGCCGGAATTTCCCCATGCTGAACGGGTGTTTGCCGAGCCAATCAGTGCAGCGGAAACGATAGCCCGTTATGTGGAAAAGCTGGTTGTCAGTCTATGCTCTGACCTCGAAAAAAGAGGACTAGGCGCACGACGGCTCGATCTGATCTGCCATCGGGTGGATGGCTTGCGCCAAGTGGTGCGGGTGGGTACGTCCCAGCCCGTGCGGGATATAAAACGGCTGACACGCCTTTTGTCTGATCGAATTGACACCATCAATCCCGGCTTTGGCATTGAAATCATGATGCTGACGGCAACGCTGACGGAGCCATTGGTGGCCCGGCAAGCCACATCCTTGCTGGGCGATGCGTCGGAGCCGGATATTTCCAGTTTGATTGACGTGCTGGCCAATCGTGTCGGGCATCATCGGCTCTATCGTATCGCGCCCGTGGCCAGTGATGTGCCGGAGCGCTCGCAGCGCCGTATTGCGCCGCTTGCACCCGATCAAGGGCAGGGTTGGCAGCAGGCATGGCCACGGCCATCGCGGTTGTTGCCCTATCCTGAACCGATTGAAACCATGGCGCTTTTACCAGATCACCCACCGGTGTGGTTTGCCTGGCGCGGCAAACGACGCAAAGTGAGCCGCGCCGATGGCCCGGAGCGGGTGTTTGGTGAATGGTGGACACGGGATGCCGAGCTTGCTGCAGTGCGCGATTACTTTCGCGTGGAAGACGAGGCTGGTGAGCGTTACTGGATTTTTCGCGCAGGCGATGGCGAGCACGTTGAAACCGGTTCCCATCGCTGGTTTTTGCATGGGGTCTTCGCCTGATGTCTCGCTACGCTGAATTGCAGGTGACCTCACATTTCTCCTTTTTGCGGGGAGCATCCTCCTGCGAGGAGCTGTTTGAACAGGCGAAAGCCCTTGGCCTTGAGGCTCTGGCGATTGTGGATCGCCACTCGCTGGCAGGTATTGTGCGGGCGCATCAGGCGGCGAAAGAGACGGGTGTGCAGCTGATTGTCGGGTGCCGGGTTGATCTTGTCTGCGGCATGGCCCTGCTGCTCTATCCCATGGACCGGGCAGGGTATGGAAGGCTTTGCCGCTTGTTGTCTCTTGGCAAAACCAAGGGCGGCAAGGGCAAATGTCTGCTGGAATGGGCGGATATCGAGGCCTATGCCGAGGGGTTGATTGCCGTTCTGGTGCCCGATCTGGCCGATGAGACCTATGGCTTTCGCCTTCGTCGTTTGAAAACACTGTTTGCGGATCGCGCCTATGTCGCGCTGACCCTTCGACGCAGGCCCAATGACCAGTTGCGCTTGTTTGAGCTATCCACAATGGCCGATGCCGCGGGCGTGCCAACGGTGGTGACCAATGATGTGCTGTTTCACACACCAGAGCGGCGGATTTTACAGGATGTTGTCACCTGCATCCGCCACAATGTCACGATTGACAATGCCGGGTTCCGGCGCGAGCGCCATGCTGACCGCTATCTGAAACCGCCTGCGGAAATGTATCGGCTGTTTCCGCGCTACCATGATGCGGTGGCCCGCACCACGACCCTTGCAGCCCGCTGCCGATTTTCGCTGGATGAACTGGCCTATCAATATCCCGAGGAGCGGCAATTTCCCGATTTGACCCCGCAGCAGGCGCTGGAAAAGCTGACATGGGAGGGGGCGGAAAACCGCTATCCTGATGGCCTGCCGGACAAGGTACGAAATAGTCTTGAACATGAGTTGCGGCTGATTGCGCAGCTGGACTATGCGCCCTATTTTCTCACCGTCAATTCCATTGTCCGCTTTGCCCGCTCCAAGGGCATTTTGTGTCAGGGACGGGGGTCTGCGGCCAATTCCGCCGTCTGCTATGTGCTGGGCATTACCTCAATTGATCCGGCCGATAGCAATTTGCTGTTTGAGCGCTTTGTCTCGGTGGAGCGGCGCGAACCGCCGGATATTGATGTGGATTTTGAGCATCAACGCCGCGAAGAGGTGATCCAATGGGTCTATAACACCTATGGCCGCACCCGCGCTGCCCTGTGTGCGGTGGTCACACGCTACCGCTCCAAAGGGGCATTGCGCGATGTGGGCAAGGCCTTGGGCCTGCCGGAAGATCTCACCAAAACCTTATCCTCGCAGGTCTGGGGCTGGTCGGAGCGGATTGATGAGAAACACATCAAGGATCTGAACCTCAATCTTCAAGATCGGCGCTTGCGGCTGGTGATGGAGCTGGCACGGCAATTGATTGGCGCGCCCCGGCACCTGTCGCAGCATCCCGGCGGTTTTGTGCTAACTCGCGATCGGCTGGATGAACTGGTGCCGATTGAGCCTGCCGCCATGGAGGATCGGCAGGTGATTGAATGGGACAAGGACGACATCGACATTCTCAAATTCATGAAGGTCGATGTTCTTGGCTTGGGCATGCTGTCTTGCATGCAGCGCTGTTTTGATATGATCGAGGATTATAAGGGAGAGCGTCATGATCTGGCGACGATCCCGAAAGAGGATGGGCCGACCTATGCGATGATCTCCAGGGCTGACACCATTGGTGTGTTTCAGATCGAGAGCCGGGCGCAGATGTCGATGCTGCCGCGCATGAAGCCCAACACCTTTTATGATCTGGTGATCGAGGTGGCTATTGTGCGACCCGGCCCTATTCAGGGCGATATGGTGCATCCTTACCTGCGTAGGCGTGAGGGTAAGGAAAAGGTCGAATATCCCAAGCCGGAACTTTATAATGTCTTGCACAAGACCCTTGGCGTGCCGCTGTTTCAGGAACAGGCCATGCGGGTAGCGATTGAATGCGGTGGCTTCACCCCCGGCGAGGCCGATCAATTGCGTCGCTCCATGGCAACGTTTAAGCACACCGGCGGCGTGAGCAAATTTGGCGAAAAGCTGATCAATGGCATGGTGCAAAACGGCTATGAGCGTGAATTTGCCGATCGCACCTTTCGCCAGCTCGAAGGCTTTGGCTCCTATGGTTTTCCCGAAAGCCATGCGGCATCGTTTGCGCTGGTGGCCTATGCATCTTCCTGGGTCAAATGCCATCACCCGGATGTGTTTTGTGCGGCCTTGCTCAATTCCCAGCCGATGGGCTTTTATGCCCCGGCTCAGATTGTGCGCGATGCACGCGATCATGGCGTGACCGTGCTGCCAGTCTGCATCAATGCCTCTCGTTGGGATTGCACGCTGGAAGGTGAGGCGCAACATGGCCTGTTGGCCGTGCGGCTGGGTTTGCGCATGGTGAGGGGCTTGAGCAATCAAGACGCGGCAAAACTGGTGGCGAGCCGCACGGAGGCTGCATTTCTTTCCATTGACGATCTGTGGCAACGGTCTGGCCTCTCTCCATCCGCCTTGGAAGCTTTGGCGGAGGCCGATGCCATGCAACCCTCTTTGGGCCTGTCGCGTCGGGATGCTCTCTGGGCCATCAAACCGCTGGCGGATGCGCCTTTGCCTTTGTTTGTGGCTGCTGCAAAGGGCGGCTCCGTGACAGAGCAGAATGAGCCGGATATAGATTTGCGACCCATGACAGCAGGCGGCGAAGTGGTGCAGGATTATGGCCATATCGGCTTAACACTGCGCGATCATCCCCTGTCATTTCTGCGGCAGGATTTATCGAAATCAGGTCTGCTGAGCTGTCGAGATGCTTTTTCCAGACGTGATAGAGCCCGTGTTGCCGTCGCCGGCATGGTGCTGGTACGCCAGCGCCCCGGCTCGGCCAAGGGTGTGATTTTCATGACCATTGAAGATGAAACAGGCGTGGCCAATCTGGTGATCTGGAAAAAAGTGTTTGAGAAATACCGCCCTGTCGTGTTGGGAGCCGCCATGGTGGGCGCGCGCGGCTATATCCAGCGCGAGGGCGAGGTGGTGCATCTTGTGGTGCAGCATATCGACGATTTAAGCCTGCAACTGGCCAGCCTTGGCGCACGCGAAAAGCCATTTCCCCTGCCGCATGGCCGTGGTGATGAGTTTCACCACGGCATACCGCCCGATGATCCGCGCACGGTGGTGAAGGTTGCGCCCAAGCCTCGTGATATTATTGATCCTTACCTGCATCTGGATGAGATCCGGGTGCGGTCGCGGGATTTTCATTAGAGTTTGTCAGGGAAAAGTGGGCGAGGCGTTTGCCGAATAGACAAACGAAAACAAAAAACCGCACCTCACCATCCGTAGCTCACTGTGGCTCCGCTGCGGTGATTGCCGTCTTGCCGGACATTGACATTGCTGCGGCGGCCAAACTGGAAGATACCATAAACATCATCATTGCCGTTTTGCTGCAAAGTTGCTGTGTGTTCGCTACCCTGCTGGCGAATAATGCCGAGATTGCCCCGACCATTCTGGGCAAGCCCCGCCGAATTGTTGCGGCCCAATTGCTCTATGCTGCCATCCTTGAAATTGCGGTAAAGTGAATACAGTTGCAGTCCACTTGACACCATGTCCGCATCACCCGCATCCGACGGTGCGATATTCATGGAAATCCAGCCGCCAGCATAGGCGGGGGCGCTCAGGGCCATCTGGCCAAGGCCGCCAATGACGAGCGCTGCAATCAGGCTCTTGAACGACAGGTGTTTCATGGTCTTTCCCATCCTGACAAACTCTATGCTGTTGGTCGTTTTAAGCGCCGTCGCCAATGCGTTTTGAGCAACTGATGCTTTGATTGTTGGCGGTAATGTCGAGCGTCGCCTTGTACGTCGCTCCTTTGGCTCCAAGCATAACCGAACCAAGGGTCGCAGGCTTGCTTGGGCCAGCGCTGAATGTGCCGCTTTGGTCGATGTTTGTGCCATTGAACGAATCCACGCTGCGAACGCGAAAGGCGTAATTGCCGTTGACGCTGCGGTCCGCTAAGGCGACAGCGTTGAGCGTGATCTGTCCGCCGGATTGGCTGGTGCGAATATCACAGCTGACTGGCCCTGTGGGCAGATTGGTCGTGCTCATTGCGGCAAATGCTGCGATGGGTAGCAGCACAACGCCCAAAGCAATTGCAAGATGGCGATGATTTTTGACAATGCGATGCATGGCTTCATCTCCTGTGGGTGGGGGCGATCCGCGCTCTTTGGCGCGGATCTACCTTTGTGAAAAGCGTGTTTGCGAAGGTAAGAGATCAGGGGCAGGCCTGAACAAAAGCCGCCACATTGCCACTTCCGCCCTGATTGACGTTTGCGGCACAGCCATGGCCTACCTGTACGCCCGCGGTAATATTGCCATTGCCATCCTGCGTGATGACTGTCGTGTGGTTGGAGCCAAATTGTCCAATACCGGCAACGTTGCGATTTCCGGACTGATAGGTCTCACCATAATTGCTATAGCCTTGCTGGCCGACAGCCGAGAGATTGTCGCGGCCATATTGCCGACTGTTCATCCGATTGCTGCCGCCGTCTTGATAAACGCGAATGCGGTTTCTGTAACCATTCTGCGCACCGCCAGCCGAATTGGACCAGCCGTATTGCTCAATCCGCACATCATTGGCCATGGCAGGAGCGATGATGGTAAAGCCGACAAGAGCCGTCGTGATAAGAATTTTAGCGATCATGAGAGCCTCTCCTCTAAGGGATGGTGCCGTGGTTGAACGCTTTCTTTGTAGCCTGCTGTGTTCGAACAGATGCTGAAGGCACCATTCAGATGGTGTTCACGGGAAAATTTTGTTTTTACGCCTTTTTGAACGTAAAGCCGTGATGTGCTTTATGGTATCGCGCAACGAAAAAGGGCGGTCCGAAGACCGCCCTTTCATAAAACGGAACCGTATAGGTCAGAGTAACAAAGCTTTCGCCTTATTACATCATGCCACCCATGCCGCCAGTTCAGCGCGCTTGACGCGCTGAACCAACTAATGTGCATGGGCGAAGCTGTATGGGTTCTTCAGTCATAAGGCTTTCGCCTTATTACATCATACCACCCATGCCGCCCATTCCTGGGTTACCCATTGGGGCTGGATGTTCTTCTTTCTTCTCGGTAATTACACACTCAGTAGTTAGAAGCATACCAGCAATTGATGCAGCGTTTTCGAGAGCAACACGGGTTACCTTGGTTGGATCGATAACCCCGCTCTGGTATAAATTCTCGTACTTATCGTTTTGGGCATTATAACCAAAATCACCTTTACCCTCTTTCACCTTCTGAACGATAACCGAACCCTCAAGGCCAGCATTTTCTACAATTTGTCGCAGAGGTTCTTCGATAGCGCGTTTAACGATAAGAATACCTGTTGTTTCATCATCATTATCGCCTTTTATCTTTTCAAGGGCAGAGATAGCGCGGATATAAGCTACGCCACCCCCAGGGACAATACCTTCCTCAACAGCAGCACGAGTTGCGCTAAGAGCATCGTCAACGCGATCCTTCTTCTCCTTCATCTCGGTTTCGGTAGAAGCACCAACGTAAAGAACAGCAACACCCCCTGCTAGCTTAGGTAGGCGCTCCTGTAGTTTCTCGCGATCGTAATCGGAGGTAGTATTCTCGATCTGGGTCTTAATCTGGCCTATCCGTTTACTAATTGTATCTTTTGTACCAGACCCGTTTACAACAGTTGTATTCTCTTTGTCGATGGTAATTTTTTCAGCTTTACCAAGCATTTCCATCTTAGCTGCATCTAAACGAAGACCCTTCTCCTCGCTGATAACTACACCGCCAGTAAGGATAGCGATATCCTCTAACATCTCCTTCCGGCGATCGCCGAAACCCGGAGCCTTAACCGCTGCAATCTTTAGCGATCCACGAAGCTTATTTACAACTAGCGTGGCAAGAGCCTCCCCTTCTACATCCTCTGCAATAATAAGCAGCGAACGACCAGCCTGTGCAACTGGCTCAAGAACCGGGAGAAGATCCTTCATGGTTGAAATCTTTTTGTCGTAAATCAGGATGTAAGGAT
>DNPN01000169.1:6621-14122 GCA_003501385.1 Rhizobium sp. | reverse complement strand
CCGACTGGTGGCAGGAGAAACCCAAGGCGCATCACAACACCCATAAGGTGGTGCTGTTTCTCACCGACACCGTCATCAACGGCCATGCGCCGCTGGACCTGCCCAATCAGGTTGCTGCCGCCCGTGTGATTGCCGCCACCAAACGCTGGAGCCAAGACATTGCCGTGCAATACGGAATGCGCGGCGAGGCTACTGTTTATGCTGGAGCCGCCAGCCGCCGTGGCCGCACGGTGCGTATCAACGCGCCGCAGTTGGACGATGAGCGTTTCTCTATTCCGTCATTTGCAGGGGCTGGTGCCTATGCCATTCGCTCCATCCGCATCAATGCATCCACCACTTCAGGAGCCGTTTGACCATGGCACAAGCCTATTTCTCGCTCGTCACCCATGCAGGCCGCATCAAACTTGCGGCCAGTGCTGCCGGAGGTGATCCTGTCACCATCACCCATTTTGCCGTGGGCGATGGCAATGGTGCAGACACCAACCCGACCACCAACAGCACGGCCTTGGTGCATGAAGTCTGGCGCACACAGGTGGAAAGCGTGGCCACCGATCCCGACAATCCATCGGCAATTCTGGTCACGGCCATCATTCCAACCAATGCCGGTGGCTGGTGGATGCGCGAGTTTGGTATCTTCGATAAATCTGGCACCATGATTGCCGTGGCAAGGCCTGTGAGCCAATACAAGCCGACGGCGTTGGAAGGCCAGCTCGAAGACATCCGCTATGAGTTCCAGATCGTCATTGGCGAGGCGGCCAATGTGACGTTGCTGGTGGACCCATCCTTGATCTTCGCCACCCGCGATTGGGTGCAGACCCGCAAGATCGCAATGGCGCAAATGAACAGGCTGCCATGGTTGCCGGTCATCTCCATGAGCCTGACCGCGCCTCCAACTGAGCCACCGCAAGGCGGCGCTTGGCTGGTTCCGTCTAACGCTTCCGGCCCTTGGGCTGGCAAGGGAGGCATGATTGCCGAGTGGATTGGAAAGGAATGGTTTTATTCCACGCCAGCCGACGGCCACGGTGTGAGCTTGCCTGATGGGCGGGTGTTCCAGAGGATTGTAGGTCAATACGCCGAACTGCTGGCCTCGGAAAGCCGATCTGGTTTGGTGGAACTGGCAACGATTGCCGAAGCGATGGCAGGCGTAGATCTGTCACGGGCTGTCACGCCTGCGGGTCTGGCTGCTGCCATAGCGGCGGCCATCACAAAGGTCATCAATGGATCGCCAGCCGCACTGGATACGTTGGTTGAATTCGCTGCTGCCTTGGGCAATGACGCAAATTTTGCCACCACCATGATCAATGCGCTGGCGGGCAAGGTTGATCTGACACGCACAGCGACCGACATACGCACGGGCATTGTTGAGCTTGCTACACCTGCTGAAGCAACCGCCGGGACAGATGCAACACGGGCCGTCACACCCGCTGGTTTATCTGCGGCCATTTCAGCAGCCATCACCAAAATCATCAACGGATCGCCCGCCGCGCTGGACACATTGGTTGAATTGGCCGCCGCCTTGGGCAATGACGCGAACTTTGCCACCACCATGACCAATGCGCTGGCGGGCAAGGTTGATCTCACACGCACCGCGACTGATACGCGCACGGGCATTGTTGAGCTGGCGACCGCCGACGAAGTGGGTGCAGGTACGGACCTGACACGGGCCATCACTCCCGCAGCGCTTGCTCAACGGTTGAATGTGCTCACCAGTGATACGCAGTCCCGCAAATGGAATTTTGCCGTCGCTGGCGGTACCGCAAATGAATTGACAGCAACGTTGACGCCTGCGCCAACGGCCTATTCGGTCGGTCTTTTGGTGCGGTTGATGATTACCGCCACCAACACCGTAAAGGGACCGACGTTTAATCTGAACGGGCTTGGTGCGCGTTCTATCACCTATGTAGACGGCAGTGGGGTGGTGGACGGCGAGTTTGTAAACGGTCGCATTGCAGAGCTGGTCTATGACGGCACGAAGTTTATCTTGATGAACCCGTGGGTGTCATTGCTTCGATTATCGCCAGCAGGCGCTAAACAGACGCGCGCATTTACAGCCAACGTCGCACTGTCCGATCTGCCGGTGTCTACGGATACGGTGGCTCAGACGATCACTGTGGCAGGTACATCCTATCTCGATTGTGTCGCCTACTGGTCGTTTAAAAATCAAGATGCGACGTTTACGTCAATGATCGGCTATCTGCGTCTGCGGCAGAATGCCACCGTGATTGCGACGAGCGATTATTTGGGTTGCTCAAACAAGGACGGGGTTCAGATCCCGATTACAATCCGCGAGCGCTTTTACAATCTCAACCCAAATCTAACCTACGTTGTCGAGCTGATGGTCAAGAAGTCAACGGCTATTGGCCCAGTCGTCATTCAGGATACGCGCATTCTAGCGCTGCACGAGTGAGGTGTTCATGATCATTTTCTACAAATTGCCGCTCAACGGCGTCGTTTCTTTGGGTCAGGGCTATGCGTTGCCAGACGGTGCTGTGGAAATCACTGAGCCAGAATACCTGGCAGAGCTGGACGCCTCGCGTGAACCGGAGGCTGAGACGTTGGCGCAATCCAAAGACCGCCTGAAACAGCTTGTTGATACAAAGGCGGAAACGGAACGTCTCAAATACATTACTGGCGGCGTTGGGCAGGCGATGACCTATCAGCAAAAGTCAGCCGAAGCCCTTAACTACCTCTCGGCCACAAACCCGGATGCTGCCGATTACCCGTTGCTGAGTGCCGAGGTTGGAACCACAGGCGAAACCCTTGCCGATGTTGCCACCATCATCAAAACCGCTTTCGAACAATGGCAGATGATTGGCGCGGCCATTGAGAAAGTGCGCCTCAGCGCCAAGAAGGCGATCAGCGAGGCGGAAACATCGGAGGCTGCGCAAGCCGTCTTCGATGCCGTGATCTGGCCATCCGTTTAAGCCGGGTGGTCAGGGTGCATTCCCACCCTAACGACGGGCCAGATTTGCCGTCACGACCCGTCCGACAGCACTAAACGATAACTGTCACACCCGTACCCTGCAGGGCGGGATTTCTGTGACTGAGTCGTGAGATTTTGGAAATGGAAAATATCCACTGCGGTTCGTGCCGCGCTCTTTTGTTCAAAGCCGAGCACGGCGCAATCGCAAAAACCATCGAGATCAAATGCCGCCGTTGCGGCTCCTTCAACCATCTGAGGCCAGCCGAGCCCGCACCAGATCGTCATGAGCGACAAAGCAAAACGGCATAATATGCAAAACGAAACTGACCTTCCACCATTGCCCGCCAAAGCACCGGGCAGAAACCGCCACCGTCATCGCCACCAGCAGGGCGTCATTCTGATTTGTGAAGACGAGAAAGCCCAACAGTTGCTCTATGACGCACTCACCGCGATCCGTACCTGTAAGATCAAGGTGGTGGTGACATGAAGCTGACCATTACCAATTCCTGCCCGGATTTTGACAGTTACCGCGCCGCAAGGGTCAAATCCCTGTTTAATGTTGAGGATGGCAGCAGCTTTGAACTGACCGCCGATCTGCCGATTGAAGACATGGACTGGAGCCTTGGCTTGATTGTTGGCCCTTCTGGTTCGGGCAAAACCTCGCTGGGCAAGCATATGTTTGATACGGATCGCATCGCTAAACTGGATTGGCCAAACGATCAGCCGATCATTGATGTGATTGCCCGTGACGGTGATTTTAACGATGCCACGGCGGCACTCGCCTCGGTCGGGCTTGGTTCTGTACCAAGCTGGCTTAGGCCCTATGCCGTGCTTTCTAACGGCGAAAAATTCCGGGCAGACCTTGCCCGGATCGTCTGCGATCAGCCGAAAGAGATCGTGATTGACGAGTTCACCAGTGTCGTTGATCGGCAGATTGCCAAGATCGGGGCGTTAGCTTTTGGCAAGGCGTGGCGGCGCACCAAAGGGCTGGCCGTTCTGCTGTCTTGTCATTATGACATTATCGATTGGCTCGACCCGGATTGGGTCTATGACACAGCAACGGGTGAGTTCACCGGGAGGTGTCATCGGCAACGACCCAAGATCACCGTGGAAATCCGCCAGACCAATTGGCAATGGTGGCGCTATTTTGAGCCGCATCATTATCTGAAGCTGCCACATATGATTGCGGCAACTTGCTACGTGGCTTTTGTCGATGATGAGCCTGTTGCGCATGTGGCCTTTTCCACTCGGCCAGGCATGGTCGAGGCCCGTGCCTGCCGTCTGGTCGTTATGCCGGAATGGCAAGGCGCGGGCGTCGGGATGCGGTTTCTAAATGCCGTTTGCGCGGCTTGGCGGCGGGGTGAAAACCGCTACGGCCTGCCGATGCCAACACTGTTCCACACATCGCACCCCGGCCTTGCGGCGGCACTGCGCCGCGACCCGAAATGGACGCAAGTTTCCAGTGTTCTTTACGGTGGGAGCAAACGGCAAAGCGCCGAGGGCACCAACATGAAAACGGGCTATGGCGGTCACTTCCGGGCCGTCCAAGGTTTCCGCTACATTGAAGGAACGGAGATCCGCGCATGAAGATTGGTATCATTGGTCAAAAATGGTTGGCGCATCAGGTCTTTGACCAGCTCCGGCAATCGTATGAGATCGGTTTTGTGGCCGTTCCTGACGAAACAGACCGGCTGCACACGGCGGGCATAGAGGCAGGCTTCCCGGTCGTCTGCTATAAAAAAGAAGGGTTGCAGCCGCTTCTCGATCATCCTGTTGATCTGCTGGTTTGCGCCCACGCGTTCGTCTTCATTCCAGCCGAGGTCAGGGGCATAGCCTCCCACGCCATCGGCTATCACCCATCACTGCTGCCTCTCCACAAAGGGCGTCATTCAATTGAGGACGCCATCAAAGCCGGAGACCGCATCACGGGCGGCACCGTCTACCACCTCACCGACGACATCGACGCCGGGCCGGTCGCTTTCCAAAACTGGTGTTTCATTCATAACGGTGAGACCGCAACCAGTCTCTGGCGCAGGGCGCTTGCACCCATGGGCGTCGAGATGCTGGTGAGGGCTGCCGACCATCTATCGGCCTACGGCTTCATTCCGGCAGAAGATCAGGAGGAGATTAGCCGAGCGGTTGCATAAAAGCGTGCGGCGTGGCTTGAATGGCCCAAAGGGATTGCTTTCGTGTCCGAAAGCTGACGCCATTTTGTCCAGAAGGTCGCGCCGCGCCACAGCTCAGACGAGCCAAATTCTTTTTTAAAATCAATTGCTTAGGTGATGTTTCTGGCGCACCCGACAGGATTCGAACCTGTGACCTTTGGAATCGGAATCCAACACTCTATCCAGCTGAGCTACGGGTGCGTTCAGCAATGCACCATCAGGTGCAAGCGGTTCTTAGCCTAGTCTTATCCTCTCTTCAATGGTCAATGTGAATTTATCCCACAGAAGATTTGCGCACTTCAGCACAACCAAGCATACGACATTGCTGGCAAAGCTGTTTTAGAGCTATATAGTTACACTCAAGAACAGTTCATCGCACGAATCATCTTGCGAAACTTGTTAAGAAGTGTAAATTCTAACCGTTGAGATTCGGAAAATGCCGCGTTGTGGGACGAGGCATTGATCACGGGAGGTTTTGACTAAGGGGCTATGATTGATCATAACATATTCGCAGACGGAACTGCGGCTCGGCAAGGGGTTGCCGATTATTCAGTTCTGGCTCTGTCGTTAGGCTTTCGTGTGCGACGCGCGCAGCTTGCTATTTTGCAAGATTTTCAGGACGTTCTTGGGGATCAGGGCATTCGGCAAGCGGATTTCTCGGTTCTGTCTGTGATTGCCGGAAATTCCGGCATGAAACAGAGTGACGTTGCCGAGGCTCTGGCTATTCAACGCGCAAATTTCGTCGCAATTGTCGATGGTCTGGAGAAAAAGGGTCTGATTGAGCGTCGGCGTTCTGAAGTGGACCGCCGTGTATATTTCTTGCACCTGACAGAAGCCGGAACTGCATTCCTAGCGCAGCTCATGCCAAAATGGCGCGAGCACGAAGAGAAATTTATTGGACGTCTTGGCGGCTCCGACAAAAGAGACCAGCTGATTGAAATGCTAAGGTCAATCTCCGATTGAGAATAGCATCGTTCGAAGACATTGACTCGGCCTGTTTTCAGGCCGAGTCTTTATTGCTTGTTGCGCGCCAAGCGGCCTTTTATTGCATATAAAGAGCTACAACGAGCCTTTGTTCGCCATGTATGGCGCACGTCGCTGTAGCGCTTCATCCACCAGACTGTTGGCAATTGTCATGCGGATGTGCGCAGATTGCACAAAATTAGCATGCACACGATCGGGATGATTATCCATTGCAAACGCCCTTCTTTTGGCTTGCAGGGTAGCAATATCGTCTTCTGCAATCAGCCCAAGATCAACGGCAATTTCATCGGGCGATAGCCGTGTAAGATGCTCTGGAATGTGTGCAGGAGAGTGTAGCCATGGCGCATCTTCCATCAAATCAAGATATTGGCCTTGCGCCCAATCACACGGGGCTTGCTGCGTTTCGCCCGTATCCTGCACAAAACCAGTGCTCAAACCGGAAACCCGATAATTCACCACGGCATCCGCAGTCTCACCTTTCTCCGCATCCTCAAGAGAAAGCCGCTCGACAACGGATTGAAAGATAGATTGCCCAAACAACATGACGTTTGCCCTGATTTGATACAGAACCTACCGCATCTTGCTTGAAAGTGGAATCGATTTTCCTCTCCACCGATCACGCATCATCGACACTGAGGCGGACAGCGCCGGTCGTTCTACGCTGCTCCAGATCGGCATGAGCCTGCGCCGCGTCCGTCAGCGCATAGATTGAGCCGATCTCAACCTTGATTGTCCCGGCCAGCCTATCAAGCCAGGCTTGGGCGGCATCCCGATAGGCGGCTTTATCTGCCAACAGTGCCAGAATGCTTGGCCGGATCAACTGTCGGTTCGTCAACAGCTTGGGATCAATTGGCGGGAGTGGTCCAGCCGTCTGGCCGATAGAAGCGACAGTCCCAAACAGCTTTGTTGCTGCGAATGTGGCGGTCAGCATATCACCACCAACGCCGTCAATGGCGTAATTCGCACCAATGCCATCTGTCAGCCTTAAAACCTCCGTTACAAAATCGCATTGCGTATAAATCACCGGATGATCAAGGCCGTGGGCAATCGCAAGTTCTGCCTTGTCGGCATTGCTAACTGTTCCAATTGTTCTCAACCCTTTTTGCTTTGCCCACTGGATCAAGATCAGGCCGAGACCGCCAGCCGCAGCATGAATCAGCATGGTTTGTCCGGGTTTGAGTGTGCAGACACGCTCCATCAGCATATGGGCAGTCAACCCTCTTAAAAATGAGCCCGCAACAGCCATGTCTGCCAAACCGGCGGGCAGCTTGATGGCCATGGAGGCCGGGAGATTTCTGAAGGCGGCATAGCTACCCACTGGCAGGCCCGCATAGGCAACCCTGTCTCCCGGCTGCAAGCCTTGCACATCATCAGCCACCGCTTCCACCACGCCAACGGCCTCCACACCCGGCACCGCTGGCAACGCCAA
>DNPN01000169.1:0-6398 GCA_003501385.1 Rhizobium sp. | reverse complement strand
ACACCACGCCAACGGCCTCCACCCCCGGCACCGCTGGCAACGCCAACGGGTAAAGGCCAAGCCGATGATAGATGTCGACGAAATTGACGCCGATCATGGTCTGTCGCAGACGGATTTCACCCGGTGCGAGCGGCAGCATGGCGCGATAGGCCGGTTTCAAAATGCCTGCCTCGCCCGGCTTTGTAAATTCCATTGTCAGGTTCATCAACCACATCCTTTTGCAAATTGGGGTGAAAAAGCCATAATCCTGATTTATCATCTGCAAAATTGCCGAAATATGCACATCATATGTGGAAAATTGCACCGATGAACTGGGACGACTATCGCTATTTCTTGACCCTCGCCCGAACCGGCAGCTTTTCCAGTGCGGGAAGGCGGCTGCATGTAGACCATACCACCGTTGCACGCCGCATAAGCGCCCTTGAATCCTATTTAGGCGTTAAACTGGTCGAACGCATGGCGCGAGAGGTGACATTAACAGACATCGGGAGCCGTTTGGCGGCACTGGGTGAACCCGTGGAAGAGGCCATGGCCAGTGTTGAGCGTGCGGCAGCGGGTGCAACCACCGGCCTTGCTGGCATCGTGCGTATTTCCGCGCCACCAAGCCTGGCCATGGTGACACTGGCCCCCAAGCTGCTCGATTTTCGTCGTCACTATCCCGACATTGAGATCGTCTTGCTGGGCGAAAAAGACTTTGCCAATCTCAATCGTCGGGAAGCGGATATTGCCTTGCGTCTGTCACGTCCGCAATCACCCGGGTTGATCACCCGCAAGCTGCGCGATGTGCCGTTCTTCTTCTATGCCAGCCATGCCTATGCCATCGATGAAGATCACTGGGAATTTATCGGCTATGATGAGAGCTATAACAGCTTGCCGCAACAGGCATGGTTGCTGGCACAGCTCGGATCACGTCGCGTGATTATGCGCAGCAGCGATGCGGGCAGTCAGGCGCAAGCGGCAGCGTCCGGCTTGGGCGTGGCATTGCTGCCCGACTATCTCGGAGACAGCGACCCTCGTCTCAAGAGGCTCAACAGCACCCTCACCCCGCCATCAAGAGAATTGTGGATGCTGGTGCATGACGATATCCGCCGCGCGCCTTGTGTGCGTGCCGTAATGAATTTTCTGTCGAATATTGAGAACGTGACAGCGCCGCGCGTTCTATAAAACGCGCGGCGCTAGAGTTTATCAGGTTCACATTGAACCAGACAAACTCTAGATTCTCTTGTTTTCGTTTGTCTTTTCGGGAAAACCGGGATCCACTTTTCCCTGACAAACTCTAAAATCTCAACTCTGGCTCTGGGACTGGCTTTGGCCCGCATCCGACACGGTCACCGTCACCGACATGGCCTCATCCGCCAAACCAATCCGCATGCCCGAAATCGGGGCTGCATCGGTATAGCAAAGTCCAGTTGCCAGCCGAACATAACGCTCATCCGGGCACAGATTGTTGGCGGCATCAAAGCCAACCCAACCGAGGCCAGGAAGATGCACTTCGGCCCAGGCATGGGTTGCCGCCTGTTCTGCCACATCCACCATCATCAGATAGCCGGAAACGTAACGGGCCGGAAATTGCATGGAACGGGCCGCCGCAATGAAGATATGGGCATGATCCTGACACACGCCTCGTCCCGCCTCCAGAGCCTGTTCAGCCGTGGTTTCGGTATTGGTCGTGCCGGGCTCATAGCGCACCTGCTCATGCAGCTTCGCCATCATATCGTGCATTTTCGCAAGATCGCTATCACCTTCGAGGCCTTTGACCAACTCGCGCGTCAGCTTGCCCGCTTTGGTGGACGGCGTATCGCGCAAGTACAGCCAGAGCGGTACAAAGCCTGTGTGTGGCCCATAAATGCCCGTGCGATCTTCCGTCTCGACCATCCCGGCGGCAACAATCCGCACGGAGCGGCTTTCGCCCTCATAGGACACCAGATGGGTGTGATTGCCGAACTGGTCGTTAAAACCAGCCTCAACCTTGGCTCCATCCACCGCAATATTCCACGACAGCACCTTGAGACCGGGGCCTTCAACCGGCGTCAACCGCAGCCGTTGCAGCGAAAACTGCACGGGATCATCATAGGTATATTCCGTCACGTGGTTGATTTTTAAACGCATTCTCTGTGCCCCGCCTCAACTGTAGAACCGGTAGCCCTCGGTAATTTCCTGCCCAAGCTTATTGTTGAGCGAGATGAAATTATCGAGAAACTCGTGCAGGCCCTGATCCATGATCTGGGCGATATTGGTGGAATGCAGCGATGCGCGAATGTCATCGGCCGTTTTATGGGCAGGCAATCGCTCACCATATTCCTTGGCGATATAGCCCAGATTGCTGACGATCTTTTCATAGGAATAGGCCAAAGATCGTGGCATTTGCCCGTTCAGGATCAGAAAATCGGCAATATTGGAGGCCAGATAATCGCCATCATAGACCCAGCGATAGGAGCGATGGGCAGAGACCGAGCGCAGAATCGATTCCCACTGGATATTATCCAGCGACGAACCCACTTGCGTCACCGCAGGCAACAGCACGTAATATTTCACATCCAGAATACGGCTGGTGTTATCGGCCCGCTCCATGAATGTGCCAATGCGCGCAAAATTGTAAATCTCGTTGCGCAACATCGAGCCATGGAACGCACCACGGATAAGCCCTGCACTGCGTTTCACCGTATCAATGGCTTCCGGCAAGTCCGCAGATTTCAGCCGTCTGGCCAACAGCTGCTTCATCGCAATCCAGCATTCGTTGGTGGCTTCCCAGGTTTCCCGGGTCAGGGCCGTGCGCACCATGCGGGCATTGTTGCGGGCCGCTTCCACGCAAGACATCACACTGGATGGATTGCTTTTGTCGCGCAACAGAAAATCAATCGCATCCGCTGCTGTGACTTTGGCGTATTTTTCCATGTAAATGTCATGAACATCGCCACTTTGCAGCACACCGCCCCAGTCTTCATCCGTGGCACCGGAACGGGTCAGGGACACCCGCAATCCAGCATCTACCAGTCTTGCAATATTTTCTGCGCGCTCAATATACCGGAACATCCAATAGAGCCCGTTTGCAGTTCTTCCGAGCATAACCATCAGTCCTCCAGTACCCACGTATCCTTGGTGCCGCCGCCCTGGCTNNTGGGCAGGGCGGAAATGCGGCTGGAAGCTTCGATAAGGCGGGCCAGGAAATCGGCGCGTTCGAGATAGCGCGAGACCCAGTAAAGATTGTCGGCGGTGCGGGAAAGCATATGGGGCGCCCTTGACGAAAATTTTCTTCTCTAGCGACCGTCGCCGCCGGCCAGGACAGGAGAGCTTGTCCCGGAGAAACTGGACCGGCGAAAACGACGGTGAGCATAAATGCTTCGGGCTTGCCCGAAACGTCCTAGTTAAAACCGACGCCGAACCGATGCGCGGCGTCCCTTGATCGCGCGCCGGCGCGATCAAGGCAAGATCAAATCGCAGCGGCGTCGGTTTCGAGAACCCAGGTGTCCTTGGTGCCGCCGCCCTGGCTGGAATTGACCACCAGCGAGCCTTGCTTCAGTGCCACACGGGTCAAGCCGCCAGGAATGATCTGCACCTTATCCGACACCAGCACGTAAGGACGCAGGTCCACATGCCTTGGTGCAATGCCCTTGTTGACCAGAATCGGCACCGTGGACAAAGACAGGGTTGGCTGGGCAATGTAATTGCTCGGTCGGCTCTTCAGCTTTTCAGCAAAAACGGCCCGTTCCTTTTTAGAAGCGGTTGGACCAACCAGCATGCCATAACCACCAGAGCCATGCACTTCCTTGACCACCAGCTCTTCCAGATGCTCCAGCACATATTTCAGGCTGTCCGGCTCGGAACAGCGCCATGTCGGCACATTTTCGAGGATCGCCTTGCGCCCTGTGTAAAATTCGACGATCTCCGGCATGTACGAGTAGATCGCCTTGTCATCGGAAATGCCGGTGCCCGGCGCATTGGCAATGGTGATATTGCCGGCGCGATAGACATCCATGATCCCCGGAACACCAAGGGCGCTGTCTGGCCGGAAGGTCAGCGGATCAAGATAATCATCGTCCACACGGCGATAGAGCACATCGATGGCCTCATAGCCACGGGTGGTGCGCATCTTCACCTTTCCGTCGATAACCCGCAGATCCGAGCCTTCCACCAATTCCACACCCATCATATCGGCGAGGAAAGAGTGCTCATAATAGGCAGAATTGTAGATGCCGGGGGTTAGCACCGCCACGCGCGGCTTGCCTTTGCAGCCGGGGGGAGCAAGAGAGGCCAAAGACTGGCGTAAGAGATAGGGGTAATCTTCAACGCGTTGCACCTTGTTGGCCTGAAACAGCTCTGGAAACATCTGCATCATGGTTTCGCGGTTTTCCAGCATGTAGCTGACACCGGATGGCGTGCGGGCGTTGTCTTCCAGCACGTAAAATTCGCCTTCACCTGTGCGGACAATATCTGTGCCGACAATGTGCGTGTAAACCCCGCCCGGCGGGCGAAAGCCGATCATCTCCGGCAGGAATGCATCATTTTTCTCAATCAACTCACGCGGAATGCGGCCCGCCTTGATAATCTCCTGCTTGTGATAGATGTCATCGAGAAACGCATTGAGGGCCAACACGCGCTGTTCGATTCCTTGCGCCAGTTTGCGCCATTCCTGCGCCGAGATGATGCGCGGAATGAGGTCAAACGGAATCAGCTTCTCGGATGAATCCTCATGGCCGTAAACGGCAAATGTAATACCCGTTTTTCTGAAAATGGTTTCCGCATCCCGTGATTTTGCAATCAGGTGCTTGGGATCCTGACTGGAATACCACTCGAAAAACTTGTCATATGGCCCGCGCGGACTGCCGTCCGCTTTGATCATTTCATCAAATGCCAATGGCGCAATCCCCCTTGTTTTTTCTCATATGAGTACAACACATGCAGCAATGCAAGAAGCGTGCACAATTCAGCAAAAATATTTTCAACTGACCAAAATCAGCAACAAAAGCCCGAAAACTGGGCGTCCGCAAAGTGGCAAAATATCCCCGCATGCCACCCGTTACGGGATCTTGCTTAAATTCTTCGCAGTTGCGCAAAATAAGCATCCTAACTTTTGGCGTTTATGACAATAAACTGATTAAAACTTATCCAGAGATCAACGCATGGGCGATGAAATCTGTTCAAAAAAATACAGTTGTCGGACACACATACCGCCCTAATTACGACCTCAAAAAAATGTGTATTGGCGAAAAGACAGAACACATGCACCATGGGTATAATCGAGATAAGGTTGAGTCCGCTTGGTAACATTCAAATTTGAGAGCAACATGATACTGACACGCAGAACCGTTTTGACAGGAATGGCGGCAGCATGTGTGGCACCGTCCGTGGGGATGGCTTTTGAAGTCCCCGCAGAACCGAGATTGCTCCGTAAGGATTATATCAAGGCGCGTGAGCATTTTCGCACCCACCTTTTGCGCAAAGGCCCTGCCCCCGACAAATTTGAACCCCTTGACCCGCCCAGCGGGGCCGAGCGCATTTTCTATCGCTCTGGTCGCACCGGCAGCGTAAACCTGACCGCCTGGGTTTCAAGATACAAGCGCGAGAAAAAGCCCAAGCCCGCTGTTTTGTTTCTGCATGGCGGCAATGCCATGGGAGCCGGGCAATGGGCACCGCTTCAGGGCTATATTGATGCGGGCTATGTGGTGATGATGCCATCACTGCGGGGCGAAAATGGTCAATCGGGCATTTTCTCCGGCTTTTATGACGAAGTGGATGATGTGCTCTCCGCAGCAGACCGGCTTGCCCATTTGCCAGGCGTCGATCCAAAGCGGGTGTTTTTGGCTGGGCACAGCGTTGGCGGCACCTTGGCCATGTTGTCTGCCATGAGCAGCTACAAGTTCCGGGCCGCCGTGCCGATTTCCGGCAACCCCAATGCGTTTCGCTTCTTCACCCGCTATCCAGACGATATTCGTTTTGACGATGCTGTGCCCCATGAATTCGAGGTTCGCAGCCCCGTATGTTATGCACATAGCTTCAAATGCCCGATCCTGTTGCTGCATGCCTCAACGGAAACCAGCTTTGATCAGGGTGCCGAGTTGTTGATCAAGCGGGCCAAAGCCGCCAAAGCCTCCATCACATCAAATGTGATCGAGGGAACGCATCTATCGGAAATTCCCGACGCCGTGGCTGCCAGCATGCAGTTTTTCAACAGCATAGCGGCGTGACATTTATCTCACGTTTTGGCGTTAACACACAACAAACGGATCAGGCCCAAAACGGGTCTGATCCGTTGACGTTTTTGCCGCAAACCTGCGCCTGATTGCCACAGCCACCCCGCAATGTTGTTTGCCCTGCCCTGTTGATTGACCGCACCAAAAGCGCGATATGGAGAAGGAAACGTTGAGGGCAAGCCGTGAGCGACCAGCAGACCATTACAC
>DNPN01000200.1:41442-46939 GCA_003501385.1 Rhizobium sp. | reverse complement strand
AAGTCTAGAGTCTGTCTGGTTCAATCTGAACCTGACAGACTCTAGAAAATGCCGTTTTGCAAGATTGATCGCGAAAAAAGAGCGCCGTCGCGGCGCTCCATGTTGGCAGGGGGACCCAGACCCCAATTGTGGTCGGAACTGACCTCAATGACCCATCGAAGCGCTTTTGCCCAGTTTAACCTTGCGCAACGTCAAAGCCAGCGGCACAGCAGCAAGAGAAATCAAGGTAAGCACCCAGAAAGCATCCATATAGGCCAGAAATGACGCCTGACTTTGTATCTGATTGCCGATCCAGGCAATTGCCTGTTTTTGCGCAAGCACCATATTGCTGCCCTGACCAACAAAGTAATTGGTCACCTGACTGAGGGTCGCTTGATACTGCGGGCTCGACGGCAGCACATGCTCCACCATCCGGCTCTGATGGAACTGCTCACGATGCGAGATCACGTTGGAGACCAGCGAAACCCCGATTGATCCGCCCGTGTTGCGCGCCGCATTCAGCAAGGCTGACGCTTGGTCGGTTTTGCTGGGCGGAATGCCATCGTAGGAGGCCGAGGTGATCGGCAGAAAGATCAATGGCAGACCGATGCCCTGCAGCATACGCGCTCTCGCCAGAAACCAGAACCCGATACCGCTATAGGAACTGGTGATCTGATACATTGCCAAAGCCACAAAGCATGCGCCAACGGCAATCAAATATCGCGGCTGCACCTTTGATGACAGCATCCCGACCACAAACATCATCACCATTGTCACCACACCGCCGGGAGACAGCAACAACCCGGCCCATGTCGCTGTATACCCGAGATTGGTCTGAACAAGCTGGGGCAGGTATTGTGTGGTTGCCAACAACAGTGCGCCCGTGGCCATCATAACCAAAAAGCAGGTTCCAAACTGGCGGCTGGCGATCATTCGCAGATCGATGGCGGGGTTTTTATGGTTTAATTCCCAAGGAATCATCAGGCAAAATGCCAAGCCGCAGACAAACGTCGCGCCGACGATAGATGAAGACCCGAACCAGTCATCTTCCAATCCACGGTCAAGAACCAGTTCAAGCATTCCAAGAAAGGTGGCGACAAGGCCAAAGCCAATCCAGTCGAACCCGCCTTGCTCGCGGCGCAACCGGGCCCGCTCTTCGGCATCACCCTCACGATCTTGAATCAACATGGCAACGGCGACCATGGACAAGACGCCAACGGGCGCGTTGATCAGAAAACACCAGTGCCAAGAGAGGTTATCTGAGAGCCACCCACCCAGCGTTGGGCCAACAACGGGAGCCACCACCACTGCCACGCCAAACATGGCAAAGCCTTGCCCGCGTTTTTCAGGCGGAAAACTGTCAGCCAGAATGGATTGCGCAACCGGCACCATGCCGCCGCCAGCTATACCTTGCAAAACACGCGCCAGCAAAAGAAATTGCAGATTCGGCGCAAAACCGCACATCACCGAGCTGAATGTAAACAGACCCAGGCAGCCAACGAAAAAGGTCCGTCGTCCAAAAATACGCACCAGATAGCTCGTTGCCGTCACCACCACGGCATTGGCAACGAGATAGGTTGTGACAACCCAGGAGGCCTCATCTTCGCTGACACCAAGGCCACCGGAAATATAGTTCAGCGCGACATTGGCAATTGTCGTATCGAGCACTTCCATAAAGCTGGCAAGTGAAACGACGAGGGCAATCAACCAGGGATTCGTCGCATGTCGGACAACAGCGCGCGCATTCATAACATGCTCCTCATGCGCTCCCACAAGGAGGTATCGGGATCAACACGAACAGTCGGCAAAACCGACATGCCCGGTCCCAGCGCCACATCGCTTGGCACATCATCCAGCACGATTTTCACTGGCACCCGCTGCACGATCTTCACATAGTTTCCCGTGGCGTTTTCTGTTGGCAGCAGTGAAAATGCGGTGCCAGATCCGGGCTGAACACTTTCCACATGACCGTGAATCAGAAGGTCAGGGTAGGCATCAATCGTCACCGTGGCAGGCTGTCTTGGCCGCATCTTGGCCAGTTGGGTTTCCTTGAAATTAGCCGTCACCCAAAGCTTGTCAGGCACAAACATAGCAAGGCTGGACCCGGCCTGAACATATTCACCTTCGGCTGCTGATAGCTGAACCACACGTCCCGGCTGCGCGGCCTTCACGGTGGTGTAGGACAGGTTCAATTTGGCCTGTTCCAACTCCGCTTCATCTTGTTCCAGGGTCGCCTGAGCGCTGGCTTGCTGCGATATATAAGAATCCAGCAGCTTCTGCGCCGAGACAAGAGAAGCCTGAGAGGTCTTCAGGGCCGCCTCTTGCTGATGGAGCTGAGAGGTATATTGCTGGTCATTCTGAACGGTACTGGAGCCGTTTTTTGCCAAGGCGTTGTAGCGGTCATATTGTTGGCGGGCGAATACCAGATTGGCGTCTGACTGATCAACCTGCGCTTTTGCCTGAGCGATCTGCGCCTCCTGAGACGCTGTTTCGGCCAAAACATTTGCGACATTCGCCTTGCCTGCCGCCAATTGCGCCTTGGACTGTGCAAGCGATGCCTGATAATCCCGGTCATCCAGCTTTGCAATCACATCACCGGCGTTGACGTGGCCGTTATCTGTCACCGCAACGGATGCAATATATCCCGCAACCTTGGAACTGACGGGGAATTGGCGGGCAGCCACAAAGGCATCATCCGTGGTTTCAAAATAGCCCCCATTGTCCCAATAAACATAGGTGGCAAACGCCGCAACCAGCAAAGCCGGTGCCCCAATGAAAGCCATTTTCCGACGCCGCGAACGCCCGCCCGTGAGCGCACCGGCTTCACTACTCGACCCCTTCAAGTCATGGGGCTCAGTCCGTTCTCCGGTCTGCGGTGCGTCGGCCTGCTCCTGCTTGTCGGTGATCTTCTCGGCATCACTCTTCGGCACGGCATGACCGTTTCGGGTTTCCAGCACGATCAGCTTTCCTGAATTTTGCTCCTGCGGCGCGGTCATCGTGTCAACTCCTATCGATACGCCATTTAAATGAAACGAAACGTTTCAATTCATATTGACGTAGAGCTGTCCCCGATGATAGTCAAGACGACAATCCGAGATCGACGTGATTTCACGAAAGAGTGAGAGCGAACTTTGAGCGACCAGACGACAAAATCGAAAGCCCACACGCCCAAACGAGGTAGGCCAACCCGTGACCAGGCCGGGGAGGTCGAAAGTCGGATTCTCAATGCCGCCCTGAAGGTCTTCATCGAGCGTGGCTATGAGGGAGCCAGCATTGACGAAATTGCTGAAGTGGCGAGGGCAGGGAAGCCCAGTATTTATGCCCGCTTCACCAACAAGGAATTGCTGTTTCGGGACGTCGTGACACGTTGGTCGCAGCGGGTCACTGAAATTGTCGTGCCTGATGCAGTGGGCTCGATTGAGGAGCGTTTCCAGACCATTGGTGTCTTGATTGTTCAGCGCAGCGTCAACGCGGAGACTGTCGGCTTGATGCGAAGCGTCATTGCCGAAGCCACGCGCCATCCGGAATTAGCAACAACCATCCACTATAATATTCGCTCCCAGGGCTCGGTAGCAGTCACCAAACTGGTCTCAGAGCTGGCAGAAGCCGAAGAGATACACAGTCTTCCAGCCTTTGCGCCAGCGAACCTGGCGCTCACAGCACGCCGGTTTATCGATCTGGTTCTGCTTCCGATCATGATGAGATCGCTGTTCCACGCGGATCTCACCCAAATGCTGGACGAAATGGAAAGCCACGCAAAGGATGCCGCATCTTTCTTTCTGCGCGCATGTGGTTACGAAACGACATAGCCGTTGGCTGCGGTGGGGCAGTTCTCTGATGAGATACCTTGACGGGTTCGAGCCGGAGAATAGTGACAAGTTGCACTTCATCCTTGAACCCACCAATTGGAACAGTGATTATCAGATAAGATAGGTTATGGAACTTTTATTTGTAAATCAGATGGAGAATGGCATCATTATACAGCATCCCGATGCTGCGTTGAAACGCGCAGCGTTTAAATCTCGCCCGAGGCTTCACGGCGGCGTTGGTCGAGTTCTTCGCTGTAGCGGCGCAGTGTGTGGCTCTCGGTTAGTAGTCCGATTGGCTTGACCTGTCCCTGGGCGTTGACCACGGCCAAGGCTTCGCTCTGGGTCGAGTCAAAAAGTGCGGCCGCCTGTTTGATGTTCATGGTTGGCAGCAGCACATCTTTTGTGTAGCGCAGATAGCTTTCCAGCGTCCGTTCACTGCCGTTGCGATCCATGGGATCGGCATAGACTTCCGGCACCAGCACAATACCGACATAACGGCCCTCGTCATTCACCATGATCACGCGCTGGGTTGAGCCAAGCGCAAACCGCGTGCGGAAATCCTCGAGAGTCATGGAGATTTTGGCCGTGCGGACATCGGCGCGCATCATCTTGTTCACCGTCAAATCGCGGATCCAGCCCACATCATGGGCGCTGCGGATGGTTTCGCCGCGCAAGTGAAACCGCCATGTGGCAAAGGAATAGCCAAAGGAAACCCGCACCACCAAGGATGCCGTCACCACGGCTGCGAGAACCAGCGAGGTAATGGGAAAATCGCCTGTCAGTTCCAGCGCCAGAAAGGTCATGGTCAAAGGCCCGCCAATCACGGCAGCGGCAAAGGCGCTCATGCCGACCACCGCGTAAACGGCGGGCGTCAGCGTCAATTGCGGAAAGAAATCCGTGCCGAAGACGAAAATTTTTCCAAGCAGTGAACCCATGAACAGCGAGGCGAAGAACAAACCTCCGCGAAAACCAGAGCCAATCGACACAGCGCTGGCAATCGATTTCAGCAAAAACAGCGACACCAACGCACCCAGTGCTTGCTCACCCCCGAGATTGAGATGCAGCGCGCCATGGCCGCTGGAGAGCACCTGTGGTGAAATCAGGCCCAGAAGCCCCACGATAATGCCACCAATAAAAGGCCGGAACGGTTGCGAAATCGAGCTTCGGCGCGCCGTTTCCTCAATGAAGGACACAGCCTGCATGAGCACGATGCCAATGCCAGCGCAAAGAATACCCAAGGCGATGGCTGGAACATAATCAATCGGCGTGACAACGCCGGTGATGCCGACATCGATGGACAAACCACGATGAGCGATCTGGTTTGCGGCCAGATTGGCCACCAGTGCGGACACAATCACCGGGGCAAGGGTGATGACGGTGTAGGAGCCAACAATCAGCTCAATGGCGTAGAAAGCGCCCGTCAGCGGCGCGTCAAAGGCGGCAGCGATGGCACCGGCGGCACCACAGCCCACCAGAATGCGCATATCCCCTCGCCGCAGTTTTAGCTTGATGCCGATCTTTGAGGCAACACCCGACGCGATCTGGCTGTATCCAGCCTCAAGCCCCACAGAGCCGCCAAACCCATTGGAAATGATATTTTGCACGCAAACGATGATACTATCTGTCAGCGACAGGCGTCCGCCATGCAGTGCATTGGCTTCAATCGGGTCGATCATCGGCTTTTTGCGGGTTTTGGATAGCACAAAAAC
>DNPN01000200.1:34308-41163 GCA_003501385.1 Rhizobium sp. | reverse complement strand
AACCCCCCCCCAGCCATTGGCCCAACCAGCACGATGATACCAGAGACCTGGCTGCCACTAAGTGTGCCATCAACGCCAAAAATCAGATAGTGTAGGCTTTCGCTGAGAAACCGGACCAGCGAGACGAGAAGCCCCGCCGAAATGCCAATGCACACAGCCAGCGCCACCAGCCCAAGCTCGCCGCGTCGAAACAGCGCCTGCAACCGGGAAAGCCGGATATTGTCCAGAAAACTGGCTAGGCTGGGAGATTGGTAAGGCTTGTTCAGCATGGATGGATTTTACCCGCACGCGGGCCAGTTGGATCAGGTTTCAAGCGTGTCCAGCACAGTTTCAAACTGCAGCTGATCATAAGCGGGTTCAACATGTGCAGGGGTTTCCTGCATTACTGTGTCGTAATCAAGCGGGATGTGCATATGGGTCAAAATAGCGCGGCTGGGCGACAGTTCTTCAATCCAGCCAAGCGCTTGCCCCAAGGAAAGATGACTTGGATGCTCCCGATATTGCAAGGCATCGATAATAAGAACGTCCAGCCCCAACAACCGGCTTGCCGTGTCCTCTGGAAAATCACTGACATCACTGCAATAAGCGACATCGCCAATACGAAAGCCCAGCGAGATGATATCGCCATGCTGCTGCAACAATGGCAGGAGAGGGATCTTGCCCCCCTTCCCTTCGATCATCACCGGCTGGTCCAGCGCTTCAATCACATGTGGCCGCACAATCGGCGGGTAGCCGCTACCCTCGGGCGTTTTAAGGCAATAACCGAACCCGGCCTCAATACGGCGCATGGTTTCAGGCTCGGCATAGATCGGAATCCGCTGCTTTTGCACCAGAGAATAGCCGCGCAAATCATCAATACCATGCAGGTGATCGGCGTGGGCGTGGGTGTAGACCACGGCATCAATGGAACCGACCCCTGCCCGTATCATCTGCTCCCGAAAATCCGGTCCGGTATCGACCAAAACCGTGGTCTGCCCGCCATCTGGGCCGATTTGCTCAACCAGAAATGCAGCCCGTGTGCGTCGATTTTTGGAGTTATCCGGGTTGCAATCGCCCCAATCACCGTTGATCCTCGGCACCCCCGGAGAGGACCCACATCCCAGAATGGTGAAACGGCGGAGATAGGTCATGGGTCAATCATAGCCTTGGCATTTTGGAAAACAATTTCAGGGCATTATCCGTGGTGATCCTGGCTATCTCTGCATAGCTCAAACCCTTGACCTCGGCCAGCACTTCGGCCGTGTTGACCACATAGGAAGGCTCATTGCGCTTGCCACGCCAGCGCTTGGGGGCCAGATAGGGCGCGTCTGTTTCCACCAACAAGCGCTCCAGCGGCACATCCTTGGCAATATCGCGCAATTCCTGCGATTTTGGAAAAGTCAGAATGCCGGAAAACGAGATGTAGCCGCCCAGTTCAACGCCTGTCTTTGCCAACGCTTCGCCTGCCGAAAAACAGTGGAGAATGAAAGGGAAAGCCCCGCTCGAAGTCTCTTGCGTCAAAATTGCTGCCATATCCTCATCCGCACTACGGCTGTGGATGACGAGCGGCAACTGGGTTTGGCGCGAGGCGTCGATGTGGCGCAAAAAGCCGATTTTCTGGTCTTGAGGCGTTTGCGTATCGTAGAAATAATCCAGACCACATTCACCAATAGCCACAACCTTGTCATGGGCATTGGCCAGCCGCACCAGATCGTCCGCTGTAATATCCAGCTCTTCATTGGCATTGTTGGGATGCGTGCCAACCGAGCAGAACACCGATGGATAACGCTGTGTCAAAGCCAGCAGCGCATCCAGCTTTGCCACGCGGGTGGAGATTGTCACCATCTGCTTGACACCAGCATCATGGGCTCGCTTGACCAGATCGTCACGCTCTTCCTCGAAATCGGCAAAATCCAGATGGCAGTGAGTATCAATCAGCATTGTTTCAAGCCTTTTCAGGGGCGTTGTATCGCGGAAACACCGGGCTAGGTGCTTCCAGAACGGTTCCGGGGGTGAGGCGACCCGCCTCGCCCAGCTTGGCAAAGCTGCGGTCTTCGGGCGCGACGGCGACGAGATCCAAAAGCTTTGCGGCGCTGTCCGGCATGATCGGCTGGAACAGAATCGCAATCTGGCGCACAACTTCGGCGGTGACATAGAGTACGGTTTCCATGCGCGGCACATCGGTCTTGCGCAGCACCCAAGGCGCTTGCGCGGCAAAATAGCGGTCGGTTTCGTTGACAATATTCATGATAGCCGCAACAGCCTTGTGAATCTGCTGGGTCGCCATTTCCTCGCGGCAAATGGTGATGGCAGAATCGGCAACGGCCAGAATGGCCTTGTCCGCATCGGTCAATTCGCCGGGCTGCGGGATTTTGCCATCGCAATTCTTTCCAATCATCGACAAGGACCGGCTGGCAAGATTGCCAATGCCATTGGCAAGATCAGCATTGATGCGGGTACCGATGCCCTCTTCCGAATAGCTGCCATCCTGCCCAAACGAGACTTCGCGCAGGAAGAAAAATCGCACCTGATCCAGACCAAAGTGATTGACCAGATTAACCGGGTCCACCACGTTGCCCAGAGACTTCGACATTTTCTCGCCCTTGTTGAGCAAGAAACCATGGGCATAGACCCGTTTTGGCAAAGGCAGACCGGCAGACATCAAGAAGGCCGGCCAATACACCGCGTGGAAACGGATAATGTCCTTACCGATAATATGGGCATCCGCGGGCCAATATTTGGCGCGCGGGCCATTCTCATCCGTGAGATAGCCGGTGGCAGTGACGTAATTGGTCAGCGCATCGACCCAGACATACATCACATGCTTGTCATCGCCGGGAACCTTAATGCCCCAGTCAAAGGTGGTGCGAGACACCGACAAATCCTTGAGGCCGGATTTAACAAACGACATCACTTCATTGCGCCGCTCATTGGGGCCAATGAAATCGGGCTGGTCTTCATAGAGTTTCAGCAGCTTGTCTTCATAGGCCGAGAGCTTGAAGAAATAGCTTTCTTCTTCCACCCACTCCACCGGTGTGCCTTGTGGCCCATAGCGCACACCATCACGCACCGAGGTTTCATCCTCGGCGTAATAGGCCTCATCGCGCACGGAATACCAGCCGGCGTAGCTATCCTTATAGATATCGCCATTGGCTTCCATCCGCTTCCAGATGGCCTGACTGGCCTCATGGTGGCGCGGCTCGGTGGTGCGAATGAAATCATCATTGGAAGCATTGAGCAATTTGCCCATGGCGCGGAATTCGTCAGAATTGCGCTTTGCCAGTTCTTCCGGCGTAATGCCTTCATTGCGCGCGGTCTGCTGCATTTTCTGGCCATGCTCATCGGTACCCGTGAGAAAGAACACATCCTTGCCATCAAGCCGCTGAAACCGTGCCATGGCATCGGTCGCAATCAGCTCATAGGCATGGCCAATGTGCGGCTTGCCGTTAGGGTAGGAAATGGCGGTGGTGATGTAGAATGTATCTTTCATGGATCGGCCTTTGGAGTCCGCGTCGCGTCTTTTTAATGTGTATGCCGCTCTTAACGCATGTTGGAGCCATGCGAAACAACAAGTTTCCATTGTATGATATTTCCGCACCGAGCTTATCGGCGCTGGCGCATTGCTGCGGAAAAATGTGCGATACAGGAACAAACATGCCCAGCTATCGTTTTTTTTCGAAACGCTTTTCCCCGCGCCATTCAAAACAAGGCCGCAATATCTTTGGCTGCACTGCGTAAGAAATGCTATACCAGCGAACTTTCTAACACCGCGTGCGTCTTTGAATCGTCATGCTCGTGGGCAGCATTCGGAAAACATACCGAACCGGAGATACGGCTTGCTAACGCATTTTTCCTTTGATCCGCTGCTGTCTCTCTCCGGCTTTCTGGTTGGCTGTCTCGTTGGAATCACCGGGGTCGGCGGGGCGTCGCTGATGACACCGTTGATGGTACTGCTGTTTGGCATCCATCCAACGATGGCGGTTGGCACCGACCTCCTCTATGCCTCCGTCACCAAAATGGCGGGCACAGCCGTGCATCATCGTCACGGCCACATTCGCTGGCGGTTGGTGGGACTTCTGGCTCTGGGCAGCATTCCGGCAACAGCCCTCACCCTTTGGCTGATAAGTGGCATGGATCGCAAAAGCGATCATTCGGTTGCCCTGCTCACCACCTCGCTCGGGGTGATGCTGCTTATCACCTCCATGATTTTGCTGTTTCGTGATGTGTTGCTGCGTTACGAAGTGCGCTGGCTTACTCAGCATCGGAATCCGAGCCCCGGAACAATCGGTATTGCAACCGTGCTGCTGGGTATCGTGTTGGGTGTTTTGGTCACGCTGACCTCGGTGGGCGCGGGTGCTATCGGCGTGACGATCTTGCTGTTCATCTACCCACGCGCCAAGATTAACGACATCGTTGGCTCGGATATTGCCCACGCTATCCCTTTAACGCTGCTGGGTGGCACAGGTTATTGGATGATCGGCGATGTGAACTGGCTTTTGCTGATTTCGCTGCTGATCGGCTCCATTCCGGGCATTGTTCTTGGCAGCTATGCCGCGCCCAAATTGCCCGAAAAATTGGTGAGAACAATCCTTGCCGTCGTGTTGATTGTCGTGGCCATCAAATTGATCGCACCATAATAATCTAAGCCGTCACCTCTGCCAGAACCTCCAGCAGGCTTTGCTTGCGGTCGAGATTATAGGCACCGGCAATACCCAGCTTTTCAATGATGCCGCTGGAAAGCCGTGACAGTCGGTCTGCGCGCCCAAGATCGCCCCGCATGGCGGCGTCTTTGGCATTGTCCATGAGAAATTCGCACAAATGCTCGATGAAAAATTGATAAATAACATCGCTATCCTTAGCGGAGAGCACGTCGGCTAGCTTGTGCATCTGGCGGCGCGCGCTAGCGCCCTGATTGGCCAACAGATCGTTGAACGCCTGAATAATGTCCATGCCGCCGTAATTGAGCAATTTCAGCGCTTGGGACACACTGCCTTTGGCCTGATCGGTGAGCGTTGCCGATTGATCCGGCGAAATGGGAGTGCCTAAATGCGCAAGCGCCTGTGAGAGATTAGCCTCACCCAAAGCCTCCAGCTTCAGCGGCATGCAGCGCGAGCGAATGGTGGGCAAAAGCTTTCCCGGAGCATGCGACAGCACCAGAAACAATGAGCGCTTTGGCGGCTCTTCCAGCACTTTCAAAATGGCATTGGCGGCGTTGCGGTTCATGTCATCGGCGGGATCGATAATCACGATGCGCCAATTGCCTGTGCCCGACGTTTGCGAGAAGAAATGCCCGGCGCGGCGAATTTCCTCAACCGTGATGAAGGCTTTGACCTTTCCCGTCTTCTCATCCGTAGGGCGGTTGAGGTGCAACAGATTATGCGACGCACCAGAGGCTATCTGACGCCCCACAAGAGAGGTTTGATCAGGATCGGCAAGGGTAAGCGGTGCTGCGTCCGGCTCCGGGTGGGATAAAACATGGTGGGCAAACCGAAAAGCCAGCGTGGCCTTGCCAATGCCTTGCGGCCCCTCAATGAGAATCGCGTGGTGCAATTTGCCCGATTGATAAGAACGCGCCAGAAAACTCTCTGCGTCCCTATGGCCAAACAGCTTGGTATTGGCAAAGGGCGCAATGGCTCCATCCAGAATGCCGGGTGTTTCCATATCAATTCACCTTTGCCGCAGCACGAGAGATCAAGAGCGGCTGAACCAGCTGAAAAATGGACTCCGCTATCTGATCCATTTCGGCCTGCGCATTAACAATACGACAACGCTGCGGCTCTGCCTTGGCAATGGCCAAAAAGGCATCGCGACGGCGCTCGTGGGTGGCCAGTTCTTCTTTTTCAAACCGATCCGGGGTGTTTTCGCCTGTATCGCCGGCGCGGCGTTTGGCGCGAGCCAAGCCAATATTTGCCGGAAGATCAAGAATGATGGTGAGATCCGGCATCACGCCATTGACGGCCAGACGCTGCAATTCCTCGATAAATCTGGTGGGAAGATTGCCCGTGGCACCCTGATAAACTCGCGAGGAATCCATGAAGCGATCGCACAGCACCACATCGCCACGCAACAGTGCGGGCCGAACCCGTGTCTCCACATGATCATTGCGGGCTGCAGCAAACAGAATGGCTTCCATTTCCACCCCAAACGGCTCGGCAGCGCCAGAGAGCAACACATGGCGCAAGGCTTCTGCGGCAGGCGATCCACCGGGTTCGCGGGTTACGACCACAGCAAGGCCCAAGGCTTGCAGGCGCGTTTGCAAAAGCTTGATCTGGGTAGACTTGCCAGCCCCCTCGCCGCCTTCAAAGGTGATAAACAATCCTTGACCCAATGCCACTGCAACGCTTTCTCTCAACACCCACAAACAACGGGCGTCAGGTTTAACCAACCGCTGTTTAGCGCAAGCACCGTCTGCGGGAAACCTCTACGAGGGCAAACAATGGCGCAATTGCCCATCAATTCGCTGCAAACTGCAAAACGTGGTCACACCCAGGAGAACAGTAATTCCACAACGGCATCGCGCACCCTTTTCAACAGCGGCCCAAGTGTCGATGGCTCCACCGCCTGCAAGGGCAAATCACGCAATTCCTTATCACCCAGCATCACATGCAGCCGCGCCACTTCCTGACCCGATGCAATCGGCGGCCTCAGCGGCCAGCGATATACCACCTTGGCCGTTAACCGGCTTACCGCATCTGTTGGAACATAGACATCCACGGCTTGCGGTGAGACCAGTGATATTTCGCCAGGATTGCCCCCATAAACGTTTGCCTTGCCAACCGTCTGCCCAGCCTCAAACAAGCGGCGTTTTTCAAAGGCGGAAAAACCCCAGGCAAAGGCTTTTGTGGCATCATCCTGCCGGGTTTTGTCTGTCGCGCT
>DNPN01000200.1:6214-34071 GCA_003501385.1 Rhizobium sp. | reverse complement strand
GGCATCATCCTGCCGGGTTTTGTCGGTCGCGCTGCCCGCCAAGGCCAGATAGAGCCGCACGCCATTTTGCTCGGCTGAGGCCACGATGGAATAGCCCTCACCCTCAGCAAACCCGGCCACCAAGCCATCAACACCCGGCACCTGCCCCAAAAGAGGATTGCGATTGCGCTGGGTGATCTTGTTCCATTCAAACTCCGGCTGAGCGTAGAGCTTGTAAAACTCCGGATAGGTATTTCTGATATGCTCGGCCAATGTTATCAAATCGCGGGCGCTGACTTTATTATCCGGGTTTGGCAGGCCGGTGGCATTGGCAAAATGGCTGTCTTTCAGCCCAAGTGCTACCGCCCGTGCATTCATCAATTTTACAAATGCGTCTTCTGAACCAGCCATGCCTTCCGCAAGAACGAGGCACGCATCATTGGCCATCTGCACCATGGCTCCCTTGATGAGCGCATCCACCGACACTCTCGAGCGGATGGCCGCAAACATGGCTGCGGTGCGCGAGGGTGCGCCGCCCGTGCGCCAGGCATATTCCGACACCGGAAACTCCTGCGTCAGGGTCAGCTTGCCGGATTTGATGGCATCCAGCACCACTTCCACCGTCATCAACTTGGCAAGGGATGCCGAGGTGAAGGGTGTTGAGGTGTTTTTTTCAAACAGGACAGTGCCAGTCTCTTCCTCAACCAGAAGAACCTGCTTGGCTTCGGTAACAAAGCCGTTGGGCGCAGTTTGAGAGACGGAATTTTTATCCGGAGGTACCGCACCGGACGCAGTCTGAGCAAACACCGGCACAACACATGGCACAGCGACGAGCAGCGTAAGCAAAGTGACGGCGCACCAAGCTGATTTCCGTTTTTTGATCGGCAAATGCAAAGACATTGCCACCTCTTGCAGAGAAACATGCGTGCAGGAGAGAAAAACCGCCCTGCTGTTGGCATACGGCATCTGGATAGATTCGCCCATGCCGCGCTGTACCGTTAGGACGTCTTGCGGCTTTCGTCCAGCCTCAATCCTGCCCTGCCCGTTGTTGTGATGGCTCAGGTACCAACCGGAGCCGGACCCACGATCCAACCCGGAGGCAGACCATTGCTGGAGCGTGGCGCGACTGGCTTCACAGGCGCAGGTTTCATAGATTTGGGGGCATAAGCCGCCGCAGGCATAGGTTCATTGCGGGCCATGGATACTGCTGGGGCAGGCGCGCGCTGCTGAATGGGTGCAACGGCTACGGCTGCTCTCGGCGCTGCGGGCGCGGCGCGCATTGCTGGCATCGGTGGAGGCTCCATCGGCAACGGCGCGCTGGCAACATGCGACGAGGATGTCTTGCTATAGGTCGACACCACGGATGGCTGGACCGAAGGCTTCGCAGCCTTCTGCGCTGGCTGCGACGATTCCGTGGGGCCTGCGAAACGGCCAAAGAAATTTTGCAGCGGCGAGTTCGATGCCACCATCACACCGCTGGCGATCTGGCCACCACCCATAGGGTCGATGCCGGGACCGCGCTGACCTTTGCGCACATAAGATGCCATCAAATACGGCATATCATGGCCGCTCATATCGGCAGGGCCAACATATTTAACCCGCACATGTGCTGTGCCATGGCCTTTGACATCCAGCAGTTCAGCGGCCTTATCGGACAGGTCAATCAGGCGATTTTCGTGGAAAGGTCCGCGATCGTTCACGCGCACAATCACAGAGCTGCCGGTGTCCAGATTGGTCACGCGGGCATAGCTTGGCAGCGGCATGGTGGGATGAGCTGCAGAAATGCTGTATTGGTCGTAGACTTCGCCATTGGCGGTATAGCGACCATGGAAGGCCGAGCCATACCACGAGGCAAGGCCTGTCGCATCATAATTGGGGTTTTCGCGCGGCTTGTAAACCTTGCCCGCCACAACATAGGGATCGCCAATCAAACGGCGACCGCCACCCTTGGGCACCGGGCCATTTTCGACCACCCGCGGACTTGCCTTCACGCCATAGGCGGATTCGGCAAAATATTCCTTGCTGCGCTTTTTGCCATTGCTGGCTTGTTTGGTGTCATGGGTGGTGCCGCAAGAGGCCACTGCTGCACCCGCTGCAATCACAAACGCAATTCGCAGCGATACTGAAACCGGACCAGAAATTTTCAACGCAACCATCCCCATCACCGTCGCAAGATACTGGCTTGTACCGCGACGCGGTCACTCACACCCGAAAAACACAAATTCATGTCCTTTAACGACACAGAACCTGCCATAATCTACATGGGGACAAAATGGCAAAAATACGATTATGGTTAAAGACCAATATAAACAAGTTGCTGTTATGGTTAATGAGTTATTAAAATCAGGCGATAGTTTGCCGGGGCGGGTGCGGCCGCCCCGGCATTTCACTCAAACCACAGGCAAAACCGGACGGCTTGCCAATGCGGCTTCAATGATCTTGACAACGCGGGCGCGATGCTCGCCCTCTAGCGGCAGGCGTGGCTCACGCACCCGGTCGGTGGATTGGATTGCAAACACCTCTGCCAGCTTGATTTGCTGCACAAGGAAGGTGGAAACATCGAGATCCAGCAGCGGACGGAACCAGCGATAAATCGCCCGCGCCTCTTCAATGCGGCCAGCCTTGACCAGCTTGTAAATCGCCACTGTTTCCTTCGGGAAGGCCACAACCAGACCCGCAACCCAGCCATCGGCACCCAGAACAAGGCTTTCCAGCGCCAGATTATCCACGCCCGTGAACACATCAAAGCGTGTGCCAAAAGCGTTAATCACATCGGTGATACGGCGCACATCGTCGGTGGATTCCTTCATGGCAACAATGAGGTCATTCTTGGCCAGAGCCTCGAACATCGGAAGGGTCACATCCACGCCATAGGAAATCGGGTTGTTGTAAACCATCACCGGACGCTCACCAGCAGCGGCGATCTTGGAGATGTGGTTCAATGTCTCATTCGGCGCAGACTTATAAGGAACGCCCGGCAGAATCATAAAGCCATCCGCGCCAGCAGCCGTGGCGGCCTTGGCGGCATCTGCGCCGCGCTTTGTGCTGCTTTCGCACACCGTCATCAGCACTGGCTTATTACCTGCAACCGATTTGGCAATGCGCAGGATTTCAATCTTTTCATCAGCTTCCAGCGTCATGTTCTCGCCCAGCGAACCGCAGACGATCATGCCATCCACACCAGCTTCGAATTGCAGCGCAAGACAACGCTCCATCTCGGCCTTATCAAGGCTGCCATCCTCGTTAAACTTGGTGGTGACTGCTGGAAAAATGCCCTTCCACATGGCGCGCTCCTGATTGTGCGTTGCGGCGGATCGAGCATGCAAAGCTCAATCAAGCCTTTGATTATACGGGTTAATACCTGATCAGACGATGACAAATCGGCATTTATTCCTATCTCGTCACTTCACTCTGATATATCAGAGATTATGAGCCTTAAAATTTCCCCTGTCAATCTCTGATATATCAGATAGGATCATCGAGACAAACGGGCGGAAAAAACGCTAAAGTTTGTCTGGGAAAAGTGGTCACCGGTTTTCCCGAAAAGACAAACTAAAACAAATAATTTTAGAGTCTGTCTGGTTCGATAAGAACCTGACAGACTCTAAAACTTCAATCCGTCGATGCACCACCGGAGAGCCAATGCCTGACATTCAAGCCTCACAAAGCCACCTCGCCTATCGGGCGCTGGAACTTTTGATCGTGACGCTGAAGCTCAAGCCGGGGCAAACCGTCACCGAGAAAGAGCTGATCGAGCTTGCAGGCCATGGCCGCACGCCGGTGCGCGAGGCAATTCAGAAGCTGGAATGGCAAGGGCTTATTGTGGTGCGCCCGCGCGTTGGGCTGCAAATCTCGCAGATTCACCCGGAACACCACAGCCAGATCATCGCTGTGCGCCAGCAATTGGAGCCCCTCGCCGCCGCCTTGGTGGCCACCAGCGCCAGCGCGGAACAGCGGCAAGCCTTGGTCAATTGCGCCAAGGCCATGACAGGTGCCGCAGCGGATGGCAGCCTGGACGGCTTTCTGGCAGCAGACAAACTGTTCGACGAAGTGCTGGAAGCCGCCTGCCCCAACCCCTTCCTCACCGCCTCGCTGCAACCCCTCCAAACCCACTCCCGCCGGATTTGGTATTCAACGGCGACATTGGAGAAAATGGACCGCTCTGTGTCGCTGCATGTGGGGGTTATTCGGGCAATTAAGGATGGGGATGAGGGGGCGGCTAGGGCGGCGATGGTGGCGTTGTTGGGGTATTTGGAGCGGGGTTAGACTGCGGCAGACTATCAGCGATTTCTCCCGAACTGCGATTGAAAGAAATGAAGCAAATCTTGATTGAGTGCATCCTGAAATGCCGCTCGGTCAAAGCCCGGAAGATCGGAACATGTTTCGAGGTTCTTTGCCTTCAGCGCCTCGCTGCAAGGTCGCAAGAAAGAATAGTGTTTCGCGTTCGCAACTTCGTGCAACGCTAAAATATTTGGCATGTAGTTTTTGAGATAAGTCACATTACTTTCAAAAGGCACATGATCGTCATTGCTCCCACCCCAAAGTTCGACTGGCACCTTGATCGCCTCAAGTGACCTCGGATCAAAAGCAAACCCATATCCCGGGGCAATCAAAACCGCCGCTTTTATCCTTGGATCATGATGCCATGTGGAGGCTGGAAGCTCTGCGGCCTGAGGACTCGATAGATATTTCGCCCCGCCTTCTCGACAAATCATTTCTTGCTGATGGCTAGCGCAATGTTGAGCAAACAATGTCCAATCCGGCACGCCACCGAGTTCCACTACTCCTGTATAGCCACCAGCTGAGAATCCGTAAAAGCCGACCTTTGAATGGTCGAGATGCTCACGGCCGCTCCATGTATTCAATACGTAATCAATGACCTGACTGGTGACCACTGGTCTACTTGTCAACTGGCGGCGCAATCGATCACTGCTGTCTTTATAGTTGTCTCCCGGATAGGTGAGCGAAATCGCCACAATCCCATTTTCCGCAAGCAATGCCGCCGCGTCTGATCGATCACCATACCAACCCGCATTGCCATGCGAGAAGATCACTATTGGCAAACCGTTACCATCTAACTCCCCATCAACGGCAACGTCTTGGGCTATCAGGCCAAGTTTCGTTGATGTGATGGCCGATTTGCTTGGATACCAAATGCCGATTTCGATTGGCCGTCCGGTGTCGTCAGGAATGGAAAGATATTGAAAGCCAACAGCAAAAGCATGGGTAGAAAGCGTCGCTATAAAAATTGTTGCTGCAATTCTCAGTAATGCAATCATGAAAGCCTCCTGAAGACGTTAGCCGCACTGTGCCGATTGCCTTTTCGATTGGGAAGCGATGCTCCAGACAACTTTCGGTGAGTGTTCAACGACAACGTTAGCCCTCTGTACTTCCCAAACTTTGCAATCTGATCCTCAACCGCCACGCTTGAGAAAGTACACCGCTCTGTGTCGCTGCATGTGGCGGTTAAGGATGGGGATGAGAAGGCTGCTAGGGCGGCGATGGTGGCGTTGTTGGGGTATTTGGAACGGGGGTAAGATAGATCTTTCAAATCTCGTTGTCCGCCGTTCTAAGCTCTAATATCAGTTTCGAGCAGCGATAGCGGCTGCGGCACCACCTAAAGCGACAGCTCCAAGCCGGTTGGCAAGCCTTGTGGCACGAGGTGTCCTTAAGAGAAGCCGCGCCTTGTGGGCAAAGAAGGTCCAAGTTAGATCAATTGCGGCCAGTGTAACCAGTGTGACGATGGCAAGGATCGCCCATTCTCGAACTCCTGCTGCTGAAAGCTCAATCAAGGATGGAAGAAGGGCAAGGTAGAACACCATAATCTTCGGGTTGCCCAAGGTCAGCGCCATACCTGCACCGAACATTGACCACCGCGAACTTCTCCGAGGAAGATCGTCAGCATCCGCATCCATCGGCATGCGCCACATCTTGAAAGCCAGCCAGCAGAGATAGAAAACTCCTAGCCATTTCAGGACATGAAAGCCAAACTGGAAGGTCTGTGCGAATGCGGTAAGGCCAGCCATCGCCATGGTGAGCCATATCACCTCTCCGATCCACATGGCAGCAACAAAGGGGATAACGTCGCGCCAACCGTTTGCAATCACACGCGATACCAGCGCGGCAATGCTAGGGCCGGGAGTCCCAGCATTCAGGAGCAACGCCCCGGCGAAGATGGTAATCGATAATAAATCCATGATGTTACCAATCTACTGTTTCATCCGGCCCAGTCCATTGCGGCGCGAGAGATTTGTAATGAGGCAGATTATCCCTCACAGGTTGAACTGCAAATTGGCATTGCATGTGATAGGTCGGGTTAAAGCGCTCTTTGGGAAGCAGGTATCCGTTCAGGCCACGTAATTTCAAGGCCAGTACATCAATGAATAGCTTCGTGCCGCAATCAGGGCAGAAAAAACGCGGATTTGATTTCAGCGTCCATTGCTTCGGATTGCCCCGAGAAATTGTCACCGCCTCGGCTTTATATACCGATTCAGGCACATATGCCGCGCCGTGAACGGTCTGGCAATCATCACAATGGCAAAAGATTTGCGCAATCGGCTCTTCAGCAACGTCAATTCCGATAGCTCCACACCGACATTGAACGTGAAGCATATTCGAAACCCCTCAATAAATTAGAGTGAAAAAATATACTAAAGCCGTCAAATTCCGAGTTTACGCTTTTAAATTATGAAACGACCGAGAAATAATCAATCGTCTTTAATGCTGCTCTCACGCCGATTGATCAACATGACGATCACGTTCAAGTGTCGCTTGCCGTGATGCAAACGACACTCTCAAGCGCGATCAATCACCCCACAAACGCCCGCTCAATCACAAACTCGGCAGGCTTGTTATTCGCACCCTCGTTCAGCCCTGCCTTTTCCAGCAGTGCCTTGGTGTCTTTCAACATCGCGGTCGAGCCGCAGATCATGCCGCGGTCGATTTCAGGGTTGAAGGCTGGGACGCCCAGATCGGTGAAGAGTTTGCCGTTTTCAATCAGGTCGGTGATGCGGCCTTGGAAGGCGTAGTCTTCGCGGGTCACGGTGGCGTAGTGCTTGAGCTTGTCGCCGACGATTTCACTCAGCATTTCATCGGCCTTGATCTCTTCGATCAAATCGAACCCGTATTTCAGCTCGGCCACATCGCGGCAGGTGTGGGTGAGGATGACTTCCTCGAACTTTTCATAGGTTTCCGGGTCGCGGATCAGGCTGGCGAAGGGTGCCACGCCCGTGCCTGTCGAAAACATATAAAGGCGCTTGCCGGGAGTGAGTGCGTCCAGAACCAGCGTGCCTGTTGGCTTTTTGCGCATCAGCACCTTATCGCCGGGCTGAATCTGCTGCAAATGCGAGGTCAGCGGGCCGTTTGGCACCTTGATGGAGAAGAACTCCAGCTCCTCATCCCAGCTGGGGCTGGCGATGGAATAGGCGCGGTACAGCGGCTTGCCTTCGACCATCAGGCCAATCATGGCGAATTCGCCGGAGCGGAAGCGGAAGCCCGCAGGCCGTGTCATCCGAAACCGGAACAGGTGATCTGTGTAATGCGTCACGCTCAGCACCGTTTCGGCATAGACGCCTTCGGGCACGATCAGCTCGGCATTATCGGTCTTCACAGGAGCATTCATGGGAGGTCGAATCCTTCAAATCTCGTCCCTACAGCGCGGCGTGTTACAACACATCCATGCGCGGTAGCATTTTACATTACCGCCTGAGCGGAGCCTATAGCCGAATTTGCCGCCAAAGAACACTGGTTCTTCAGCGGCACGGACAGTGAGGCGCAACGCTCATGCTCATCTCTTCATCCTCAAGCCGAGCGGCGGCGCCAGCTATAACCTGCCACCGTACCATCGCCACGGGCGGCTGGCTGATAGTGGTTATCAATACCCGGCAAACGATTCTCTTCCAGCCGTGCCAAGGCAACGGCGTTGGTCACGGCAAAGCTGTCAAAGCCTGTGCGCAGCATCAAGGGGATTTGGTCGATCAACACATCGCCCACGGCTCGCACTTCGCCCTGATAGTTCAGCCTATCGCGCAGCAAGGAGGCATGGCTAAAGCCACGACCATCGTTGTAGGCCGGGAATTTAACGGCCACAAGCGCGATACGGTCCAGATAGGACGCAAGCTTTGTCACATCATCGGCGGGGGCAATCACCACGCCGAGGTCAACAGCGTTGCTCTCTTCCACAGCAGTGAGAAAGTCCTCCAGAGGCAGCAGCACTTTTTGCCCCTCGCCTGCCTTCAACTCCTCCGTCTCGATAATCCAAGGGTCTTGCCCTGCAAAACCGGATTCTTTCCAGATACGGGTCATGAGCTGCACTCCTCAAGCGGCTTCGGCGGTTGCGCCGCCATACAGGGCTTCCTTGAAGGGCTTTGGCCCAACGCGGCGATAGGCTTGCAGGAAGGTTTCCTTGGGGTCAAGGCGCAGGCCCAAATAGGTATTCACCACCTTTTCCACGGCGTCTGTCACCTTTTCAGGCTCAAAGCCACGGCCAATGATTTCCCCAATCGATGAGTTTTCATCGCCGGAGCCGCCAAGGGTGATCTGGTAGAGTTCAGCACCCTTCTTCTCGACGCCCAGCAGGCCGATATGGCCCACATGGTGATGACCGCAAGCATTGATACAGCCCGAAATCTTGATTTTCAGCTCACCAATTTCCGCCTGACGGGCCTGAGAGCCAAACCGGCTGGAAATAGCCTGTGCCACCGGAATGGCGCGGGCATTGGCCAGCGCGCAATAATCCAAGCCGGGACAGGCAATAATGTCCGTGATCAACCCAGCATTGGCTGTTGCCAGATTGGCACCGGACAAGGCTTCATAGAGCGCTGGCAGATCAGCCATGGCGACATGTGGCAAAATCAGGTTTTGCTCGTGGCTGACGCGAATTTCTTCAAAGCCGTAGCGCTCGGCCAGATCGGCCACCAGATCCATCTGCGTGTCAGAAGCATCCCCCGGCGTGCCGCCAATGGGCTTGAGCGAGATTGTCACCATGCCGTAGTCCGGGTTTTTGTGCGGCTGCACATTTTGCGAAACCCATGAAGCGAAGCCGGAATCGGCCTTTTTGGCCTTGGCCAAAGCTTCCCAACCTTCAGCCCTGGCGGGCAATTCCGGCAGGGCAAAATAGCTCTCGATGGCGCGAATGTCGGCATCGGGCAGTTTCAGCACGCTGTCTTTCAGGTTCGCAAATTCAGCGTCAATCTGGCGGGTCAGTTCTTCAACGCCGGTTTCATGGACGAGAATCTTGATGCGCGCCTTGTATTTATTGTCGCGGCGACCGTGAAGGTTATACACCCGAACAATGGCTGTGATGTAAGACAGCATGTCTTCTTCGGGCAAAAAGTCGCGAACCTTTTTGGCAATCAGCGGGGTACGGCCTTGGCCACCACCAACGTAGACGGCAAAACCGAGATTGCCATTTTCGTCCTTTTTCACCTGCAAGCCAATGTCATGCACCTGAATGGCGGCGCGGTCGCGCTCTGCACCCGTTACGGCAATTTTGAACTTGCGCGGCAGGAAGGAAAATTCGGGATGCACAGAAGACCATTGCCGCAGAATTTCAGCATAAGGGCGCGGATCGGCAACTTCGTCTTGTGCGGCACCCGCAAAATGGTCGGCGGTGACATTGCGAATGCAATTGCCCGATGTTTGGATGGCGTGCATTTCCACGCTGGCCAGATCTTTCAAAATCGCGGGCGTATCCGACAATTTCGGCCAGTTATATTGAATGTTCTGGCGGGTGGTGAAGTGGCCATAACCACGGTCATATGTGCGGGCAACATGAGCCAGCATCCGCATCTGCTTTGCATTCAACGTGCCATAGGGAATGGCCACGCGCAGCATATAGGCGTGCAATTGCAGATAAACGCCATTCATTAGCCGCAGCGGCTTGAACGCGTCTTCTGAAATTTCACCTTTCAAACGGCGTGCCACCTGATCGCTAAACTGGTCCACACGCGCGGACACGAAAGCGTGGTCGAATTCATCGTAACGATACATAATATTCCTCAGGCGGCTATAAAGTCAGGATCGGCAAAGCCATGGCCTTCAGCGTAAGGCATGGTCGGACCTTCTGCACGGATACGCTCACGCAGACGCAAGGGCCACAGCTTGCCATCGCGCTCTTCCACGTCAATCAGATTAACATCAACAACAAGGTTATCCGCCAGCGCGCGCTTGCCGGTTTGTTCCAGCGCGGCTTCAGCTTCGGCATGGCGGGCCACAAAAGCGTCCTGCAAGTTTTCGATCCATTGACCGTTGGCATCCAGCCACACGGCAATGCCATCGCCCAAACGGTTTGCGGTCAAGACTTTCTCTGCCATGCTTACACCTTCATCAAGTTTTGTGCGGCAACAAGGGTCGCACCCAAAGGTTCAGAATTGGCAAAATTGGCACCGGCCACGGCGTCGCCAATAATCACCATCACTGGTCCCGTCAATTCGTCGCGGCGCTCAAGGCCCGGAAGTTCGCGCAAGGTGCCATGCAGCATGCGCTTGTCGCCCCGGCCAGCGTTTTCCACCACGGCCACGGTGGTGTCTTCGGCAAGGCCACCCGCCATCAGGCGTTCGGCCACGGAAGCGGCCACGCTTCGGCCCATATAGACGGCAACCGTTGCACCCGACAGCGCAAGGCGCGCCCAATCGGGCAAGATATCGCCATTGAGATCATGGCCCGTGGTAAACACCAGCGAGGATGAAACACCACGCAAGGTCAGCGGCAGTTCAAAATCCGCTGCCGCTGCCAGCGCGGAGGTAATACCCGGCACAATCTCATAGGCCACGCCTGCATTGCGCAAGGCCGCCATTTCTTCGCCTGCACGACCAAACACCAGCGGATCGCCGGATTTAAGCCGCACAACGCGCTTTCCGGCCTGCCCAAGCTCAACCAGCAAATCGTTGATCTCGCTTTGCGACTTGGAATGACAGCCCTTGCGCTTGCCAACCGAGATACGCTCGGCATCACGCCTGCCCATATCCACCACGGCTTGCGGAACCAGAGCATCAAACACAATCACGTCAGCTTCCATCATCAGGCGATGAGCGCGCAAGGTGAGCAAATCTTCAGCCCCCGGCCCTGCACCCACGAGAAACACCCTGCCCTCACGGCTGGCACTGGCGGCACCCTTGAGTAGACGGGTTGCCTGACGGCGAGCAGCACTGATATCGCCGCTTTCCACCGCATCGGCCACATCGCCTTGAAAAAACGAACGCCAGAACAGCCGGCGAGCCACGCCACGCGGCACCAACCTATCCACCGCATGGCGATAGCTGTTGGCCAAGCGGCCAAGCTTGCCCAGCGAGCGAGGCAATTCCCGATCAATTCCTGCGCGGATCATTTGCGCCAGCACCGGGCCAACGCCTTCGGTACCAATGGCAACGGCGATTGGTGCGCGATTGACCAGAGCGGGCGTGTAAAAATCGCAATAATCGGGCTGATCCACCGCATTGGCCGGGATTTTGGCGGCCCTCGCCGCATTCACAATCATGCGGTCTGTTGCGCCATCGCCGGTGGCGGCAAACACCATGGTCATGCCAGCCAGAAGATCGGCGGAAAAATCAGAGCCATCAACTTCAATGGCCTTGCGTTTCAGAAAGGCTGCATAGGCTGGCTCTGGGTCTGAGGTAAAGGCAATGATCCGGGCGGATGTGTTGCTGATCAGTCGTGCTTTGGCAAAAGCCTCATCGCCATTGCCAAACACTGCCACCTTTGCGCCATCAACGCGAAAGAAGGCCGGAAAGACCGACAGCTTTTCAGATTCAACACTCAATGAACCATTCCTTGTTTGTGGCCATTATCGGCGCAAATAGCAGTTTATTGAAGAAACAGAAATCCGCCTTCTCATCCCCGCTGATATTTCTTTCCTAGCCTGTTTGCCGATGGGAGCAAAAGCAACCCTCTTGTGTCATTTTTCTTTAAAATCACCCTCAGGCTTTGCCTCTCGCGCGCCTTTAGGTCTAAATGGCCCAATAGATTCTGAGAGGAAGCCGAACATGAGCGACCAAAACCTGACCAAACGACTGCTGGATGTGATTGAGCAAGACATTATTCCACTGACGCGAGAGGGGGTTGCTGCTGGCAACAAGCTGTTTGGCGCTGCGATTTTACGCAAATCCGATCTGTCGCTGGTGGTGGCAGAAACCAACAACGAGCTTGAAAACCCGATGTGGCATGGAGAAGTGCATACATTGAAGCGGTTTTACGAGCTAGGGGAGCGGCCAGATACGAAAGACCTGATCTTTCTCTCCACCCACGAACCCTGCACCATGTGCATGTCGGCTATCACCTGGGCAGGCTTTGATAATTTCTACTACTTTTTCACCCATGAAGACAGCCGCGATGCCTTTGCCATTCCGCATGATTTGAAAATCCTGAAAGAAGTGTTTGGGCTGGAGCCGGGTGGCTATCGCAAGCAAAATGCCTTCTGGAACAGCTTTGCCATCAATGATCTGATCGAGGTGGAAGACGATTCCTTGCGCAGCGGTCTGCTGGAGCAATCGCAGAAAATCCGCAGTCTGTATGGTGATCTGTCTGCCCAATACCAATCCACCAAAGACGGTAACGACATTCCCCTGAACTGATTTTTGCGTAAAGGACTGCCCACATGGAGCCTTCAAAGGATATTGCACGCCTGATCGAGATCATGGCGGCCCTTCGCCAGCCGGAAACGGGCTGCCCATGGGATATTGTGCAGACGTTTGAAAGTATCAAGCCCTATACGCTGGAAGAAGCCTATGAGGTGGCCGACGCCATTGAGCGCAACGACCCGGATGACCTCTGCGAAGAACTGGGTGATCTGTTGCTGCAAGTGGTGTTTCACGCGCGGATCGCTGAAGAAGCAGGGCTGTTTTCCTTTGGCGATGTGGTTGAAGGTATCACCCGCAAAATGATCCGCCGCCATCCGCATGTGTTTGCCCGCTCCGATGCCGACACGCCGGAAGCGGTAAAACTGCAATGGGACACCATAAAACAGCAGGAAAAGCGCGAACGTGCGGAACGCCGGGCAGCGCGCGGATTGGCTGAGGTGTTTAAAGACGGCCATCTTGGTTCCGTGCAGCGAACCTTCCCTGCCCTGACGGAAGCCGTCAAACTTCAACAGCAGGCTGCAAAGGTTGGCTTTGATTGGGATCAGGCAGAACCCATTCTGGATAAAATCGAAGAGGAAATTACCGAGCTGCGCGAAGCACTCCATGAGGGCAAGCCGGAAAAAGTGCGCGATGAGTTGGGTGATCTGATTTTCGCACTCGTCAACATTGGCAGGCATACAGACAGCGACCCGGAACAGGCGCTGCGGGGCACAAATGTGAAATTCCGGCGGCGTTTCGGCCATATCGAAAAATCGCTGCTGGCGGAAAATTCGTCCCTGCAAGAGGCCAGTCTAGAGCGCATGGAAGAGCTATGGCAGGCCGCAAAGCAATTTGAGCGTCGCTTGATATCCGATCACGAGCCGCAAGCTTGACGTTTCACGCGATATTTTACGCGCTCAATCCCCACGCAAGTTATCCAATATAATTATCAATCATAAAGATTATGATTATCGCGTCTGCCTTGACGGGCAGCCAAGCGACTCTGGAGCTTGCATCATGAACGTACACATCAAGCATCGGCCACCCGGACAGGCTCCGCAGGCGGAGGACATTGCGCATTTCATGCAAATTCTCTCCTGCGTGCCGAATGTGCAGACCGCATGCTGGATGGGGGCTGAGTTTCTGGCAAAGCTTTCGCCGGAGGATGTGCAAGAAACCACTGTGGCATTGTCACACGTTCATCCCTTTTTTCTCCCCGATCTTGATGGTGCGCAGGCAGAACAATACCAGCTTAACCTTGGCCAATTTGCAGAGATGGCTTTGCAGGCGCGCTTGACGGCCAACCGCACAAAGAATGTCAACGTGCTGGTGGCAGGCACGCCAAAATCAGCAGCAACATTTATTGGAAGCGCTGTGCGCAAAGGACTTGGTCTGCGTTCTGCCAACCTCGTTTCCATGGCCTATTCGGACTATTCTGCATCGCTGTTTGGGGCCAATCTTAGCTCAAAAGAGCTGGATGAGCTGGCTTTGCAGCGCCATGGCTTGGAGCAACGCGGCTATGTGGCCCAGCATCAGGTGCTTTGCACACCTTATGTTGCCCGGCAAATGGCGCTCTATGGTATTCGACCCATTATCACCACGCGAAATTTCTTTGATTCCCTGATCAGCATGGATGATGCGTTGATGGAGACACGGGCCGTGCAAACCGCTGCTGGCGAGAGCTTTTTTGATGATGGCATGCCAGCTTGCTATCAGGATCTGCATTTCGAAGATCGCCTTCACCTTTTGGTGGACGCGAAAGCCATTTGGTACGCGCAATTTCTGACGAGTTGGCAAAAATGCGCAGCAATTGGCCAAATCAAGCCGCTCTGGATTTCCTATGAAATGGATATTCTCGGTGACCCGTCACGCTTGGCGGAAAAAATTGCAGAGTTCATCAGCGATAATCAAGCTAAGGCTATATCTGATGCTCTGACGGCGGAGCATCGTGAAAGCGAAACATGGACCGCAAAAGGTCTTGAGCGCCGCGGTCAACTCGTTTCATCATCGATCCGCCAACGGGCTTTGGCAATTTTTGAGCGCTATGCGGGGGATGCGGACCTTAAATGCTTGATCGGAGAGTAAATGCGTCCGCCCTTCACTCCCAATCCTCGCGCGGGGCGGGCTGCAACACGCCCATTTTCCGCTCAAGGGCTGCGGCCTGTTGCTCAGAAAGGCGTAGATCAAAGGAAACTGATCCATCTTCCAGATCTTCACGGCTGTCCACCATGGTGTTTTCATAGACCCAGGAAATCAGCGACAGCTTGTCTGGTGACAAAATGACAGTGGCTTCTGTCACCACGCCAGAAAGCCGATCCGCAATTTCGGCCATCAGGGCATCAATGCCCTCGCCTGTCACAGCAGAAACGGCCATGACATTGCGACGACCAACAGCCTTGTCTGCGATCGCCTCATGGGCTTCTGGCTCCAGCCGGTCGATCTTGTTCCAGACCTCGATGATGCGCTCTTCGCGCTCTTTCTCGTCAATGCCGAGATCGCTCAGGATGCGAAGCACATCGCCCGATTGCGCGCCATTGTCAGGGTCTGACATATCGCGCACATGCAGGATCAGATCAGCTTCCAGCACTTCTTCCAGCGTGGCGCGGAACGCAGCCACCAAATGGGTCGGAAGGTCCGAGATAAAACCAACCGTATCTGAGAGAATAACCGTGCGGCCCTGCGGCAATTTCATCCGGCGCAGCGTCGGGTCCAGCGTGGCAAACAGCATATCCTCGGCCAGCACGCCTGCTCCGGTGATGCGGTTGAACAGCGTGGATTTTCCGGCATTGGTATAACCCACAAGCGCCACAATGGGATGCGGCACCTTGCGGCGTTTGGCGCGGTGAAGCTGGCGGGTGCGCACCACCTGTTCCAGCTCACGCTCCAGCCGCACAATGCGATCTTGCAGCATGCGTCTGTCGGCTTCGATCTGGGTTTCACCCGGACCACCCATGAAACCAGCACCACCACGCTGACGCTCCAAGTGGGTCCAGCTGCGCACCAATCGGCCCTTCTGATAATTCAGATGAGCAAGGTCAACCTGCAACGTGCCTTCCTTGGTGGAGGCGCGGCGACCAAAAATTTCCAAAATCAGGCCTGTGCGGTCAATAACCTTGGCATTCCACTCTTTTTCAAGATTGCGCTGTTGCACAGGCGTCAGCGGATGATCCACAATCACCAGACCAGCATCATGGGTATCAAGAAGATTTTTGATCTCCTCAATCTTGCCACTGCCCATCAAGGTCGCCGGACGCGGCTGGTTGACCGTCACAATCAAGCCTTGCACCACCGTCAAATCAATGGCGCGGGCAAGACCAATTGCCTCTTCCAACCGGCTCTCATTGCTGCGAATCGGTGACAGAATGGTCTCTCCAGTGGTCTTTTCCGCAGAGCGTGCCTGCTTTAAAACAGGCACCAGCACCACGGCGCGCATGTCGTCGCGATGCATTTCCTGTTCTGGAATGATGGAGTCCGATGTCGTGTCCCGATTTGAGATGGCCGTTTTCCTGCATTGAGAAAAGAAATAGTACTTCCCCGACATTATAGCCGGGGAATACGTCTATACCGAGAGGTATATTGAAATTTAAGCGGCGCTCTCTTCGCCTTCGAACATCTGCATCGGCTGGCCCGGCATGATGGTCGAAATAGCGTGTTTGTAGACCAGCTGGGAGTGGCCATCGCGACGCAGCAACACACAAAAATTGTCAAATGATGTGACGACACCCGTCAATTTCACACCGTTGATCAGAAAAATCGTCAATGAAATTTTCTGCTTGCGAACCGTATTGAGAAAAAGGTCCTGCAAATTCTGAGAACGTTCCGCCATGGCGCCGCTTCTTTCTATTTTGCCGGTCGGGGATACCGGTTGGAGATTTTCTAGCTGATTTTTTGGACAAACTGCCCCTAATGCCCCATGGGACAGTTTGGTATCAAATCAATGAGCATTTCGCAATCTGGAAAAATCCATTTGAATTCATTGCCAGATCGCTTTGTCACAAAGCGTGTCGCCTTCAGCCAAAAAACTCAGACCCCTAAGGATTTGAGCTTTCTATGCAGGGCTGAGCGTTCCATGCCCACAAATTCTGCTGTGCGCGAGATATTGCCGCCAAATCGGTTGATCTGGGCAATCAGATAATCGCGCTCAAACATTTCCCGCGCTTCGCGCAAGGGCAATGTCATGATCTGGTAATCGCTGCGACCGGAGACTTTTGGCAGCATTTCACCCAGATCGGTCGGCAGCATTTCGGCGGTAATTGTCGTATCCGGGCTATCGCTTTGCGCCAAGATCAACAACCGCTCGATATTGTTGCGCAATTGACGGATATTGCCCGGCCAGTCATGCGCCTGCAACACCGCCATGGCGTCGTCGCCTATCTTGCGTGGTCGAATGCCAGCCTGTTCAGCAATCTGGCGCACAAACATATCCACCAAAAACGGAATATCCTCGCGCCGTTCAGCCAAAGCGGGCACACGAATGGGCACCACGGCAAGACGGTGGAACAAATCCTCACGGAATTGCCCATCGGCAATCAGGCTTTCCAGATTATAGGCACTGGATGAGATGATGCGCACATCCACCTTGACCCGCTTGGAGCCGCCAACGCGCTCAAACTGCTGATCCACCAGCACCCGCAAAATCTTGCTCTGGGTCTCGCGCGGCATCTCGCCCACTTCATCCAGATAGAGAATGCCACGGTGCGCCTCTTCCAGCGCGCCAATCCGCCGCGCCTGACCAGGACCGCCTTCTGTGCCAAACAGCGCCACTTCCATACGGTCGGGGGTAATCGCTGCGGCATTCAGCGTCACAAATGGTCCAGCCGCCCGTGAGGAGCGCTTATGGATCATCCGCGCTACCAATTCCTTGCCGCTGCCGGATGGGCCGACAATCATGATACGACTGTTGGTGGGCGATACTTTTTCAATGGTCTGGCGAAGCTGCGACACGGCCACGGATGCGCCAATCAGCTCACTGGCATCGCCCGTGCGGCGCTTAAGGTCCGACACTTCGCGCTTGAGCTTGGAATTTTCCAGTGCCCGCTCAGCAATCAAAATCAGACGATCAGCCTTGAACGGCTTTTCGATAAAGTCAAATGCGCCGCGCTTGATGGCCGAAACCGCCGTCTCAACATTGCCATGGCCCGAAATCATCACCACCGGAAGATCGGGGTGACGCGCCTTGATTTCATCCAGCAGCGCCAAACCATCGAGACGGCTGCCCTGCATCCAGATATCGAGAAAAATCAGACGAGGAGCGCGGTCAGAAATCGCTGCAAGCGCACTGTCCGCATCATGGGCGGTGCGCGTTTCATGTCCTTCATCGCTGAGAATCCCGGAGACAATCTCGCGGATATCCTCTTCATCATCGACCACCAGAATATCAGAGGCCATAGGCTGCTTCCTTACCATTTTCCACTTCAGCAGATGCAACACCAGCCTGACGTGGCAGAACAACACGGATCATAGCGCCGCGCCCTCCGTCAAATTCGGCTGGTGCATCGTGTAATTCAAGCTGACCACCATGCTCTTCAATGATTTTTTTGACGATTGCCAAGCCAAGGCCGGTGCCTTTATCGCGCATCGTCATATATGGCTCCAGAATGCGGTGGCGGTTTTCCACCGGCAATCCCCGACCATTGTCGATAATATCCACCACAAAACTGTCTGCGGCCTCATCAACCGACGTCAAAATCCACACGTGACCGGGCAGTTTCGGCGCATCTGCAGGCACAGATTCAATCGCTTCCACCGCATTTTTGATGATATTACCAAAGGCTTGAGCCAGCATTCTGGCATCAAATGAGCCTTCCATGGGCTCATCACCCAACTCGCGGGTAAAGCTGCAATCGCTATGGCCCATCTCCCGCAGGAAAATTGCGTCCTTGAGGATATCGCGCAGGTCGGCGCTCTGCTTGGTCGGCTTTGGCATCCGCGCAAAGGATGAAAACTCATCCACCATACGGCCAATGTCTTCCACCTGCCGCACAATCGTGTCCGTGCATTGATCGAACACAGGTCGGTCGGCATCATCAATCTGGCGACCAAACCGGCGCTTCAAACGCTCGGCAGAGAGCTGGATCGGTGTCAGCGGATTTTTGATTTCATGCGCGATGCGGCGCGCAACATCTGCCCAGGCGGTAGAGCGCTGCGCAATCACCAGATCGGTAATATCATCCAGAGTGATGACATAGGATTCAGCCGCATTGCGGGTTTCTTCGCGCGTCACCTGAACGGATAGCTTACGTTCTTTGCCACCACGGATCAAATTGATTTGTTTTCGGAAATCACCGCGGTGACGAAGGGCTGCTTCGGCAAAAACAATGTTGATTTCCGGCGCAACCGCTTCAAGTTTCTGCCCCATCAGTTCATCTTGTGCGCGGGCCAAAAACAGTTCTGCCGAAGGGTTGACGATGGTGATGCAGCCATCATCCTCAACACCGATCACGGCTGCGGTCACACCCGAGAGAACGGCTTCTATAAAGCGGCGCCGGTCATCAACCTCGTCTTTAGCTTCAAGAATTTCATCACGCTGGGTTCTGATTTGCGAAATCATCTTGTTAAACGTGCGCGACAGGCTGCCAACATCGCCATCGGCAACGCGCACAGGCACAACCACATTCATATCACCCGTGGCCACATGCTCGGCAGCACCAATCAGCAGGCGAATGGGACGAACAATCCGGTCGGCCACAGCAATCGCGGTCCAGATAGCGGCCAGCAGCACAATCAGTGCGAAACCGAGATAGAGCACTGCAAACGCAATTTGCAGCGTCGCACGGCCCGCCTCCATGGCTTTGTATTCAGCTGTGTTATCCTCCATCTCACGCATGGCGCGCATGACCTTGGGGTCAACGGCGCGAATAGAGTAAAGGAAGGCACCGCTGAGCGAATCCATCTTGATGATGGCACCGACAAGGTTGGTAGACCCCGGAGGGATCAGCGTAGGCTGTCCGGCAGCAGCTTTATCGAGGGCGTCTTCCGGGATGGCGGGCAAGGGTTCCTCAGTGGCGATATCGGCCTGAACAATTGGCGTGCCATCCTTGCGCACCAAAAACGCACCCAACAACCCGCGACCCTTGGCCTGACGTGTCATCAACTCGACAAATCCGGTTCGATCCAGAAAGAACAGCGAGCGATTACGCTCAAGGTCATTGGCCATTGAAATGGTCTGACCCTGCAAATAGCTGGCGTTTTCCAGCAAGTAAGCCTGCGCCACATTCATCGACGAGCTGACAATCGCCTGCGTGCGAATGGAAAACCACCGATCCAGACCGACATTCAGGGTAATACTGGCGAAAATCGCCACCAGAATGGCTGGCGTGATGGCGACGATGGAAAACAGCGCCACAATACGCACATGCAATCTGGCAGCAGCGCGCCCTCGTCTGCGCGCCTGCATCAGGCGATTGACCTCACGACCAATCAAGAACATCAGGCAGACCACAAACAACGAATTGATGATGGCGGAGCCAATCAACACATTCGATGTTGGTGCAATCGGTGTCAGCCCGAGCAGAACTGGCAGGGAAAAAATGGCGCAAAGCAGCGCGCCTCCAGCCAACAACAGACCCGGCAGAGCAAAAGACGAGCGTCTCTCCCGCTGCATAACAGCGGACGCCTCTTGTTCAGATTGTATGGCCTGTCGGCGCATGAATATCCCGTCTTTGTTTCCGAAACGCCGTGCAAGAAAACAGACAGTTCATTGCCTATGCTGCTCGCACAGGAAAATGATTTCATCTGCAAAAACATATTCTTCATCACGCACCAGGGCGAATGGGCGCGACATCAAAGGCACAGCTGTATCGAATCGTCTATCCGTTGCTATTGAGCAACGGAATGTGGCGAAATTGCAACGCTTCTTGTCACAATGTCAAGCAGTGCGTGAACTGCGATAAACAGATACGCCCAACTCTCGGATTTTCTTGCGCAGGGTATTTCTGTTCAACCCAAGCAGATCGGCGGCCTTGATTTGATTGCCGCGTGTGGCTGTAAGCGCTGCCAAAATCAGCGGATACTCCATCTCCACCAGCACCCGGTCATAAAGCCCCGGAGGCGGCAAGGAATCACCGAAGGATGCGAAGTAGCTCCGCATGTTTTCTTCCACGGCCTGCGCAATGGTGACATTGCCGCCGCTGGCACCGGCTTTGGTGATCGGGCTATCGTTGATATCGGAACGCAATTCCTGCTCAACAATTTCACGGGTGATCACATCTTGGGGATAAAGCGCCATTAGGCGGCGAATGAGGTTTTCCACCTCGCGCACATTGCCCGGCCAGGCGTAGGACTTCATCACTTCCAGCGCTTCCTGCTCAAACCGCTTGGAATCCAGCCCTTCCTTTTCGCCCTGCTGCACAAAATGGCGCACCAGATCTGGAATATCTTCGGCGCGATCCCGCAAAGGCGGCAGGCGCAGCGGCACAACATTCAAGCGATAATAAAGGTCTTCGCGGAACAGACCCTGATTGATTGACTGTTTGAGATCCTTATTTGTGGCCGCCACAATGCGCACATCGGTGCGGATCGGGGTGCGACCGCCCACCGTGGTATACTCACCCTGCTGCAAAACGCGCAGCAAACGGGTCTGGGCATCCATCGGCATATCGCCGATTTCATCCAGAAACAATGTACCACCCTCAGCCTGCTCAAACCGACCGGACGAGCGGTTCTGCGCGCCGGTAAACGCACCCTTTTCATGACCGAACAGCTCTGATTCGATCAAATCCCGTGGAATAGCGGCCATATTGATGGCCACGAAGGGACCATTGCGGCGCTTGCCGTAATCATGCAGGGCCTTGGCCACCAGCTCTTTGCCGGTGCCGGATTCGCCGGTGATCATCAGTGTAAGGTCCGTCTGCATCAGGCGTGCCAGCACGCGGTAGATTTCCTGCATGGCGGCAGAGCGGCCCACCAGCGGCATGCCATCCTGCATGTCATCACCCAGACGGGCAGGCTTTTTCTTGGGTTCAGCCAAAGCGCGGCCAATGATGGCGATCAACTCAGTGAGGTCGAACGGCTTGGGCAGATAATCATAGGCACCTTTTTCCGAGGCACGAATGGCCGTCATGAAGGTGTTTTGCGCGCTCATCACCAACACGGGCAAGTCTGGCCTTGCTTTCTTGATGCGTGGCAGCAAATCAAAGGCGTTTTCATCCGGCATCACCACATCGGTCACCACCAGATCGCCCTCGCCTGCGGAAATCCAGCGCCACAGGGTGGCCGCATTGGAGGTGATGCGCACATCATATCCGGCACGGCTGAGAGCCTGGTTCAAAACGGTGCGGATAGCGGCATCATCATCAGCAACAAGAATGGTGGCGGTCATCTGGCTTTTCCCGTGTCTTTGGCAAACGGCGCGTCATCCTCTGCTGCTTCTCTGGAAACAGGCATTAGCACGCGAAAGGTTGTCCGGTTGGTCTGGCTGTCGCATTCTACAATGCCGCCATGGCCACCAATGATTTTGGCAACAAGCGCCAGCCCAAGGCCGGACCCATTGGTTTTTGTCGTAATGAAGGGATCAAAAAGGTGCGGCAACAAATCCGCGGGCACGCCCGGGCCATTGTCATGCACACAAAATTCCAACGGCAGTGAAATCTTCTCCCGCGATCCTGCGACCGAGAGGCGAATACCTGGACGATAAGCTGTGGTTAGCTGAATTTCACCATCAGCCCGATCCCCAACGGCCTCTGAAGCATTCTTGATGAGGTTCAAAAACACCTGCACCAATTGATCGCGATTGGCGAAGACCGGAGGCAACGACGGATCATAACTCTCGGTGATTTTTAAATGGCGGGCAAAGCCTGCCTGCGCAATGGCTTTGACGTGATCCAGCACCGAGGGGATGTTGACCGAGGTGCGATCCACCGGACGCTCATCAGAGAAAATCTCCATGCGATCAACCAGCGACACGATGCGGTCGGTTTCATCGCAGATCAGGCGCGTGAGGTTACGGTCTTCATCCGGCACGGATGTTTCCAGCAATTGCGCGGCACCACGGATGCCTGAGAGCGGATTCTTGATCTCATGGGCCAGCATGGAGGCAAGCCCCGTGACAGAACGTGCAGCGGCGCGGTGGGTCAATTGCCGATCAATCTTATCGGCCATGGAGCGCTCTTGAAACACCACCACAACAGAACCTGCCTCGCCCACTACCGGAGCCACGTACAGGTCCACCAGCTTGTCTTGCCCCAGCCGGGGCGAGCTTAAATCCACGCGATATTCATTAACCGGCGCGCGCCGCTCGCGCACCTGTTCTATCAATTCCAGCAAGGGACTGCCGAAGGGAATGAAAGTAGAAATCTTGTAGCGAGCCAGATGGCTGGCGCTGGCCCCAAAAAATGCTTCCGCCTCCCAATTGGCAAAGGCGATCAACCCTTCTGCATTGACAAGCACAACGGGATTTTGAATGGCATTCAATACCGCCATGGCCAAGGCATTGCCCGCCAGTTTGCTCGTTTCCTCGTTGCTCATGCAGCCTCTTCCTGCGGGTTTGAAACCGCGTCAGTCAAGGCTTCATACAAGCGCCTTGCCACAAATTCCGGGTCTTTGGAGGTCATCACCGCCGCTTTATCTGGGCTTGAAAGAACAGCGCCGTGGCGCTCCAGATACCATGCCACATGCTTGCGGGCATGGCGCACGGCAATATCTGCGCCATAATGCTCCATCATCATGCGATAATGCTCGACCGCCACCGCGGGAATGCAATCAACGCCGGGGCCCAGATGCCCTGCCAGCACGCCCGCATGCCAAGGTCGCCCTTGGCAACCACGGCCAAGCATCACGCCATCTGCACCCGATCTGCGAAGGATTTCCTCAGCATCGGCTTTGGTTTGCACATCGCCATTGGCAATCAGCGGAATGGAAATGGCATCGCGCACGGCGGCAATAGCATCCCAATCCGCCTTGCCTTCGTAAAATTGCATGCGGGTGCGTCCGTGAATGGTAATGGCCTGCACGCCTGCCGATTCGGCCCGCATGGATAATTCCGGCGCATTGATGGAAGCGTCATCCCACCCCAGGCGCATCTTGACCGTCACAGGCACGGAGACGGCTTTGACCGTCGCTTCAATCAGTGCCAAGGCCACCTCAGGCTCACGCATCAAGGCCGATCCCGCGTAGCCGCCAATCACCTTCTTGGCTGGACAGCCCATATTGATATCAATGATTCCAGCGCCATTACCTTCAGCAATTTTGGCGGCTTCGGCCATCCAGCGCGGCTCGCGCCCGGCCAGTTGCACCATATGCGGCGTCAGACCCGCCCCTTTCAGGCGCGACCAGCTCTCGGCGGCATTGAACACCAGCTCGCGGCTGGCCACCATTTCGGTTACCACCAGCCCGGCCCCATAACGAAAGGCCAATTGCCGAAAGGGTAAATCCGTGACACCTGACATTGGCGCAAGCACCACCCGGTTGCGAATAGCAACCGAACCTATGGTGAAGCCTTGATCAAGACACGGATGCGGCAAATGACTATCTTTCGAGCATGAGATGAATGTGCCCGATTTTTAGACATAAAAATGGGCAATGCCAAGCCCTTTCAGGACGATACAGATATTTTTTCAGGCATATGCTGGAAAACAGTAAATTGCACCGATACACAGTGCGTGAGCGATGAAAACACTGGAAAGACTATGGTGCATACTAAAGCCGATGGAGCAAGGTCAACAGCGGTCATATTGGTCGCGGCAGGGCGTGGTGAGCGAGCGGGAACCTCAAAAGAGGGGCCAAAGCAATATCGCCGCATTGGTGATAAACCCGTGATTGTCCGTACGCTGGAAAAATTTCGCTCGATATTGCCCGATGCATCGGTTGTCATCGTGATTCACCCCGATGACGAAGCGCTGCTGGCCAGCGCGTTAAGGCCGTATGCTGCCCTTTCAGACAAGATCACCGTCACCCACGGCGGCAAAACGCGGCAGCAATCGGTTCTGGCGGGCCTAGAAGCAGCGCAGAGCTTGCGGCCGGATTATGTGATGATCCATGATTCCGTGCGTCCCTTCTTTGATCAGCCGATGCTGGAGCGAATCATTCGTGCGCTGCATAGTGGCGCAGATGCTGTTTTGCCCGCCATGCCGGTGGCGGATACGCTAAAACGTGGCAGCGCGAGTGGCCATGTGAGCGATACCGTCTCGCGCAGTGGACTTTTTGCCGCCCAGACCCCACAAAGTTTCGTCTACGCCAAAATTCTGGTTGCCCATAGAAAGGCAGCCGAAGCTGGACGTGATGATTTTACCGATGATGCCGCCATAGCCGAATGGGCGGGCCTGCCCGTACTGCTGGTGGAGGGCTCTGCTGACAATACCAAACTCACCGTGAAACGAGATCTTGAAATGGCCGATGCCCGCCTGACCAACGCAGCCCTGCCCGATGTTCGCACTGGCAATGGCTATGATGTCCACCAACTGGTGGAGGGTGATGGCGTAACACTCTGTGGCGTGTTCATTCCCCACAATCAGGCTTTGAGCGGCCATTCCGATGCCGATGTGGCGCTGCATGCGCTGACCGATGCGCTTTTGGCCACCTGCGGCGCTGGCGATATTGGTGATCATTTTCCGCCATCCGATCCGCAATGGCGCGGCGCTGCCTCGCGCATTTTTCTGGAACACGCCGCCAAAATCGTGCGCGATGCCGGCGGCACCATTATGAATGCCGATATTTCGCTGATTGCCGAAGCACCCAAGATTGGCCCGCATCGCCAGACCATGCGCGAAAAGCTATCAGAGATTCTGGACATCTCGCTCGACCGCTGCTCGGTGAAAGCCACCACCAATGAGAAAATCGGTTTTGTTGGACGCGGTGAAGGCATTGCGGCGATTGCAACGGCAACCGTGGTTTTTCAGGGCAAGACACAATGAGCCTGTTTCCTGCCGATCTCGAACAAATCGCTAACGCCATGATTGCTGATTTCAGCAAGCGTGGCCTGACCATTGCCACCGCCGAATCCTGCACCGGCGGCTTGATTGCCGGGCTCTTGACCGAGATTGCCGGATCATCTGCCGTGGTGGATCGTGGTTACGTCACCTATTCCAATCAGGCCAAAATGGACATGCTGGGCGTGTCAACTATCACGCTGGAAACCTATGGCGCTGTGTCACGCGAAACGGCACTGGCAATGGCCCATGGCGCGCTCTATCGCTCAGGTGCGTCGTTCTCGGTTGCTGTCAGCGGAATTGCCGGACCGGGTGGTGGATCGGCAGAAAAGCCAGTCGGGCTTGTGCATCTTGCAGCGACGGGCAGAACAGGTCAGATTTTACACCGCGAAATGCACTATGGCGATTTGGGTCGTGAGACTATTCGGCTCGCAACCGTGAGAACAGCCTTGGAATTGCTGACTGAGCTCGCTCAAGACCCCGCATAAATCTTATCGGCTCGCGTCTCGAACGCCTCGGTGAACATGCGAAAAGCGCGGTCGAACATGGTGCCCATCAAGGCACCGAGAATGCGGCTTTTGAACTCGTAATCAATAAAGAAATGCACTGTACAGCCGCCATCGGCAGTCTCTTCAAACCGCCAGCGGTTGTCGAGATATTTAAACGGGCCTTCGATATATTTCACATCAATGGCGCGCTCCTCCGGCTTCAGCAGCACTTGGGTGGTAAACGTCTCGCGAATGGCCTTATAGCCCACCGACATATTGGCAATCAGCAATTCCTTGCCATCGCGCTCCTTGCGAGACTGGATGGACAATGCCTCGCACAGCGGGACAAATTCGGGATAGCGCTCAATATCAGCAACAAGCGCATACATGCGATCGGCGGAGTGCTTGACGGGACGGCGAGTTTCAAACTTTGGCATAAGTGGCACTTAAGCCTGTGCGCCCACAAGATCAAGAAGTCGCGCCACATCCCTACGTGATTTTAACACCAAAACCGGCACTTGCGGGCCGTAGAGATCGAAATTGCGAATGAAGATGGGGACGTGTTTGTGCTCAAAGTTCCAGATGAAGGATAGGAATTCTTTGTCTGGCCATTTCTCAACGCATCCTGAGGCCATCTCCATCCTCGACTTGCCATAGTTTTTTATCAGTCGTCGATAAACACCCAGCAAGCAAAGCCAGCGCGGCATGCGCACCCAAAGCACAATATCAGTCCTTGGCAACCGGAGATCAAAGCTGGATGAATTGCTGCCATCCATCAACCACCTATCTTCAATGATTTTTTCAGTGATCAGCGCCCTTTGCTCTTCACGAGTACGCGCCTTCCAACCGGGTAGCCAGAAAATGTCACGATCCATCGATATGAATTGAAGGCCAAATCGTTGGCACAGTTTCATTGAAAGCGTGCTCTTTCCACCGCCAGAACAGCCGACCACCAAAACCCGATTGCTGCCCTTCAGAATTTCGGCCGCATCTGCGACGCTTTGCACGTAATTCACCATGACTTACACCCCACGGTGGATTTTGGCCAATTCTGATAAAAGCTCTGCGCTTTGCTTGCGGGATGTCACCACAATGACAGTTAAATCGTCTCGCGCATTTTCAAACTGCGCCTGAAACTGCGGCACTTCTTTTGCCTCAAAATTCCAGACGTATTTGAGAAACTCCCAGTCAATTTTTTCCGGGCAGCCCTCCGCCATTTCGGGGCGCACGGTCCCGCGATGTTTCAGCCACCGGGACAAAATCCCGTAAATCGAAGCGTAGCGCGGCGGACGCATCCAGATCACCAGATCAGCGCGGGCCAATCGCGCTGGCAAGGTGCCGGGGCTATTGCCATCGATAATCCAGCGCTCACTCGCCACAAAACCCTTCATGCGCTCAACCGCATCTGGCCGAGGCCGCAGCACCCAGCCGGGGAGCCAGAACACATCGCGGTCCATGGAGATATAGGTGAGGTTCAACACGCGGCACAGCGTTTGAGACAACGTGCTTTTGCCACTGCCAGAGCAGCCGACCACGCAGATACGCGGGGCGTTTTTCACAAGGCTTGCGGCCTCGGGGCCTGTTTTGAGATATTTTACCAATGCCGCAGGCCCCAACATGAAAACCCGACGTTTATAAACGTCGGGTCTCAAACCACGCAAGGCTGTTACGAAAATTTCACTCAGCGGCGGCCAGCAGCTTCTTTTCGCGATTGGCTTTGAGGCGGGCAAAGTCATCGCCAGCGTGATGCGACGAGCGGGTCAGCGGGCTGGACGCCACCATGAGGAAGCCCTTGGTGTAGGCAATATCCTCGTAGGATTTGAACTCTTCCGGCGTCACGAAGCTCTCCACCTTGTGGTGCTTGCGGGTGGGCTGCAAATATTGGCCGATGGTGAGAAAATCCACGTCTGCGCTGCGCAGATCGTCCATCAATTGCAGCACTTCGTTGCGCTCTTCGCCGAGGCCCACCATGA
>DNPN01000200.1:271-5918 GCA_003501385.1 Rhizobium sp. | reverse complement strand
GCCGGATTTGGTGAACATGGTTGGGTCCAGTTCCTTCACCCGCTGCAACAGCCGCACCGAATGGAAATAACGCGCACCGGGACGCACCGTGAGGTAATTGCCGGGTACAGTTTCCATATTGTGGTTGAACACATCTGGCTTGGCGGCCACAACGCGCTCCAGCGCACCGGGCTTTTTCAAAAAGTCAGGTGTCAGAATTTCAATGGTGGTTAGCGGAGACGCTTCGCGGATGGCCCAGATGACCTTTTCGAAATGCTCAGCACCTCCATCTGCCAGATCGTCACGGTCCACCGAGGTGATGACAACGTGGGAGAGGCCCATCTGCTTGACGGCCTTGGCCACATTGGTAGGCTCATCCAGATCCAGCGCATTCGGCTTGCCGGTGGCAACATTGCAGAATGCACAGGCACGGGTACAGATCTCACCCATGATCATGAAGGTGGCGTGCTTCTTTTCCCAGCATTCGCCGATATTGGGGCAGCCTGCCTCTTCGCACACGGTCACCAGCTTGTGGCTGCGCACCAGGTCACGGGTTTCCTGATAGCCCTTGGAGGTGGGAGCCTTGACGCGGATCCACTCCGGCTTGCGCTGCACTTCGGTATCCGGCTTGTGGGCCTTTTCCGGGTGGCGAACACGCTTTTCAGGATTTTGCGTTCTATCGAGGATAGTGACCATGATATTGACCTGTCCAAGCCGCATATTAGCGGCGGTAGAGAATTAGCGGCGCACCAGTTTGGCCACGAACAGCAGAAGGCTCGCGCCCACAAAGCTGGTGATCAGATAGCCGAGCCAATCACCTTCAACGAATATTCCAAACCGGCGGAAAATGGCAGAGGCCAAGGCAGCGCCGACAATGCCGATAATGATGTTCATGAAAATGCCAAAGCGCATATCCATGAGCTTGCCAGCCAACCAGCCCGCAAGGCCTCCGACGATGATTGTCATGAACCAGCCTAATTCAAATCCAGTCATCAGCCGCTCCTTATGTGTACTTCCCGCCGACTATATAGTGGGCGGGAAGCCTAATCGCAACCAACTCTTAGGCGTTCAAGACTTTACCATAAGCATCCAGCACGCTTTCCTTCATCATTTCCGACAGGGTGGGATGCGGGAAGATGGTGTGCATCAGTTCTTCTTCGGTGGTTTCCAGATTCATGGCCACTACAAAGCCCTGGATCAACTCGGTGACTTCCGCGCCAACCATATGTGCGCCAATCAATTCGCCCGTCTTCTTGTCGAAGATGGTTTTGATCATGCCATTGTCTTCGCCAAGTGCGATGGCCTTGCCATTGGCGTTGAAGTTATAGCGGCCCACGCGGATGTCGCGGCCCTGCTCCTTGGCCTTGGCTTCCGTGAGGCCGACAGATGCCACCTGCGGGTTGCAATAGGTGCAGCCGGGGATCAGCGACTTGTTCATCGGGTGAACATTCGGCAGACCCGCAATCTTTTCAATGCAGATCACGCCTTCATGCTCGGCCTTATGGGCCAGCATTGGCGGACCAGCCACATCGCCGATGGCGTAGAGGCCCGGCACGTTGGTTTTGCCGTAACCGTCGATCACAATGCAGCCGCGATCTGTCTTGACGCCCAGTGTCTCAAGGCCGAGGTTTTCGATATTGCCCTGCACGCCAACAGCCGAGATCAGACGATCGGCCGTGATCTGCTGCACCTTGCCATCCTTGGTTTCAACATGGGCGGTGATGGAATTTGCGCCCTTCTCAACCTTGGAAACCTTGGCTTCCGTGATGATCTTCAGGCCGCGCTTTTCCAGCGCCTTGCGGGCAATAGCTGAGATTTCAACATCTTCCACGGGCATGATGTTGGCCATCAGCTCAACCACAGTCACATCCACGCCCATGGAGCGGTAGAAGGAGGCGAACTCGATGCCGATTGCGCCAGACCCCATAACCACGATGGATTTCGGCATGAAATCAGGCTTCATGGCTTCAAAATAGGTCCAGATCAGCTTGCCATCTGGCTCAATGCCGGGCAGTGCGCGCGGACGTGCGCCCGTGGCAATAATAATGTGCTTGGCGGTGTAGGTACCCTCACCCAAAACGCCCTTTGGCACCGGGTTCTGCGGCTGCACGGCAGGCTTGGAGGATGCACCAACCACCACTTCGTTTGGCTTGGTGAGCTTTGCTTCGCCCCAGATCACGTCGATCTTGTTTTTCTTCATCAGGAAGGCAACGCCGCCGTTGAGACGGGCAGAAACGCCACGCGAACGGGCGACAACGTCTTTCACATCGGCTGTCATCGTGCCGTTCAGCGTCAAGCCGTAGCTCTTGGCATGGTTGGCATGATCAAGAATTTCAGCAGATCGCAGCAGCGCCTTGGTGGGGATACAACCCCAGTTCAGGCAGATACCGCCCAGATGTTCCCGCTCTACAATCGCGGTTTTCAGGCCGAGCTGGGCGGCACGGATCGCGGTCACATAGCCGCCGGGGCCGGACCCGATGATGATGACGTCATAAGCATTCGACATGGGCGTTTCCACTCCTCGGTTTCTTGCAGCAACCACCGTTTCAGCGGTTGCCGGTTACAGGATTGGAAGCGCGCCCAGTTTATACTTCCGGCGTTTCGGCTTCCGGTTCATGGTGAACCAGCATCCCGTAGATTTCATCCTTGAGCCGCATCCGGTTTTTCCGCATGTCTTCCATATGAAAGTCGTCTACCGGCTCTATATTTGTTTCAGCCCGATGAATTTTCCCGTTCACATCGTGGTAGCTGTCAAACAACCTTGCAAAATGCCCATCTGTTGTTTTCAAATGGTGTATCAGCGCCACGAATTCAGGAAACTCAGCAGTCAATTCATGCGGTGTGTTAGACATGATCCCATCTCCTCTTCAGGTTTACGAAATCAGGTTACGCACTCCGCACTATACCTCCTTGATTCTGATCAACACGGCTACAATCAGCAGCCAGGTTAAACACCCAATATCATCCGAACGACCGGCTCAAGACCACGCCCAATGGCGCGGGTACCCTCGGCATCCAGATGAATGCCATCCAGCGGCGAACATGTCGCCACCGATCCGGCATCAAAAAAGCTGCAATCCATCTCATCGGCCAGATCGCTGTAAAGACTGGCGACCATGGCCGATTCATCCAGCGCATCCCGAAACATCGCCGCAAACGGCTCATTCGCCGTTTCGCAAATCACCGGTGGCGCAACGATGAGAACATCCGGCCCATCTGCTTCCATGGGCCAAGTATGATGGCGAATAAGCTGCACCAGCCGCTTCATGCCCCGCGTGGCTGCGTGCGCTGTGCCCGCAGGCCCGCGTTTCAAATCATTGGTGCCCAAAAACAGGATCACCAGATCGAGCGGTGCATGGGTGGCCAAAACGCTCGGCAACAGCTTGACGCCATTACGCTCGCAATCGGCCAGATAGTCATCATAGGCGGTGGTACGTCCGTTCAATCCTTCGGCAATCACCGTCACCTCTGGTCCCAGCGCCTTTTGCAAGACGCTCGGCCAGCGGTTCTGGTAATCATGCCGCCCGAGGGATACGGGATCGTACCCCCAGGTCAGACTATCGCCGTAGCAAAGAACGGATTTCATGCCACCTCTTTCAGGTCAGACCAGCATACCCATCGGCGTTTCGATGTAGCGCTTGAACGCGCCGAGAAGTTCGGCACCCAAGGCTCCATCAACCGCGCGGTGGTCGGTGGACAGCGTGACCGTCATGACGTTGGCGATTTTCATTTCGCCCTTCTTCACAACAACGCGCTCTTCACCCGCGCCAACGGCCAGAATGGTCGCATGTGGTGGGTTGACCACGGCTGCGAAATTCTTCACGCCCATCATGCCCATGTTGGACACGGCCGTGGTGCCGCCCTGATATTCTTCAGGCTTCAGCTTGCGTTCCTTGGCGCGCTTGCCCAAATCCTTCATCTCGTTGGAGATGGCAGACAGGCTCTTCAGCTCGGCCTGACGGATGATCGGGGTGATCAAACCGCCGGGGATCGACACAGCCACGCCAACATCGGCGTGCTTGTGCTTGACCATGTTGCTGTCTGTCCAGGATACGTTGGCATCCGGCACATCGCGCAGCGCCAGCGCCATGGCCTTGATGACCATATCGTTGACCGAGAGCTTGTAGACTGGCTTGCCATCCTTTTCAGGCGCAGAACCGTTCAGCTGGGTGCGAAGAGCCAGCAGCGCATCCAGTTCGCAATCCACAGAGACGTAGAAATGCGGAATGGTCTGCTTGCTTTCCTGCAAACGCTTGGCAATGGTCTTGCGCATACCGTCGTGCGGAACCAGCTCGTAAGAGCCTTCCGAGAACAGCTTGAGCACGGCATCGTCCGACATGCCCTTTGCCAGAGCCGGAGCCGGTGCACTGGCCGGAGCAGCCACAGGTGCAGCGGCAGCTGCTGGCTTTGCACCACCGGTGCTGACAGCCTTTTCGATGTCGCTCTTGACGATACGGCCATGCGGGCCGGAGCCAGCAACAGCCTTAAGGTCCAGACCGGCATCCTTGGCCAAACGGCGGGCCAGCGGCGAGGCGAATACGCGCTCGCCGGAATGCGCAACGGCTGGTGCTGCCGCAGGAGCTGGTGCAGCGGCAGGCTTTTCAGCCGCAGGTGCTTCAGCCTTGGCTTCCGTCTTTGCAGGCGCGGAAGATGCGCCACCGGCCGCAGCCGTTGCCACGTCTTCGCCGTCAGCAGCGAGGATAGCAATCAAGGCATTGACCTTGACGCCTTCGGTGCCAGCCGGAACAACCAGCTTGGCAACAACACCCTCGTCCACGGCTTCCACTTCCATGGTTGCCTTGTCGGTTTCAATTTCGGCAATCACGTCGCCAGACTTGACGGTGTCGCCTTCCTTGACCAGCCACTTGGCCAGATTGCCCTCTTCCATTGTGGGAGAGAGGGCTGGCATGGTGATATTGATCGGCATATGCCTCGCCTCCCCTTATTTGTAGCAGACGGCTTTGACGGCCTGGACCACTTCGCCGACATTCGGCAGAGCGAGCTTTTCGAGGTTGGCAGCGTATGGCATCGGAACGTCCTTGCCAGCCACAGTCAACACAGGGGCGTCGAGGTAATCGAAGGCTTCGCGCTGAATGCGGTTGGCCACGAAATCACCAACAGACGACTGCGGATAACCTTCTTCTACCACAACCAGACGACCCGTCTTCTTCACGGACTCGATAACGGTCGGCAGATCCATCGGGCGAATGGTGCGAAGGTCGATCAGCTCAACATCAATACCAAGCTTGGTCAGTTCTTCCACGGCCTTGGTCGCATAGGTCATGCCAATGCTCCACGACACCACCGTCACATCCTTACCGGGCTTGTGGATGCGTGCCTTGCCAATTGGCAGCACGAAATTATCCAGCTTCGGCACTTCGAAACTCTGACCGTAAAGGATTTCGTTTTCGAGGAAGATCACCGGGTTTGGATCGCGGATAGCAGCCTTGAGCAGACCCTTGGCATCCGCCGCAGTGTAAGGCGAAATCACCTTGAGGCCGGGAATATGCGCGTACCACGCCGAATAATCCTGGCTGTGCTGGGCACCGACCCGTGCCGCCGCCCCGTTCGGTCCGCGGAACACGATGGGGCAACTCATCTGCCCGCCCGACATGTAGCGGGTCTTGGCGGCGGAGTTGATGATCTGGTCCATCGCCTGCATGGCGAA
>DNPN01000200.1:0-150 GCA_003501385.1 Rhizobium sp. | reverse complement strand
CGGCATAATCCTGGCTGTGCTGGGCACCAACGCGGGCAGCAGCGCCGTTTGGACCACGGAACACGATTGGCGCACCCATCTGACCGCCAGACATATAAAGCGTCTTGGCAGCAGAGTTAATGATTTGGTCAATCGCCTGCATGGCGAAGT
>DNPN01000253.1:3439-4632 GCA_003501385.1 Rhizobium sp. | reverse complement strand
AATCTGAACCTGACAGACTCTATATTCATATCGGAAAGTCACTCAGCCTTTGCTGAGCGAAACCACCACTTCGACATGCGGCGACCAGAGAAACTGATCAATCGGGGTGACAGATGTGATGGCATAGCCACCCTCGATCAGAATGGCGAGATCACGGGCCAAGGTCAGCGCATTGCAGCTGACGGCAACAATGGTTTTGATCTTGCTCTTGGCAAGCTCAGCGCATTGCTCTTCTGCACCAGCACGCGGCGGATCAAACACCACGGCATCCATGGTTTTCAGCTCAGACGCCATCATCGGTCGGCGGAACAGATCGCGCTTTTCGATCTTGACGGGTTTCAGCCCTTGGGTGTTGCGGGCGGCATGATCGAGTGCTTTCAGCGCCTTGTCATCGGATTCAACCGCATGCACCTGCGCCTGGCGGGCCAGCCGCAGTGCAAAGGTGCCTATGCCGGAAAACAAATCTGCAACGCGCTTGGCCTTGCCCACATGGCTCAAAACCAGCTGCGCCATCGCCTCTTCGGCCTCAACGGTGGCTTGGCAGAATGCCCCCGGCGGCATGTTGACCAGCGCGCCACCAAAATTCAGCAGCGGCTTGTGTGGCTCAATCACCACTTCGCCATTGACGGAGACGCGGGCAATGCCGCGCATTTTCAACGTGGTCTCGGTCAGCGCTCGGCGCTCGCGGTCTGGTGCGCCGCCGCGTACGCCATCAATGGACACGTCCAGCCCAGTGGTGGTTTCCGTCACCGTCATGCGGAAATGGTCCGAGCCGGTGGCAATGGCGGCACCAAGGCTGCGCAGGTCATCCAGCCGGTCCAGAATACCGGCGGATGTGATGGGACATTCTTCCAGCTCGACAATATGGCGCGATCCGGCTTGATTAAAGCCGATCAACAGGCCTTTTTCGCGCTTGCGGGCGGTAAACACAATGCGACGACGCTCACCCGCATGGGCTTCAATCACGTCAGCCACGTCGGTTTCAATGCCCTTGGATTTCAATGCCGCAATCAAGGTGGCGCGCTTGAAGCTGTTATAGGCGGGTTTGGCCATGTGTTGCAGCGAACAGCCGCCACAGGTGCCGCCAACGCCATCGACACCAAAATGCCGACAGACCGGCTCGATACGATCGGCAGACGGCGTGGTGATGGACATGATGGTGCCCTGATTTTTCACCCGCGCCACAGCAACGG
>DNPN01000253.1:2854-3196 GCA_003501385.1 Rhizobium sp. | reverse complement strand
GCACCCGCGCCACAGCAACGGTTTCGCCGGGAAGGGAGAAGGGCACAAAGATGGGACCATCTGCACCATTGGCGATGCCATCACCCTGTGCGCCAAGACTGTTGATGGATAAGGTTTCGGTGCTCATGCGTCGTCCTCAGGCTTCACGCCTGCCAGCAAAAATTCAACATTACCATCACCACCGGCGATGGGAGAAGGGATCATGCCCAGGCTCTGCCAGCCCATATCTTCAACGAGCCAGCGTTCCAGCTCGCTTGCCACGTCTGGGGCCGTCTCTGGTTCTTTCAAAAGGCCCGCCTTGCTGATGGCATCACGGCCCGCCTCAAACTGCGGCTTCACCAG
>DNPN01000253.1:2310-2608 GCA_003501385.1 Rhizobium sp. | reverse complement strand
CCGCCTCAAACTGCGGCTTCACCAGCAACAGGCAATGGGCACCCGGCTCGGCCAATTCAAGGGCCGGCACCAGCGCCAGCTTGATCGAGATGAAAGACACATCGGAAACAAGGAAGGTGAAGGGCTGATCACCAATGTCGTCCGGCTCGAGATAACGGGCGTTCAGCCCTTCGATATTCTCAACGCGCGGATCGCTTTGCAGGCGCGGATGCATCTGCTCATGCCCGACATCAATGGCGATCACATGGGCCGCGCCGCGCTGCAACAGCACTTCGGTAAAGCCGCCGGTGGAGGCACC
>DNPN01000253.1:445-2084 GCA_003501385.1 Rhizobium sp. | reverse complement strand
CGGTAAAGCCGCCGGTGGAGGCACCAACATCCAGACAGACCTGATCTGTGGGGTCGAGCTTGAAGTGATCCAGACCGGCCACGAGTTTGAGTGCCGCACGCGACACATAATCCTGGGCGGGATCATCAATTTCGATGACGGCATCGGGCGCAAACACCAGGCTGGGCTTGGTGACGACCTTGCCATTGACCGTGACACCGCCGCGTTGAATGGCATCGCGCGCGCGGGAGCGGCTGGCGACGAGATTGAGAAAGACCAGCAATTGGTCAAGACGTTGTGGTTCTGATGTGGACATGCACCGTCAATGAACGTTTCCAAGGGTTCTTGCAAGCACCGATGATGATTGTTGCCACGCTAAAATCCAATCGAGCGCAACACATTGCGCCTTGGAGACATGATTGCGCTAAAGTGACGCATTGAGGCATGTACGAACATTTGGACCCAATCAATAAGATAATATTTAAGGATTACCCCCTAATTTTCCGGGAGGGAGGAATTTTGCGAAACAAAATTCTGGATGTTGCAATGAAAATTAAAACTGCGATTTTTGTCAATTTTACTGTTTTAGCCTGCCTTCTTTTGGCGATCAGCGTCATGTCCTTGCGCGCCGCAATGACGCTCAACCAATCCACGATCAACGTGTCCGAGGTCTACTTGCCAAGTATCCGCTCGGCGAAGCAGCTGCAACTAAGCCGCCTTGCGCTGCGCGAGGCACTTGTGGGTTATCTGCAATCTGGCACCAAGAATGAGGCGAGCCGAAAAAATGTGATGGACAAACTCGCAGCCCTCAAGGTTGATCTCGATGCCTCTGGTCGTTTTCTGACAGATGCTGAGGGTAAAACAGCTTTGCTTTCGGCCAAGGCCGTGGTGCATCAATATGATCTTCCGATTCCAAAATCCATGGATCTTATGGAGTCCGGCGATGTCGCAGGTGCCAATCAGTTGTTGAAGGATGAGTTGACCCCGATTGGCGTGAAGTTCATGGCCGAAATGGAGAAGATTATCTCCATCACCGAAAAGCAGGCGGCACTCGCCAGCCGTGCGTCCGTTGAGACCTATCAATCCACCGTCACCAACCTTATTTTTGCAACGATAATGTCAGCGCTAACACTGCTATTTTGCGCTGTTTTTGGTATTCGCAAAATTGCCACGCCGATTCTGACGATCACGGACTCCATGCGGAAACTGGCAAAAGGTGATTTGGCGAGTGCCATTCCCTTTGCGGGCCGCGCTGATGAGATTGGTGAAATGGCGGCAGCCGTCGAAGTGTTCCGCAACGCGGGTGTTGAAAACCAGCGCCTGCAACAGCTTGCAGAAGACGCCCGCCAGCGAGAGGCCGAAATCGAGGCCGTCAATCAGCAGCGCTCAGCACAAGAGGCGGAAAAGCTGCGGCTTGCCACGGAAACTCTGGGTGCCGGTCTCAAGCGTTTGGCCTCGGGTGATCTGTCTTTCCAGATTACGACAAACTTTGCCCCTGAATATGAAACATTGCGTCAGGACTTCAATGCGTCATTGCAACAGCTTGGGGCGGTGATTGGCTCTGTGTTGCAAACCGTTGAAAGCATGGATGGCGGCACCCGCGAAATTGCCGCAGGTGCCAGTGATCTTTCCAGACGCACCGAGCAGCAGGCCGCTTCGC
>DNPN01000253.1:0-198 GCA_003501385.1 Rhizobium sp. | reverse complement strand
CGCACCGAGCAGCAGGCCGCTTCGCTGGAAGAAACCGCGGCAGCACTGGATCAGATCACCGTCAATGTGACCAATGCGGCAAAGCGCACGGAAGAGGCGCGGTCGGTGGCCATGCTGGCCAATCAGAATGCGGCGACATCTGCACAGGTCGTGTCCAAGGCCGAAGACGCCATGCGGCGGATTGAAACCAGCGCCCAG
>DNPN01000038.1:75161-78598 GCA_003501385.1 Rhizobium sp. | reverse complement strand
CGGTGAATTCCTACAAGCGCATCAATGCGCCGCGGACCGTCTCTGGGGCCACATGGGCCCCCAATACCGTGACATGGACAGGCAACAACCGCACCCATATGGTGCGCGTTCCGGGTCCGGGTCGGTTTGAATTGCGCCTGCCCGATGGGGCCGTGAACCCTTATCTGCTCCAGGCCATCATCATTGCCGCCGGCCTTTCCGGGCTAAAAACCAATGCCGATCCCGGCCCGCATTACGACATCGATATGTACCGCGAAGGCCATACAGTGACCGATGCGCCCAAACTGCCGCTCAATCTTCTGGATGCCTTGCGCGCCTATGAAGCCGATACTGAATTGCAGGAAGCATTGGGAACAGAGTTCTCGAGCGCCTATCTCAAGCTCAAGCATGGCGAGTGGACAAGCTATTGTTCACAATTCACGCCATGGGAGCACCAGACAACACTGGACATTTAACAAACTCCAGCCCAGAAACCATCATCGGTCCCGGACGATTCCGGGACTGTTTATATGTTGATGCCGAGGATTGTGTGATGAAATTTGTGCTGACTGTTGCCTGCCCCTCCACCCGGGGCATCGTTGCGGCCATTTCCAGTTATCTGGCCGAGCAGGGCTGCAATATTATCGACAGCTCGCAGTTTGATGATCAGGACGGCGGCCAGTTTTTTATGCGCATCTCGTTTCTCTCAGAAAACGGCCTGGGGCTTGAGGCACTGACGCAAGGCTTTGCGCCAATCGCAACACGCTTTTCCATGGCCTTTGAGATGAACGATGCCTCAGAGCGCATGAAGGTGATTTTGATGGTGTCGCGCTTTGGCCATTGCCTCAATGACCTGCTCTATCGCTGGCGGATTGGCGCACTACCCATTGATATTGTTGGTGTTATCTCCAACCACCTTGATTATCAAAAGGTGGTGGTCAACCACGACATTCCGTTTTTCCATATTCCCGTAACCAAGGAAAACAAGCCAGAAGCCGAAGCGCGCCTGTTGCAGGTGGTGCGCGATACAAAAGCCGATCTGGTGGTGTTGGCCCGCTATATGCAAGTGCTGTCTGATGCGCTGTGCAAGGAAATGTCGGGCAAGATCATCAACATCCACCATTCCTTCCTGCCAAGTTTCAAGGGGGCAAACCCCTATAAACAAGCCTATGAACGCGGCGTAAAGCTGATTGGCGCCACCGCCCATTACGTCACCGCCGATCTGGATGAAGGCCCGATTATCGAGCAGGATGTGGCGCGTGTCACCCATGCGCAATCAGGCGATGATTATGTGTCCATCGGCCGCGATGTCGAGGCGCAGGTGCTTGCACGGGCCATTCACGCCCACATCCATCGCCGTACGTTTATCAGCGGCAATCGCACCATTGTGTTCCCGGCCAGTCCCGGCTCCTATGCGTCGGAGCGGATGGGCTAAATTCCGAATTGGACACAGCAGAAGTGCTTTGCTGTGTCCAAACCTGCGTCAATCCCGCACGATCGATTTTTCGCTCTGCTCGGCCCACCAGGTGCCGTTTGGTTTGTCCACATATTGCGATTTCTTGTTGGTGAACTGGCCCTGCGTGCAAACACCCTGATACAATACAGGTGTAACCCCTTGCTCTCTTGCAATGGCATGCACCACCGTTGGCCCGGTGAGATGGTAGACACTGTCCAGCGTGTTCTCAGCAATATTCGCAACAATCTTGTCAATCATCTGCTGAAGCAGCGGATTGCCTGGCGCGCTCGCCATGAAATAATTGGTGATTTCACCGTCTTTCATCGCAATCAGCAGCTCGGAAGCCTCCGCATCAATGAATTCTTCTGGCGGAGCTGCAAAATTGGAATCAATGTCCAGATAAACACCGCCGTGCGATAAAAGCACCAGAAGACGCCAGACATCAGCTTTAGCAGCTCCCACCTGCAATCTGGAATAAGCCTCCCATATGGTGCCGGGATAGTTTTCCCGCACAAGCGCATCGCAAGCGTCGTCATCGCAATAACGATACTCATAGGTTGGCGCGATGAAGCGATTGAACAGAAAATTCACGTAAATCGGCAGTGAAACCTTGTTGCTGTAATTTGTCTGCCAAATAATACGTGGGATCCGTTTGGGCGCAGAGGCATGCTTACGGGCTGGCGCAAATTTCGGAATCTCCCATCTGGCCGATGGAAACAGGCGCAGGTGAATGGAAAAAGCAACCTTGCAGGCATTGGCAAAGACCTTGATGGCACGATAGCGCACTTTTTGACCGAAATTCATACCATCCTCAAGCCGAATAGATTTCATTGCCAAGTCTCTATGGGATCAGTACCAGAAAGTAAATGAAACCGATTGTGAGAGAAGACCATGCTCCCCTGGATCCAGCTTGACCGTGCCGCCATTCCCGGTGACGCAGGCGACCTGCGCTTGAAACAGCGCGGCAGCGAATTTTCCATCATGCTCGGCGCAACCGAGTTGATGAACAGTCGTCTGAAAGGATCAGAGGAAGCGCTCGCCACACTCTCTTGCACACGCATTGCCGACGTTTCCAAGCCAACCATGCTGATCGGCGGCCTGGGCATGGGCTTTACACTTCGCGCAGCGCTGGGTGCCCTACCCGCAGACGCAAGGGTCACAATTGCCGAACTGGTTCCAGAGGTGGTCGCGTGGGCACGCGGCCCAATGGCGGAAATCCACAATGGCAGCCTCGATGATCCACGGGTTGATATTCATCTTGGCGACGTCGGTGCCCTGATCCGTTCACACACACGCCAATACGATGCCATCCTGCTCGATGTCGACAATGGTCCCGATGGTCTAACGCGCACGTCCAACGACAGCCTCTATGATCTGACAGGCCTCAATGCTGCAAAGGCGGCACTTCGCCCCAAAGGCGTGTTGGCCGTCTGGTCATCTGCGCCGGATGCCGCATTTACGCGCCGCCTGCGGCAGGTTGGTTTCGCAACGGATGAGGTCAGTGTGCGCGCCAACGGAAAACGCGGTGGGGCGCGCCATACCCTGTGGTTTGCCACCAAAGCTTGACAGCGGACAGGCTCTCGATTCTTGTCTTTTCGGGAAAACAGGATTCCACTTTTCCCTGACAAACTCGAAAGCTCAAGTCGCCAAAGCTAATCACCGCCAAACGATCCGGCACCGGAATATGCAGCCGCTCACAGGCAAACAGGGCTCCCAGTGCGATGTGATCATTGGAGCAGGAAATGCCGTCGGTCTCGGGATAGAGACGCAAGGTCTCCTGCACCAGCGTGGAGCCAACCTCTGCAGAGGCTGGGGCAACGTGTTCAACAATTTCCACGCGGGCACCGGCCTTGCGCGCATGGGTGACAAACCCGTCGCAGCGCATTCTGGCGCGGCGGTCTTCGTGCATGCGAGCCCTAAAGCATGTCGCGTTTTATTGTCCTCAATAAAACGATAACGTACATGCGGCTAAATAAGAGATAAAGCCTGTCGCAGTGAATCC
>DNPN01000038.1:56419-74926 GCA_003501385.1 Rhizobium sp. | reverse complement strand
AGATAAAGCCTGTCGCAGTGAATCCAATTCACTGCGACAGGCTTTAGGAATACGAGATTGCGCCGTCCCTGTTGCAACAAATGCTCGGCGGCGGCATTGCCAACCTGATCGTGGTGAAAACCGACAGTCGAACCAATTTGCTCGACCCAAAGCTCCCATATCTCAATCACCGGAACCGTCGTTTTGGCCAGCATGCGGCGCGTCGCAGCGCACCGCGGTAAGACAATCCCGTCAGAACAATCGCTGCCGGTGCCCAGGACAGCGCTATCCGCACCAGATCATCCTCTTCCCGCTCGTCATATTCCGTATGGCCAAGGATAACTTGTAGCCGCTCCTTGCGCAGCACAGATTGCATGGCAGAAACGGTTTCGGCAAAAAAAGGCGTTCCGCACCGAGGGCACGATAATGCTCACAGCTTTTGATGAGGCCGCAGCCAAGCCCCCTGCCATGAAATTTGGCACATAACTCAACTTGTCAATGGCATGAGCAATCGCCCGACTTGCCGCCGACGACACTGCTTCCGGCCTACGCAGGTAGAGTGAGACAGTCGATGGCGATACATCCGCCAACAGTGCAACGTCTGTCGTGGCAATACTTTGCATCTTGCGGCGGCGGCGCGGGGCTTTATCCTCTGTCATTCTATCATTTTCCATCGACGGCGAGATGCTGACTGCACGCATGCCACCGAATATGCGGCCTGCCGTCGGAACAGAGCTGAAGATCGGCATTGATCCGACAAAGCTGCATCTGTTTGACGCCATCACCACGCGCGCCATTCACTGATCAGTCCTATGGCGCTGTGCACCATGTCTGGCGCACAAAGATTTTCTGTAACAATCTATATTTGTTGCATAATTTTATCCTTAACCGAGTCCGGTTGAAAAAATTATGCAAGAGGCAGCGACACTTCATTCAATCCGGGAGGGGAAAAAATGAAATACAACAATCATCGCCGCGGCAATGGCCGCTTCAACGATGCTCGCAACGGCTCTGCCCGCCTTTGCCGAGACAAATCTCAAGATCTATGTCTCCAGCCGGCATCAACCGCAATTGTGGCGCAAGGCGCTGGATCAATATGAAGCCAAGCATCCGGGCGTGAAAGTCTCGATTGAAACCGGTGGCAATACCTCAGACACGCAGGCGCAATATCTCAACACGGTGATGTCGGCCAAGGATACCTCGCTTGATGTGTTGATCCTTGATGTCATCCACCCCGCACAATTCGCTGCCGCTGGCTGGACCTCATCCTTTGGGGCAAAAAACATGTCGCCCTATCTGCCGGCCTATGCCGAGGCCAACACGGTGGATGGCAAGGTTGTGGCCCTGCCCGCCTTCGCCGACTCCATGTTTCTCTATTACCGTCAAGATTTGCTGGATAAATACGGCATTCAGCCACCGAAGACGTGGGATAAGCTGAAAGCAGCCGCCAAGAAAATTACCGATGGTGAGCATAATCCTGATCTTCAGGGGCTCTCCTTTCGGGGCAAGGCTATTGAAGGCGCGGTCTGCACCAAGGAGCAAGATTGATGAGCGCTGTACGTGCCGCTGGTTTTCCATCGCTGCTCTCTGGCAAGCCCTTGCGTTTTGCAGCTGCGGCCCTTTTGATCATCAACGGCATGTTTCCAGCGCTGTGGATTCTGTTCACCTCGCTGAAAACCGAAGCGGAACTGACCGTAAGACCTATCACATGGCTGCCCCATGACCCAACACTGGCCAACTATATGCGAGCCTTTTCGGATCAGCCGCTGCATCTGTTTTTGTTCAACGGTTTCATGGTAGCACTGCTGTCCAGCTGCCTAACGCTGCTCGTCTCGGTGCTGGGTGTCTATGCGCTGGCGCGGCTCAATCTCAAATATCGCGGGCTGATCCTGTCGCTGATCATTGCGGTCACGACCTTTCCACTGGTCACTTTGCTGGTGCCACTGTTTGAAATCATGCGGGCACTGAACCTGCTCAACACTTGGGTGGCGCTGGTTTTGCCCTATACCGTGTTGTCGCTGCCGGTCTGCACGTTGATGCTGGTGTCGTTTTTTGAGAGCATTCCGCGCGATCTGGAAAATGCAGCGATGATTGATGGCTGCACCCGGCTTGGTCCCTTGTTCAAGGTGGTGGTGCCGCTCTGCGCGCCGGGCGTGTTTACGGCGGGCATTCTGGCTTTCGTCAACGCCTGGGATGAGTTTCTGCTGGCCCTGTCGCTCAACTCCAGCCCAAGCTTGCGCACATTGCCAGTGGACATCCAGCTTTATCAGGGCGAATTTGCCTTTCCGTGACCAGTGATTTCGGCAGCGCTTATGGTGGGCATTGTGCCCGTTGCGGTGCTGATCGTGATCTTTCAGGAGCGCTTTGTATCAGGCCTGACCGCCGGAGGTAGCAAAGGATGAGTGAGAAAACACCAAAGCGCGATCTTGCCGATCTGCGTAGCCAGCGCTGGTTTGCCTCCGATGACATGCGCGGTTTGCCCATCGTCAGCGTACCCAGCAGATGGGTAGGCGGCGCGAGGAATTCATGGGCCGTCCCGGAGATTGGCATCATCAATACCTGGAGCGAGATGAGCCCCTGCCATGCCCATCTGCGCGACCGCGCTGAAGCGGTCAAGCGCGGGGTCTGGCAGGCGGGCGGCTATCCTGTCGAGCTGCCCGCCTTATCGGCGGGCGAGGTGATGGTGAAGCCCACCACCATGCTCTATCGCAATTTTCTGGCCATGGAATGCGAGGAATTGCTGCGTTGCCATCCGATTGATGGCGCGGTGCTGATGGGTGGCTGCGACAAATCCACGCCCGCACTGCTGATGGGCGCGATTTCTATGGATATTCCGGTGATCTTTTGTCCGGCAGGTCCGATGTCCAACAGCCAATAGCACGGCGTCAAAACCGGAGCGGGCACCCATACCAAGAAATATTGGGATGAATTGCGCGCGGGCAACATCACCAAGGATGACTGGGTGGATCTGGAAAGAGCCATGACACGCTCGGCTGGCACCTGCAACACCATTGGCACCGCCTCGACCATGACCTCAATTGCCGACGCCATGGGCATGACGCTTCCGGGTGCATCCTCCATTCCCGCAACAGACTCCGGCCATCCGCGCATGGCCTCAAGCTGCGGCGTGCGCATTGTCGATATGGTCTGGGAAGACTTGAAACCGTCGAAAATCCTCACCCGTGATAGTTTCATGAATGGCTTGGTGGCCTATATGACGCTGGGCGGCTCCACCAATGCTGCCGTAGATATGATTGCCATGGCAAAACGCGCAGGCGTTGATCTGACACTGGATGATATGTCCGCCATGGCGGCCAAAGTGCCGGTTGTCACCAATGTCTTTCCATCAGGCGAATATCTGATGGAGGATTTTTACTTTGCGGGAGGCTCACGGCACTTCTCAACAAAATGTCCCGTCATCTGGCGCTGGATTGCCCCACCGTCAATGGCCATACCCTTGGCGACAACATCAAGGATGCGCCTTGCTGGAATGATGATGTGATCCGGGATGAAGCCAATCCGGCGGTGCCACTTTCCAAGGGCAAGACGCTGGATAATCCTGATCTGGAGATTACCGAAGACACAGTGATCATCCTGCGCAATGCCGGCCCCGTGGGTACGCCGAGCATGCCGGAGTGGGGCAATCTGCCGATTCCGAAAAAGCTTCTGAAACAGGGTGCGCGCGATATGGTGCGTATCTCCGACGCGAGGATGAGCGGCACCCATTATGGCACCTGCGTGCTGCATGTGGCTCCCGAAGCTGCGGTTAGCGGGCCGCTGGCTCTGGTTAAAACTGGCGACCTGATTGCGCAGGATGTGGCGGCTAGCACCATCAACATGCAGGTGGATGAGGCAGAGCTTGCGGCCCGCCGCGCGGCATGGAAGCCCACGGCCAAGCTCTACGACCGCTCTTTTGCCGCCCTTTACCAGCGCCACGTCAGTCAGGCGGATCAGGGCTGCGATTTCGACTTTCTCAGCGGCACGAACCCCGTGCCAGACCCCGTGACTTTCTAAGGATATGGCCATGTGCCGATTGAGGTGTCAGACCTCGCTCATATCCTGCTCCTATACCCGCTATCCGCCCGAGGGCATTCGCGGCGTTGCCGCCGTGCATCGCGGCTCAAAATTCGGCCCTGTGCCGGATTATCTCAAAAACGCCAACCGCGACATCTGCACCATTATCCAGCTGGAAACGCCGGAAGCCATTGAGCGCCTGCCGGAGATGGCTGCGGTAGATGGTATCGACGCACTGTTTGTTGGCACCGGCGATCTCTCGGCAGCCATGGGACATATTGGCAATATCGTCCATCCAGAGGTTCAGGCCCTGATTGAAAAGGCGGCCAAGGATGCCCATGCAGCAGGCAAGCCCATCGGCATCGTTGGCCCCAACCCGAACATGGTCAAACGCTTAATCGGCTATGGCTATGGCTATGGCTATGATTACGCCGCCATTTCCTCTGACATCGCCATGATGACAGGCTGCGCCCATGACTGGCTCGCACAGTTGAAGGGTGAGGCAAAACCCGCCACCCAACCCACAGCAGCCTATTGAGGATATGGGTGTGAAACACACATTCGAACTGGTCATCGATGTGCTGATCAACAATGCCGGGAAAGAAGACAGCCACAGCATGGACACGATAGAGCCGGAACATTGGCATCGTGCGCTGGCACTCAACCTCGATCATCAATTTTTCGCAACCCAGGTGGTGGCGAAAGCCATGACATCCAAGGGAGCGGGCTCGATCATCATGCTCGGCTCGATCTCGTGGATGCGCCGCCGCCCGGCATGATTGGCTACACCACCGCCAAAGCGGCCATTAATGGCATGACCAAAACGCTGGCCCGCGAACTTGGCCCGTCCGGTATTCGCGTCAATTGCATTGTGCCGGGGACCATCGTTACCGCGCGGCAATTGGCCCTTTGAACCACACCTGAGCAGAACCAGCAGTTCATAGATCTGCAAGCCCTAAAATTCCGCCTTGATGCCAGCCATGTGCCCCACCTTGCCCTGTTCCTCGGCTCTGATGAGAGTGAAGGTTGCACCGGTGCCAACTTCATAGTCGATGCCGGACTTACCCAGAATTGAAATGCTGGCCAAGAATTGAAAGCACGTGCCATGAACCTTGAAATTTTAGACAACGGCTTCACGCTTTCCATGGAATGCCGCGCCATTCTGACCCACCGCACGGAAAACCCGTGTCTGTTTGTGGGCAAGGGGCAGGAACGGATGGACATGTATCGCGGCAATTTCGACATCGAGGACTATGTTGTCGAGTGCAGCCCGCTGACATATGCCAAAGTTTCCGGCGATGAGATTGCCTTTTCCACAGCACCGGGTCAGCCCGTGCGGCTGGTGTTGACACTCAAAGACAACCAGATTCTGTTTACCGCCAAAGACCCGAGCATCAACCGCGTCTGGTTTCGCCTTGTGGCGGAAGAGCCAGAGCATGTCTGGGGCGGTGGCGAGCAAATGTCCTACTTTGACATGCGTGGACGTCGCTTTCCGCTTTGGACCTCCGAGCCGGGCGCGGGGCGCGACAAATCCACCGAAATCATCTGGAAAGCCGATGTGACTGGTAAATCCGGCGGTGATTATTATAACACCAATTATCCGCAGCCGACTTATCTCACCTCGAGCCGCATCGCGGTGCATGTGGAGTCAACAGCCTATTCCGTGTTTGATTTTCGCAATGCCGATTTCCATGAGATCGAAATCTGGGCCGTGCCGGACCGTGTTGAACTGTCTGCGGCAGAAACCTTTGTTGATCTCGTGGGCCAGCTTTCCACCCGCTTTGGCCGACAGCCCAAGGCGCCCGACTGGGTCTATGGCGGAGCCATCATCGGCCTCAAGGATGGTGAAAATTCTTTCACCCGATTGGAGAATTTTCGCGCGGTGAGTGTGAAGGTTTCTGGCCTGTGGTGCGAGGACTGGGTGGGCCTGCGCCACACCTCTTTTGGCGCGCGCCTGTTTTGGGACTGGCAGGCCAATGAACAGCGCTACCCCGATTTGAAGCAGAAGATCAAAGCGCTCCGTGCCGAGGGCATCCGCTTTCTGGGTTATGTAAACCCTTATCTCTGCGTCGATGGTCCGCTGTTTCCCATTGCTGAAGCCGCTGGCTATTTTGCCACCAATGAAGACGGTGAAACCGCGCTGGTCGATTTTGGCGAATATCTGCGATGGAAGAGACCAGTGCAGCATCCAGCGCGCTGGCGTAGGAGGCCGAAAAGCTCCGCGGTCTTGTCTCCCATTTCATCATTGACGGCAAATCACGAGCTGGTGGTTATCGGAGTGCCGCATAAATCTTGACGGCGTCCAATGCTCACCTCGAAAGAGGGGTATTGGACGCGGGTATCTGGTGCCAACGTGGCAGAAGGAAAACATACTCCTAAAATATAATATTGCTCAAGAAGCCCAATCTTGATTGATATTCGATTCCCGTGATAAGCAAGATTCGGAAAAGGTGGCGGCTCATCGCGCCAGCAACCGCAAGCGTCATAGCGACTAAAATCACCCGAAGGGGCTTCCTTGTCCACAAGGCTTGCTCTCATGCCCTAATAGGGCCTATATGCAAGCTCGGATCAAGCACAGATGGTAAGCAGTCGGACATGTTGACAAAGAAGGGGAAATACGGACTAAAGGCGCTCATTCATTTGGCGAAACTTGATCCGACAGAGACCGCATTTGTTGCGGATATCGCATCGAAAAACAATATTTCGAAGAAATTTCTGGATACCATTTTGCTGGAATTGCGAAATGGCGGCATTTTGCGTTCAAAAAAAGGTCCAGGTGGCGGCTACGCCCTATCCAAACCAGCCACGCAGATCTTTGTTGGTCAGGCTGTTCGTATCCTTGATGGCCCCTTGGCTCCCATTCGGTGTGCCAGCAAAACCGCATTTGAAGTCTGCGACGATTGTGATCATCCCGAAGACTGTCAAATCCGCTCTGCCATGACGGAAGTGCGCGATGCCATTGCCAACATTCTTGATGGCATGACACTTGCGGAGCTGGTTGGAAAAACCTCGCGTGCCGCAAACACCCTGGACGCTATCACCCAGTCTTAAGAAGCAATGACGCGCCTCATCCAAATGGCCAAGCGGCGGGTGCCTTGCCGAGTGTGTGGAATTGGCCGAGAGCAATTGAGACCTTGCGGCCGAGCTCCGTAATCGCCTCTCGTCTTTGTGACGCATGGAGTTGGTGGTCAACAGATTCTGCGCGATCAACGAATTTTGCTCTCGCCTCGATAGCCACATCCTCGGCAAGAACCACAGCGGCGTTGGCCGCCAAGGACGCCTGAAGAACGGAATCCGGCGTGGGGTGGACCTGAGCGACGTCGAGATTTTGCCCCGCACGTTCAATCATCGCAGCGGCACCATCCACCCTCGCAGAAAGCCGGCCCACCATCACGAAAACGTCACCCTCAACGTGCCCGGTCTTTGCAACACATTGACCAATCGCCGAAAAATACGCCCTCGCAACCCCAAGATCGACCGCACCGGTCAGCAGAGTTCCCAAAGAACTCAATGTGGATGCTGCATCTGATCCATGATCAATGGATAGTAAACTGTCAGCAGGAATGTGAATATCCGAAAGGTCCAGCAACAGGGACGCGACACCTACCCCGTGAAGATCACCATGCGTCTGCCTGAATGTCAATTCGTCGCCATCGCGTGCGAGAAGAGCCAGCACAGCCCCGCCCTTCGGATCAATTGCAGGCACCGCAATCCAATCACAAAAACCGCCATTCAATGCGACCGTCAACGCCGTCAAACGAAATCCCGTTCTGTCCGGATGCAGGTTTGGCGAAGCAGAAACCGTTTCGGGATGGTCATCAACGCTTGAAACCAGCGCGAACTGCTCACCCGAAAGCGCATGCGAAAAATAGACCGCCTTTTGCCCATCTGATGCAAATAACCGAATACATTCGAGCACTTGAAAGTGGCTTTCCACACTTTCACCAATGCGGACATCACTCTCTGACAACAAAGAAACGATCTCAGCCAGCACCGCATTGGTAATATCTGCCCCACCGTATTCCGATGGCACGGAAATACCCAGCAGGCCCGCGCGCGATACGATATCCAATTGCTTTAACAGGTGCCCCCGCCCCTGCTCACGCTCTTTGCCAATCTCCACAATTTTCGCCGCCACGAAACGCGCCGCCGCGACCGCCTCTATCTCCGTGGGGAGATGATCAACCACGCGCGACCGCTTATCGGACAATCGGAAAACGTTGTGCATGTGTCACCTCCATATCCGATACCGAATGCTGCCATGCATTGCCGCCTGCGAAAAGGACGAAATTACCTATCCAAGCTGGGTGAGTTGATAAATTTTGCCCGCACGACACAACTCAACACAATAAAAAAGCTCCTACAACAACCGTCAGCGAAGAAAGAAAACATTCGATACCTACCACACAACAGTTTTTTAAACAGACGAGCATCATTTTTGGCGGACACAATTTGCAAATCATAGATGCCAAATCTGGATACCAGACACGGCTGAAAATAGCGCCTGTCGCCGGTGCCGAATACGCAACACTGCGAAAGTCAGCTTTTTTCGCAAACAGGCAACCACAGAGACAAGCATTTCGATCAGACGCAAAACCATAGAATACTAATTCTGTAGACTATATTGACGAACCAGCACTTTCCATCCACACTCAAAGGACAAAAGACAAGGTCAGCTATTTAAACCGCCTGAGGAGATCGTACCATGTATCTGAGCTTCCACGGATTTTCTTTCGACCTGTTTGGCTTGTCACGCCGCGAGACTCCTCTGTCTGCGCGTGACACATCTCAACCCCGCACCAGCGTTGTGACATCGGACCGCACAACAACACGGCCAGAGCCAGAGGCGGAAAGTGCGCCCGAAGTTTCTTTTCGTGGCCTTTGCATCTTTCCAATCTTGTAACCTGAGGAGAAAGCGATGGCTTATCTATCGACGCAAAATGATCGCGGTCGCAGATTTTCAATGTCACGCATTATGGCCAATGCTGATCAACGGATTGGTCGGGCCGCACTGGTAACGTCACTGTTGTTCATCGCAGCCTTAATTGTCGTGCTCTAATGTCGATAGCGCCACACCAGCCTATCGTTGCTATTGTTGGAGGAGGCCTGACAGGTGCCGTGCTCGCCATGCACCTGGCTGGTACTCATGCTTCCAGTCGACTTGCGCGCATCATAATCTTCGAGCCTCGCGATACACTGGGCGCGGGATTGGCCTATAGCACACCGGAGCCGACCCATCGGATCAATGTGCCAGCCGATAAAATGACGGTACTTCCGGAAGATCCCTGCAGCTTTCTTCGCTTTGCTGAAAACCATGGCATTTTGAGCAAGGACCCCGATGCCGTTGCAGCAAACGGCTTGGTTTATTTGCGCCGTTCGGCTTTTGGTGATTACGTGGCAGCCCAAATTCAGCCCTATCTTGACTCAGGTGCTATAGAGCACCGCAAAGCCAGTGTAACCGCCATCGAGCGATCGAAAAACGCTTGGTCAATCCAGGCAAGTGATGGCAGCGTTGTGTCAGCGCAGGTCGCGGCTATTGCCGTCAGCCATCCAGCTCCCAGCGCACCATCTGGCCTCAAGCATCTCAACGGTCACCCCAAATTTGTGGCAGACGCAACGCGGGACGATGCGCTGCATGCCATTGAAAACCACGATCGTGTGCTGATTGTTGGTAATGGTTTGACCTCTGCAGATGTCGTAGCAACCCTGCATGCAAGGGGTCATAAAGGCCCCATCGTCGCGATATCGAGACGCGGATTGCGCTCACGGGGACATGCAGCGACACCACAAGAACCCTTTGGCGATTTTGTCTCCGCACCAAGTGTGCGGGCGTCGGAGCTGGTAAGGCGCATCAGGGCGACGGTGCGTGAGGCCGAGAGTCGCAATTTGAGTTGGCATGCAGTGCTTGATGCCATTCGCGCCCAAGGCCAGGATATATGGAGGGCACTTTCCTTGGCTGAGCGTATCCGTCTGGTGCGGTGGGCGCGGCCTTTCTGGGATGTTCATCGCTTTCGCATCGCCCCGCAGGTCAAAGATGTTCTCGATGGGGCAATCGACCAAGGCAAGCTCTCCATTCGCGCCGGTTCTGTGCGGAATGTGGTGGCCGATGAGAATGGATTTAGCGTCTCCTTGCGAGAAAGAGGCAAGCCTCAGCCGACGGATATGCAGTTTGAGGCCATCGTGATCACAACTGGCCCGGCGCACGGCGGTGTGCTGTCATCGCAGCCTTTCCTGCATGGGCTGAACGAGGCAGGTGTGCTTACAGCATGTGAAACGGGTCTTGGCATTGCTTGTGATGTGAATTCCGTGGCGCTTGGGCAAGATGGTGGTCCAGCGGTGGGCTTGTTTATCGCTGGCCCTCTGGCGCGCGGCACATTCGGCGAATTGATGGGCGTCCCACAGGTTACCGACCACGCATTCTTCGTGGCGGATCAGATTGCCGACTTCCTCGTAGCACAGACGCAGGCACCCGCCAGCCTAAGCGCGGGCTGAGCATTCGACGCGCCTCTGCGAGACGGTTTGGTCTTCGCCTGCCGCGCCGGGAAACACGGCAGATACTTCCCGGCGTCCATGTTTTTTGGAATATTATTCCTTATAAATTCTATGGATAATATTCATATTATCGATGAATTCAGTCTCTACCGGTGCTGAACAGTGCCGGTTTAGAAGGCTATAACCCAGATAAGGACATGCCCGCAGATTGGCGGTCGCGTCTGAAGCACAGGATCATATCGATGGCCAAGACAGCGCAATCTCTCGATTTTCTCTGGTTTATTCCCTCATCCGGCGATGGGTCCTATCTCGGCTCCGATGATCTGAGCAGGCCAGCTGATCCTGGCTACTTCAGGGAAATCGCACAGGCTGTGGATCGCCTGGGGTATTCGGGTGTATTGATTCCAACAGGTGTCGCCTGTGAAGAGTCCTTTATTCTTGCCGCCGATCTGGCGGCACGCACGAAACAGCTCAAATTTCTGGTCGCCATTCGTCCCGGCACCGCCTCTCCTGCCTATTACGCACGTCTGGCGTCCACACTGGATCGCGTATCAAACGGCAGACTGTTGCTGAACATTGTGGTGGGCGGCAGCGCACAGGAACTGGCAGGCGATGGCGTTTTCCTACCCCATGACGAACGTTACGACCACGCCGATGAATTCTTTAAGGTGTTCAATGGCTTGATTGAAACAGGCCATGCCCATCTCGACGGCAAATATATTCAGGCCCATAACGCAAGACTGGGCCTGCCGCCGGTGCAGTCTCCTCGCCCGCCGATCTACTTTGGCGGATCATCCGATGCGGCCATCGATTTTTCGGGTGGCATCATCGACAAATATCTGACCTGGGGTGAGCCTCCACATCTCGTGGCCGAAAAAATCGCCAATGTCCGCAAGGCTGCCGCCAAGCATGGCCGCGACGTGACATTTGGCATTCGTCTGCATTTCATCGTGCGTGAAACCGACGAGGAAGCTTGGGAGGCCGCGGATAAGCTGATTTCCAAGCTCTCGGATGAGACCATTGCCGCTGCCCAGGACGTCTTTGCCAAGAATTCCGATTCTGTCGGGCAGGCACGCATGGTTGCCTTACACAATGGGCGCCGCGATAAACTGGAGGTTTCGCCCAATCTTTGGGCGGGTATTGGTCTGGTGCGCTCTGGTGCCGGGACAGCGCTGGTGGGATCACCCAAAACCATCGCTGCTCGCCTGAAAGAATATCAGGATATCGGCATAGATACGGTGATCGCCTCGGGTTATCCGCATCTGGAAGAAGCCTATCGCGTTTCGGAATTGCTTTTCCCCGAGATCGGCATTGAGGGACCGCGCAACCAAATTCGGTCTTCCTTCGGCACCCGGCAGGTATTTGGCGGCGGTGGCCATGGCGGCAACGTGAAAGTCGCGTCGGGATCATAAATCGCGCAAGTTTGACCAGGGATACGGTGGATTTTCGATGACACAGCAGTTTAAGGCGCAAAATTTCAACGTAGATAGCAGCTCAGCCATCCCGGAAGATGGCACGGCGGATACGGCAACCCTGAAGCTTGCTCTACGCACGCTCGGTGGTGGTGTGAGCATTATCACCACAGGCGATGGTGATGCCCGCACCGGAGCAACGGTGACATCGGCAACAGCTCTTTCAGTCGATCCGCCGCGAATGCTTGTGTCACTCAATCGGTCGTCATCCACCTGGCCAGTGCTGGAAAAGTCGGGATCATTTGCCATTAATATTGTGGGTGGCCAGCATGAAGCCCTCGCCAATCAGTTCGCTGGATTGGGCGGGCTCAAAGGCCCGGATCGGTACAATGGTGCGGAATGGATCAAGCTGGCCAGCGGTGCCCATGTGCTAAAAGATGCTGTTGCCTCCATCGACTGCGTGATTGAAGAAGCAATAGAGCGCCACAGCCATGTGATTGTGATCGGCAAGGTGGTCTCCATCCGCTTGGGCGAAGGCCAATCCCTGCTCTATCAGGGCGGACGCTATCACAATCTGGGCTGAAACATTGTGTACACTCAAGACGACGGCGTTTCATACGCTCGTGAAACGCAGTAGTCTAAGCTGGCGACTTGCAGTCGGGTCAGCGCAGCTGAAACAGCCTTGAATCGGCGTCGATTTTTCCTCCGATGGCCGCGCTCACAATTTGCGCAGCAATCGTGGAAAATGTAATGCCGTTTCCGCCAAATCCCATCACCGCGAAAACCCGGTCATAATCCTTAACCCGATCAATGATCGGCAATCCATCTTTGGTGACGCTGAACGGAGCCGCCCATGCATAATCGGGTTTGCGTGTTTTCAACCCGGTCAGGTTTGCAAATTTGGCGGCAATGGCCTTGGCCTTTCGCTTCAAGATCGTCTTGCTGGTATTTTTCTCGTCGGTGTCTTCATCTTCTCCACCCGCGATCAGCTTACCCGAGGGTTCTGTTCTAAAGTAAAGATAGGGATCTGACGCTTCCCAGACGATAGTGTCATGCATCCAATCAGGTACAGCGCCAACAACCTCGCACGCAATCGCCCATGTTGAGGTTTTGCTGTGGGCTGAGCTTTGCATTTGCGGCAGAAATTCATAACCTGTGCAAAACACCACATGATCTGCAAGAAGGACACGCCCAGCCGATGTTGCCAGCGCGACCCCGGTTGCAGACTCCGCCATATCTGTGATCTCAACAGGTGAAGCAATGATAGCGCCCCGCGTCTGTGCCACGCGCAGTAGTCCTGCTGTGAGTTGCACCGGATTGGCGCTTGCCGAGTCGTGTGACAAGATCGCGGCATCACGCTCAATGCCATACTCCTCTTTCAGGCGCAGGGCATCGATCAATTCAGCGTCAATTCCCGCCGCCTTGCGCGCTTTCGCTTCAGCGCGCAAGGCTTCTGCGTCCAACTGGTTGCCAGAAAGATAGAGGCTTGTTTTAGGGCTCATTTGGCAGGAGATTTCCAGCTCCTGCGTGAGCGCGATCAAATCATTGACGGCGCGCACTGAACGCCGCCAAGCGGCATTTGCGGCCCTGGTGCCAATCTGGCCGCAGAGCATTGACAGCGGCACATCGATTTCGTGCTGAATCATCGCCGTGGACGCGGCTGTTGAGCCTCGGGCAGGATCACGCCGATCCACGAGAAGCACTGTTTTTCCCGCTCGTGTCAGGGCTTCCGCGGTCAATGCGCCACTGATGCCTGTGCCAACCACAATGACATCATGACGATCCCGCCCCGGATCGGATTTTTTGCGCACGCTCGTTCTGGGCGCATCCAGCCAGAATGGATCACCTGTGCGCAAATTATCCTTTTGTGTATCAGCACGCTTATCAATCATCGATCCACTTTCTTTGTGTCCATTCCTTTCGGCAGGCCCGCTCAATTCAGGCGCGCTTGAGCCTTGACCCGACACCATCGGCATGGCCAACGGTTTTGAGGTGGCCAAGAGCATCCACCACGAAAACCAGAGGCACCCATTCTCTACCAGTTCTGCCGCAATATTTTCGAGTCTTCAAAACAGCTAACACTTGGGAAGCCGACTTGTTCCTCATTGGTTGTAACCGTTTTTCGACGATCTACCCAAGATCACAGCCGTTTTCTTGCGACACGCCAAGACGAAACTCGTGGTTCGCGGAGGCGCACTTTCAGAAAACCTTGCCGGGATGGGCACCTATTTTCCGTCTGCATTATGCCGCGAAAAATCCTACCTTAAAATAAACGATAAAAAACATAGAATAGCTTCTAATATCACAGGAGTCTGCGATGCTGCATCGGGCTCGCGATTGCGCAATGAGGAACCGTGCCAATGACCAGGACTATTCATTTCAACGCCTTCGATATGAACTGCGTTGGGCATCAATCCCCCGGCCTATGGGCGCACCCCAATGACAGATCCTATACCTATAAGGATCTGGATTATTGGCAGAATTTAGCGCGCACTCTGGAGCGCGGAATTTTTGATGGCATCTTCATTGCGGATGTCATCGGCTATTACGATGTCTATAAAGGCTCCAATTTCCACGCAATCCAGCAGGCGGCGCAAATTCCCGTCAACGATCCGTTGCAACTGGCGGCCCCCATTGCTTTGGCCACGGAGCATCTGGGTATTGGCATCACCGCGTCAACCTCGTTTGAGCATCCCTATACGTTTGCAAGACGGCTTGCGACAGCGGACCACCACACCAAGGGTCGGGTAGGATGGAACATTGTCACGTCCTATTTGGAGAGCGGTGCCAAGAATGTTGGTCAAGCGGGATTGAAGCGCCACGACAATCGCTATGAAATCGCCAACGAATATCTTGAGGTGATCTACAAACTGCTGGAAGGCAGCTGGGAAGAGGGGGCTATCATCCGTGACGCGAAAGGGCGGGTTTTCACTGATCCGGCCAAGGTTCATGAAATCGGCCATAAGGGCAAGCATTTCGATGTTCCCGGCTATGGTTTGACGGAGCCTTCGCCGCAACGCACCCCGGTGCTGTATCAGGCAGGCGCATCCGGTCCGGGCAAGAAATTTGCCGCGGAACATGCAGAATGTGTGTTTGTGGCCGCGCCCACCAAATCTGTGCTGAAAGCCTATGTGGCCGAGATTCGCCTGCAGGCGGCTGCGGCAGGGCGTGATCCGAATTCGTTAAAAATCTACACGCTGATCACCATCATCACCGATGAGAGTGAGGCGAAAGCCAAGGCCAAGTTTGAAGATTATAAGCAATATGTCTCTTACGATGGCTCGCTGGTGTTCATGTCCGGCTGGAGCGGCATTGATTTTGGCCAATATGCGCCAACGGATGTGATCCAGAAAGTGGAAACCAACGCCATCCATTCGTTTGTGGAGCATATCGCAGGCGGCGATAAATCCTGGACCATTGAAGAACTGGCAAAATTCGGCGGCATTGGCGGGTTGGGTCCGGTGTTTGTCGGTGCACCCGATCAGGTAGCCGATATTTTGCAAGAATGGGTGGCTGATACCGATGTGGATGGCTTCAACATTGCCTATGCGGTGACGCCCGGCAGCTTTGAGGATGTGGTCAACTACATTGTGCCGGAACTGCAAAAGCGCGGGGCCTATCCCACCACCTACAAACCGGGAACGCTGCGCGAGAAGTTGTTCGGCCAAGGCCCTTATCTGCCGAAAAACCATCCCGCCGATCAATACCGCGACATTGAGGCGTTCAAACGCGCCCAGAAGACACCGCTGGCCAACGCCAGCTAAATTCTCATCCCAATTTCAAGCAACGAGGCACGTTTATGGGTACCGTCACCGACACCAAGATCGATTACACCGTTCACCCACGCGTCAATTCCAACGATCCGGTCGCGCCGCGTCCGCGTCCCGCCGCGCCTGCGCATGTCGTTCAATCCGATGCCGAGGCCATTGAGATCGCGCAGCGTCTGGCAGAGCACTTCAAGCAGGGTGCCGCCTTGCGTGACCGGGAAGGACTACTTCCGATTACCGAGCTGGATGAATATTCACAAAGCGGGCTGTGGAGCATCAATGTGCCCAAAGCCTATGGCGGGCCGGAAGTGTCCTATGCCACTGTTGCCAAGGTGATCTCCACCATAGCGGCGGCAGATCCGGCCATTGCCCAGATTACCCAGAACCATCTGGCCATCATCGCAACTGTTGATCTGGATGGCACGGAAGAACAGAAAAAACTGTTCTTTGGCTGGGCCTTACAGGGATTGCGTTATGGCAATGCCTTTTCGGAATTGAAAAGCAAGACGGTTGCCGATTTTGAAACCAAGGTGGCGCATGACGGCGATGACGTGATCGTCAATGGCGAGAAATTCTACACCACCGGAGCCCTTCTCTCGCATGTGGTGCCCATTGTTGGGGTGGATGAAACCGGACAAGGCTATCTGGTGTTTGCCGACCGCGAAGCACCCGGCCTGACCGTGACCAACAATTGGTCCAGCTTTGGCCAGCGCACCACGGCCTCTGGCTCGGTTAAGATCGAGAATGTGCGGGTGCCAAAGGTTCGCGCCCTGAAAGTCACCTCGTTTGAGCATCCCACCGTCGGTGGGCCGGTGTCGCAAATCATCCAATCGGCCATTGATGCAGGCATCGCCCGTGGCGCGATTGATGATACCATCACGTTTGTCAAAACCCTCAGCCGTCCGTGGATTGATAGCGGCAAGCAAAAGGCCAGCGAAGACCTGTTCACCATTGCCGCCGTTGGTGATTTGAAAATCCGCCTACATGCGGCAGAAGCTTTGTTGGAGATTGCTGGCCGCAGCATTGATGCGGCGCGGGCCAATTCCACGCTAGAAACCGTCTCCGAAGCCACCATCAAAACCGGAGAATCCAAGGTGCTAACCACCGAGATTGCCATTTTAGCCACCAACAAACTGTTTGAACTGGCCGGAACCCGCTCAACATTGGCAGAACATGGGCTGGATCGCCATTGGCGCAATGCACGCGTGCATACTTTGCATGATCCGGTGCGTTGGAAATTCTATCACGTTGGAAATTACTATCTGAATGGCGAGCATCCACCGCGCCATGCGTGGAACTGAGGCAGGCTGATGAGCACGACAGATCGTACACTCCACCGCCAGGCGGCTCTCACGGCGGGCCGCCCAGCGCCCCATATTCCGCCGCGCCGGACCAAGGCGCATGTGATCAAGGATGATGCCGAGGCAATCGCAATTGCCAAGGAATTGGCCCGTGACTTTGCGGTGGGCTCAGCAGAGCGTGATCGGCAGCGGCGTTTGCCGGTGGCTGAGATTGAGCGCTTTTCACAAAGTGGCCTTTGGGCCATCACCGTGCCTAAGGCCTATGGTGGCGCTGGCGTCTCAACTGTGACATTGGCGGAGGTGACAGCGATCATCTCGGCAGCGGATTCCTCCATCGGGCAGATTCCGCAAAACCATTTCTTTATGCTGGAAGCGCTGCGGCTGTCTGGTTCTGATGAGCAGAAGGCGCATTATTTCCAACGGGTTCTGGATGGGGATAGGCTGGGCAATGCCTTTACCGAAATCGGCACCAAAACCCCGGTGGATTACAAGACCCATTTTACTGATCGCGATGGTAAGCTGCTGTTGAACGGGCAAAAATTCTATGCCACCGGATCGCTGTTTGCCCACATCATTGTGGCCGTTGCCAAAGGCCAGAATGGCCGCGTGCATCTGGTGTTTATCGATCGCGCCACACCCGGCCTTGATCTGGTGGATGACTGGACCTCCTTTGGCCAGCGCTCCACCGGCAGCGGCACGGTGACCTTTGACGATGTCGAGATCACACCGTTTCAGGTGGTGGATCATGATGAGAATTTTGATCAGCCAACGCCTATTGGGCCGTTTGCCCAGATCATCCATTCGGCGGTACAAGTTGGCATTGCACGCGGTGCTTTGGCAGAGACCATTTCCTATGTCCGCGCCCATGCAAGGCCGTTTTTCGAGCTGACAATTGAGCATGGCTATGAAGACCCGCACACCATCCATGCCGTGGGTGATGTTTCAATCCGGGTGCATGCGGCGGATGCGCTTCTAGCGCGGGCGGGGCACATTCTGGATATTGCAACGGCCAATCCCACCGCGCAAACGGTGGCGGACGCGTCTATTGCTGTTGCCGAGGTAAAGGCGCTGGGCACGGAAGTGGCGCAGCTGGCTTCCACCAAGTTGATTGAACTTGGCGGCGCGCGCTCCACTTTGGAAGCCTACGGGCTGGATCGCTATTGGCGCAATGCCCGCACCCATTCACTGCATGATCCGGTGCGCTGGAAATATCACCATATCGGCAATTTTTACCTGAATGATCAGCTGCCCCCACGCCACGGGGCGATCTGACGTTCAGATTTTCTATCCGCCGGGTGCATCTTCCTGCGCCCGGCTTTTTCTTGACCATAGGAAACCATAACATGACCTATCAGCCCGATCCCAAGCGCTATGATAACGCCCATTTTCGCCGCACAGGCCGAAGTGGGCTGAAACTGCCAGCACTTTCCTTTGGCCTCTGGCATAATTTTGGCGATACCACGCCTGTGGAAACCCAGCGCTCCATTCTGTTCAAGGCGTTTGATCTGGGCATTACCCATTTCGATCTCGCCAACAATTACG
>DNPN01000038.1:37611-56178 GCA_003501385.1 Rhizobium sp. | reverse complement strand
TCGATCTCGCCAACAATTACGGCCCAGCAGCAGGCAGCGCCGAAATCAATTTTGGCCGCATCCTGCGCGAAGATTTTGCGGGTCTGCGCGATGAGTTGATCATTTCCACCAAAGCAGGTTGGGATATGTGGCCGGGTCCTTATGGTCGAGGCGGCGGCTCGAAAAAGGCGCTGCTCTCCAGCCTTGATCAGAGCCTGACACGGCTGGGTGTGGATTATGTCGATATCTTCTATTCGCACCGTTATGACGCCGAAACGCCGTTGGAAGAAACGGCAGATGCACTGGCGCAAGCCGTGCGGCAGGGTAAGGCGCTGTATGTGGGCATTTCATCCTATTCTGGCACCAAAACCCGCGAGACTGCAGCCCTGTTGAAAGAACGGCAGGTTCCACTGTTGATCAATCAGCCCGCCTATAACCTCTTCAACCGCTGGATCGAAAAAGACCTGATTGATGCCGCTGATGAGGTTGGCGCAGGCATCATTGCCTTCACGCCACTGGCGCAAGGCTTGCTGACCAACAAATACCTCAACGGCATTCCAGAAGATGCCCGCGTCAACCGCCCCGGCGGGGATTTCCTGCGGCCAGAGCATTTGAAGGAAGAAAACATTGTGCGCGCCCGCGCCCTGAATGAGATTGCCGCCCGCCGTGGCCAATCGCTGGCGCAGTTGGCGATTGCATGGGTCTTGCGCGATCCGCGCGTGACCTCTGCCCTGATTGGAGCCAGTTCTGCCCGGCAGGTTCAGGAAAATGTTGATGCGTTGAAAAACCTCTCCTTCACAGCCGAAGAGCTGGCCGAAATTGACCGCTACGCCGTAGAAGGTGGCATCAACCTTTGGGAAAAGCCCTCGCACGATCAAGTGGTGTAAGAGCAATTGAAAAGCTGCCGACCGATGGCGAGACATTTGCCCGGTCAGCATTCCCAAAAATGCCCGCCGCCAAAAAAGGCGGCGGGCACAGTGTTTTAGAGTTTGTCAGGGAAAAGTGGGAACCGGTTTTCGGAAAAATCCGATGCGAAAACAAAAATCTAGAGCATCGTTCCGATTCCAATTTTCGGCGCGATGCTCTAGCTCAAAGCTTATTCTTCAACCACAAAGCCTTTGGCCTTCAGCACTGGCTCAAGATTGCTAACCTCAATAACGGACTTTCCTGCCTTGTAGGCAGCAATATAGCCCGCCTCAGCATCTTCGCGCGCCTGCGACAGAGCGGCAACATCCTTCGCCTCCTGGCGGCGCACAACCACCACGCCGTCAGCGTCACCAACAATGATGTCACCGGGATAGACCAGCTCGCCACCAATGACGATTGGGTCATTCACTGCCGTCAAGGTTTCTTTCACGGTTCCCTTAATGCAAACACTGAGCGAAAACACCGGGAAACCAAGGTCACGCAGCTGCAAGGTGTCGCGCACGCCGGTATCGGTCACGAGACCGCCGATGCCCTTGGCAACACAAGCATTGGCCAGCACATCGCCAAACGAGCCTGCTTCTTCATATTCACCACCGGAGACCACGATAATATCGCCGGGCTTCGCATAGTTGATCGCGAGTTGCAGCATGATGTTATCACGCGGAGCCGATTTCACCGTAAACGCGGGGCCACACAGCTTCATGCGATAATCAACAGGTTTGATACGCGAGGACAGCGCACCGCGACGCCCCTGCGCTTCGTGCAACGTGGCAGGCGAGAATTTCGCAATCGCGTCAATCTCTTCCTGGCTTGGGCGCTCCGGAATTTTCTTAATGTGGATCATTTCAGCCTCAAAACACGGGGGTCGATGGTGGTGAGACGGCAAAGACAAAGCCTTGCCGTGCTTGAATACAGAGAGTCTTAAGAGGCTTGCGCTATGGCAACAAATATATATTGGTGATATTTACTATACAAAAATTGTATATCTGAAGGCGATGATCGTGTTGGATTTGATGAAGATGCGCTATTTCGCGCGGATCGCTGAGTTGGGTTCCTTCACCCGCGCCGCCAGCGAGTTGGGTGTTGCCCAACCCGCGCTCAGCCTGCATGTGAGGGCATTGGAGGAGCAATTGGGGCTGCAATTGCTCAACCGCACATCGCGCGGTGTCATTGTCACGGAAGCCGGGCAGACGCTGCTTGTGCATGCCCAAGCGATTTTAAGAGCGGTTGAGCAAGCCGAAACGGCCACGCGCGAACAGGCGAAATACCCAAGCGGGGATGTGTCTCTCGGCATTCTCAGTTCGCTCTCGCCCATTCTGTCAATCCCGGTGCTGGAAGCGTGTGATCGTCGCTTTCCTCGAATCCGGCTCATGATTAGCGAAGGCGATAGCCAGACCCTCCGTGCGGCAACCGATACCCGTGTGCATGATCTGGCCGTGAACCTTCTGGATGTGGCCAAGCCAACAGCGGTACCCTTGTTTGATGAACGTCTCTACGCAGTCGGTCCCCTGCATGCCTTTGGCGACCGGAGCGGGGATTTACCGGTGCGCGAGGCTTTGAGCCGGCCATTGATTATGCCCACGCAGCGACACGGCATTCGGATTCTATTGGAAAAACAAGCACTGATCCTGGGCCAGAAAATCAACATTGTCCGGGTGATGGAGGGCGTGGCGAGCACCAAAGCCGCCATACGCGCAGGGCTGGGCTTGACCATTCTTGGGCGCGGGGCGGTCTATGCTGATCATCAGCAGGGGCAATTATCGGTGATTCCCTTAAGCGCACCAGAGCTGTTTCGACGCCTTGTACTGGACATGCCCGTCAATCATCCGCCCACCAAAGCGGTTTTGGAGGTGCGAAACATTTTGATGGAGGTGATCAAACGCCTTGGTACGGAGGGTCATTGGACCTGTCTTGCCTGAAAAAGACTTGCCGATTTCTATCATCGGATGAGCATCATTCAAACTTTGTTTGCCCCCATCACAAGAAGGGTCGTGCTAGCTGTTTTTAAACGTCTTGACGGATCATCCCTGCTGAAAAGCAATGCTGCGATCCCAAAGACGGCAAGATGACACTATCACAGCCGGTGGTTTGAATGGATCTCGATAAGATCAAAACGCTCATAGACTTTGTTGGTCAATCCCGCATTTCGGAGTTGAGCGTCACCGAAAACGACACGACGGTTCGCATCTCCCATTACGCGCAGGCGCAGGATGCCATCGCAATCGGCCAAAAAGACAGCGTAGCAGAGACACCAAAGCCGTCCGCCAGTGGAGGCGCCGATACGGTGTCTGCGCCCGTGTTTGGCATCTTTCACCGCGCTCCCAATCCCGGAGCCAACCCCTTTGTTTCGGTTGGCGATTCAGTGGATGTGGGCCAAAGCCTGTTCATCGTTGAAGCTATGAAAGTGTTCAACGCCATCACAGCGGAGCGCGCAGGAAAGGTTGTTCGCATCCTTGTTGATGACGGTCAAGAGGTGGATGCCGGGCAGCCCGTGCTGGAGATTGCCGGATGACATCTGACACGAAACGCCCCTTTGATACGGTTCTGATTGCCAATCGCGGCGAGATTGCCCTGCGCATTCAGCGCGCCTGCAGGGACCTTGGCCTGCGTACCGTGATGATATGCTCCGAGGCCGACCGCGAAGCGCCCTATGGCGCAACCGGGGATGAGTTTATCTGTATCGGCCCTTCTGCGCCGGGTCGCAGCTATCTCAATCAATCCGCAATTCTTCTAGCCATGCGGGCATCTGGTGCGGGTGCTGTGCATCCGGGCTATGGCTTTTTGTCTGAAAACGCCGATTTTGCCGAGGCTGTGGAGCACGCTGGCCTGACCTTCATTGGCCCACCAGCCTCTGCCATTCGCATTATGGGCGATAAAATCGCTGCCAAACGGGCAATGATCGAAGCGGGCGTGCCGTGCGTGCCCGGACCAGACACGGCGCTGGGCGAAGACATGGCGGAAATTGCTTCGATCGCCGCCAAGATTGGCTATCCGGTGATTATCAAGGCCGCAGGCGGTGGTGGTGGGCGTGGCATGCGCATTGTGCGCGATGCGACGACCCTTGGTGATGCGGTTTCCGTCACCCGTGAGGAAGCACGACGGGCCTTTGGCAATCCCGAGCTTTACATGGAAAAATTTCTGGAAAAGCCACGGCATGTGGAAATTCAGGTGCTGTGCGACAATTTCGGCAATGCCGTCTGGCTCGGCCACCGCGATTGCTCGATGCAACGCCGCCACCAGAAAGTGGTGGAAGAAGCGCCCTCACCCGGTATTCCCGCCAATATTGCCGCAACTGTGGGCGCGCGTTGCGTGGCGGCCTGCCAGCGGATTGGCTATCGCGGCGTCGGCACATTTGAGTTTCTCTATGAGAATGGTGAATTCTATTTCATTGAAATGAACACCCGCCTTCAGGTGGAGCATCCCGTGACCGAAATGACCAGCGGGCTGGATATTGTCCGCGAGCAATTGCGCGTGTCATTGGGCATGCCGCTTCTGCTCACCCAAGCGGATATTCACACCAACGGCCATTCGTTTGAATGCCGGATCAATGCCGAAGACCCGTACACCTTTGCCGGATCACCGGGCAAGATCACCGCATTGCAACTTCCCTCCGGCGAGGGCGTGCGGGTCGATACCCATGTTGTGGAAGGCTATACCGTGCCCGCCCATTATGACTCGCTGATTGCCAAGCTGATTGTGCATGCCCCAACCCGTGACGAGGCCATTGCGCGCATGCGAACCGCTCTGGACGCACTCAAGATCGACGGGATCACCACCAATATCGCCCTGCATAAGGCGATTTTTGAAGATGCGGGCTTCTGTGCGGGTGGGGCCGATATCCACCATCTTGAAAAGTGGTTGAGCAAGCGGAGCGCAGCATGACAATACGCCCTCGTTCCCAATCACCATCCTCCGTGGATTTCACCAGTCGGGATGTGATCGCAACGCTCACATCATGGCTGGAGCAGGCTGGCGTCAGCGCCATCGCCATTGAGCGTGATGATCAGCAGATCAAAATCGTGATGGCGGGAGGGGCAGCCCAAATTTCACGCCAGACGCGGGATAAGCAAAAACCTGCGTCCTCTATGACTGTTAAGGCCCCCTGTGTTGGTCATTTTCTGGCCCACCATCCAGCCCATGCCGATGACGTGGCAAAAGAGGCGGCCGTGATAAAGGCAGGAGACACGGTCGGCTTTATCAAAATTGGCCCGTTGCTGCTGAACGTGACAGCCCCGCAAGACGGCATTCTTGGCGAAGCCTTGGTCAAAAGCGGCACCCTCGTTGGCTATGGTGACCCTCTGTTTTTGGTCGAGCAACACTGATGGCGACAATGGATATGAAAACCCTGAAACACCCCGCAGTGATTGCGTCCTCCGCAGCCGATATGCCGAAAATCTCTGTTATTGGCACCAAGGCCTTTGTGGTGGATGCCCCCGGCCCGTTTGATCTGGCCTCGCAGCGGCGTATCTGGGCCTTGTCCGCCATGGTTCAGGATTGGCCAGATGTGCAGGAAATCGTGCCGGGCATGACCAATCTGCTGCTGGTGCTGCATCACACACCTGAGGATCACGAGTCCATCAAGCATCGCCTGCTGGAAGCGTGGAACGCGGCACAAGGCATGGATTTAACCGGAAAAACCGTTGAAATCCCCGTGACCTATGGCGGAGACCATGCCACCGATCTTCCCGCGCTTTGTGATCTTTCTGGCCTGTCAGATCGCGATATTGTCAAAATTCACGCGGCTGGCACGTACACCGTGTTTGCGCTCGGGTCTGCTCCGGGCTTTGGCTATTTGCACGGTCTCGACCCGCGCATTCACATGCCACGCAAAACCGTGCCATCGTTGAAAATGGCCCGTGGTTGCCTCACCATTGGCGGCATGCAAACCGGCGTTGCCGTATTGACCGGTCCGAATGGCTGGAACTCCATCGGTTTTGCCGAAATGCCGATGTTTGATCCCATGGCAGCATCTCCGGCCTTGCTCGCCCCCGGCGACACGGTGCGCTTTATTGCCGAGAGGATCGAGCTATGATCGAGGTTCTCACCACCGGCCCCCTCAACACCGTGCAGGATCTTGGCCGTTTTGGGTTTCGCAATATTGGCGTCACCACCTGCGGCGCGATGGACCCGGTTGCATTGAAAATCGGCAATCTGATGCTGGGTAATGAAGAAGGGGCGGCGGGCCTGGAAATTCAAACCTTCCCCTTTCGACTGCGGTTTGAGAAAGACGGTTTCATAGCCATAACCGGGGCCGATTGCGCGGCCACAGTGGATGGCAAAGCCATGCCGCCATGGTGGGCGCTTCCGGTTTTGGCAGGTCAAGAACTAGAGCTGAAAACACCCACCAAAGCGGCGCGGGCCTACCTGTGCTTTTCCGGCGGCATCGATGTGCCGTTGGTGATGGGGTCTCGCAGCACCTCGTTGCGTGGAGCTTTTGGCGGTTATCAGGGGCGGTTTTTGGCCGTTGGTGATCGGCTAGCGATTGGTGAGGCGCAAGCTGCTCTCATCCCCGCATCCGGTTTTGGGGTCGTGCCGCCAGAGGTGGCGTTGCAGGATCATTTTCCAGCGGTTGAGAGTGGCATTTTGCCCATCCGCGCCCTGCCTGCGGGCGAGCATGACTGGTTTGGCGAAGAATCAATGCGGTTCTGGGCACAGGATTGGAAAATCTCCTCCCAAAGCGACCGCACAGGCTATCGCCTGTCTGGCAACCCGGTGAAGCTCAAGGATCATGTTGAAATGCGCTCCCATGGCGTGGTCACAGGCGTGGTGCAGGTGCCGCCCGCAGGCGAGCCAATCATTCAGATGAGCGACGCGAATACCGCAGGCGGCTATCCCAAAATCGCTGGTGTGATTGATATTGATCTCTGGCGTCTGGGCCAAGCCCGCATTGGCAGCCGCATCCGTTTTGTGCAGTCCAGCTTGGCGGAGGCGAAAGCAGCAGAACAGGCGATGGCGGCCTATCTGGCCGATATCCGCCACACGGTGCCGCTGTTGACCGACGCTCTCGCCACCATGGCCAAGCGCTAGATTTGGGGACAGATATGAAAATTGATCTCAATTCCGATATGGGCGAAGGCTTTGGTCCTTACCGCCTGTGTGACGATGAAGCCCTGATGGATGTTGTATCCTCTGCCAATATCGCCTGTGGTTTCCATGCTGGTGACCCGGAGATGATGCTGCGCATGGTGCGGCTGGCCAAGGCCCGTGGCGTTGGCATTGGGGCCCATCCCGGCTTTCCCGACCGGCTTGGTTTTGGGCGGCGCGATATGCCGGTGTCAGCAGAAGAACTTCGCGCACAGGTTCTCTACCAGTTGGGAGCCTTGAGCGCGATTGCCGCCAGCGAAGGGCTGACCGTTGATCACATCAGCTTCCATGCCGCCATGGGCAATCGGGTTAATCACGACCCGGCGCTGTGCGATCTGGTGCTGACGGCGGTGAAAACCGTGGCCCCTGAGATTATTGTGTTTTGCATGTCTGGCTCGGAGATTGAACGCTCGGCCCTGCGCTGTGGATTAAAGACACTGACGCTGTTTCTGGCCGACCGCGCCTATGATGCAGAAGGCGCACTTGTGCCGCGCAGCATTGCCAATTCCGTTATCAAGGAAGAAATGGCAGTGCGCGCCCGCGTCAAACAATTCCTTGAAACCGCAACCGTCACCACCATCGATGGCCAAACCATTGCCATGCCCGCCCGCTCCATTCTCGTCCACAGCGATACGCCCGGATCGCTGGAATTGGCCAAGATTGTGCGCAGTGAAATTGAAGCCACGGGTGCCGCCCTTGCGCCTGCCCGCGACGTGATCGCCTGATATCCACCGATTTTGAAACCTTCAACACAAACCTTCGAAAGCCACTGACCATGCCCATGATTGCCGACCGTCTCAAGAATGTCGCGGTTTCCGCTTCCGCAGCCATGACGCAGCGTGCCCGCGAACTTGCAGCAAAAGGCATTGACGTTGTATCCCTCTCATCCGGCGAGCCGGATTTTGCCACCCCCGCCCACGCCATTGAAGCTGCGCACGCGGCTGCGCTGGCTGGCGACACCAAATATCCGCCGCTGGATGGCACCGCTGCCTTGCGCGCGGCGATTTCCCGCAAATTCAAGCGCGAGAACGGATTGGTGTATGACCCAAGCCAGATTGTCGTCGCTGGCGGCGGCAAGCAGGTGATTTTCAATGCGGTGATGGCCACCTGCAATCCCGGCGATGAAGTGGTGATCCCCACTCCATCCTGGATCAGCTATGCCGATATCGTGCGTTTTGCGGGCGGTGTGCCTGTTCCGGTGGAATGCCCACAGCAAAACGGTTTCAAGCTGCGCGCTGAAGACCTTGAGGCAGCGATCACGCCAAAGACAAAGTGGCTGTTCTTGAACTTCCCCAACAATCCCACCGGTGCCGCCTGCTCGCGCAAGGATATGGCTGCGATTGCGGAAGTGATGCTGCGCCATCCCGATGTCTGGATCATGACCGACGACATCTATGAACACCTGATCTACGATGGCTTTGAATTCTGCACCATCGCAGAAGTTGAACCCCGCCTCTATGACCGCGTGCTGACCGTGAACGGTGCCTCAAAGGCCTATGCCATGACTGGCTGGCGGCTTGGCTATTGCGGTGGCCCAAAGGATTTGATCAAGGTCATCAGCAATGTCAACGGCCAGAACTCTGGCGGTACATCCACTATCACCCAGGCCGCCGCTATGGCTGTTCTGGATGGTCCACAGGATCTGTTGAAGGAACGCGCCAATATCTACAAGACCCGTCGTGACTATGTGCTGTCACGCCTTGCCGAGATTGATGGTCTGCGCGCCCATAAGCCTGAAGGTGCGTTTTATATCTTCCCCAGCATCGCGGGCCTGATCGGTAAAACCACCAAGGGTGGCCGCAAGATTGAAAACGACACCGATTTCGTCTCGGCCCTGATTGATGAGCAGCATGTTGCCACCGTTCAAGGTGCAGCTTATGGCATGAGTCCTTTCTTCCGCATTTCCTATGCCACCAGCATGGAACGCCTCACAACGGGTTGTGACCGAATTGCGCAATTCTGCAAGGATATGAAGTAATCTATATCACTTAGAGACGATCGTGCCATGCATCCCAAAGGATGCATGGCACGAATAAGCGGCTTTATACCTTCAACTGCCGCGTCAATCGCAGCAAAATATCTCGTACGGCCACGGCGGAATCTGACAATTGCGCGTGTTCCGACACGCAGAGAGACAACGTTTCTTCAATCTGCGGCGACAGGGTGCGGCAGATGATCTGGCTGCTGGCCTCTGCTGTGATGCGATCGGCCACCGCCTTGGGCATGATGGTTGCTCCCACCCCGCCACTCACCGCCCTCGTTAGGGTGCGAATAACCTCAACCTCGCCAATCACGTTCAGCTTGGTGCGGCTGCGGGCAAAGGCCATGTCTACGGCCCGGCGGACGAAATTATAGGGCGGCGGCAGCAGAAAAGGCAGTTCTTCCAGATTGGCGACCGAGAGCGGCTTGTCATCGGCCTCAATGCCAAAATCTTCATGGGCCACCAGAAAGAAATCTTCACGCAGCAGCGGATCGAAGTGAACACCCTTCATTGGCCCCGTGCCATGGATGAGGGCGATTTCCAGCTTGTTGTTCATCAACATCTGGCTATAGGCCTGCCCCACACTTTCGGTCAGATGCAGCACAATGCCCGGATAAAGCCTGCGTGTTTCCGCCAACAGCTCAAACGACAGCGTTGCCGCACTGCTAAACGGAGCCAGGCCCACGGAGACGCGGCCTGCCAGATGCTTGCCAGCGGCCAGCACATCGGCGTGAGCCTGATCCATTTGCCGCAGAATCATCTGCGCATGACGATAGACTTGCGCGCCCGCATCGGTCATCACCACGCCTTGCTGGCTGCGCAACAAAAGCTTTGTGCCAAAATGCTCTTCCAGTGAAGCAAGCTGTTGGCTCAAGGCGGGCTGGGCGATATGCAGAATATCAGCAGCGCGGGTGATGCTGCCTGTATCCACAATCACGATGAACGACTTGAAGCGCCTGATATCCATATTCGATAAACTCGATTTTCATGTGGGTAGGTGAGGAGTAAGTTACATTATGCAGGAGAAACAGGGCCGTAAATGGTGAAAAGCGCTCCCAAACACATTCTTTGCTAAAGCGATAATCATCGCGACTAGAATTTAGGCATGCTCCATCTCGTTCATAAGATAGGCTTATCACTCCACATATAATTGGCATTATCGCTGAGGCTAAAGCTTCGCTAGTCTTTCAAAAACAAACGAGGACTTCAGATGCCATTTTCGGATTACAAAACTGCGCTGGTGACAGGTGCATCCTCTGGTATCGGGGCGGCTATCGTTGAGCGACTGTGCGCCGAGAATATTGAGGTACATGCAGTTGCCAGAAGCGGCGACCTTTTAAAGCAGCTCGCAGACAAAACCGGCTGTATTGCTCATGTGATTGACGTAACTGACCGTGCTGCACTCTCTGAACTGACCTCGAAAATACCGTTTGATATTCTCGTCAACAATGCGGGCGTGGATCGTCCGAAAAAGTTCCTCGAAGCTGAAGATGGCGATATTGATCTGTTGGTCGATGTGAACTTACGCGCCGTGCTGCACCTGTGCCGCATGGTGGTGCCGGGGATGGTGGCGCGCGATCGTGGTCACGTCATCAACATCTCATCCATCGCGGCACAGTATAATTTTGGCGGAAACTCGTCCTATCATGCCACCAAGGCCGGTGTCAGCATGCTGTCTAACCAATTGCGCATTGATGCCTTTGGCAAGCGCGTGCGCGTGACGGAAATCTGCCCCGGTCGCGTCGCAACCGACATTTTCAGCCATGTCCATGGCGATGATCCATCGGTGCGCGAGCGCTTTATTGATGGTTTTGAATTGCCGCAGGCGTCCGACATTGCCGATGCTATTGCCTTTGCCATTGCGGCCCCGATTGCCGTCAACATCGGTCATATGGAAATCACCCCCACCCTTCAGGTGATGGGCGGCTTGCAGACGGCCAAGCCGGAGGAGCGGAAGCCTTGAAGGGGTTCGATCTCTCAGCAATTCTCGGCAATCCAGACTATGTCTCCATGCTGCTGCACGGCATCGAGATGACCTTCATTATCGCCATTGGCTCATGGCTGCTGGCGATGACACTTGCGGTTTTGCTGCTGGCGCTGCGGTTTTCGCCCGGCGGCATCGGCAATGCCATTGTGACGGCCTATGTTTCCTATCACCGCAATGTGCCAACACTCGTGCAGCTTGTATTGTGGTATTTTGGCATTTTCACCCTGATGCCCAGTGGCATTGCGAGCTGGCTTGTCAATCACAATGCCGAAACCATCTTTGCGGTCATCGGACTTGGTCTGTGTCAGGCGGCTTACTTCAGCGAAGACCTGCGCTCCGGCCTGCGCTCGATCAGCCCCGGACAGATGGAAGCCGCTCGTGCCTTGGGCCACGGCTACATCTCGGCCATGCGCTATGTGATGATCCCGCAAGGGGTGCGCAACGCGCTGCCGCCGCTGATCAATCATACGGTTTCGCTGTTTAAAAACAGCAGTCTTGCGATTGTTGTTGGTGCGTCTGAACTTACCCATGCGGTGAAGGAAATTGAAAACGTCACCTTCAGAACCTTTGAGAGCTATCTGATTGGCACGGTGCTGTATCTGTTCTTTTCTCTGCTGATCATGGCAGGGGGCGCGTATCTGTCATGGCGCGTTGATCATGCAAGGGGTATCCGCTCATGATCCATGACATCATCAAGATTGTGCAGGATTATTGGTTACTGTTGTTGATCGGCCAATATCCCAATGGCCCGCTCGGTGGCCTTGCCAATACGCTCATCCTGTCGGTTTTCAGCATCGCTTTGGCCTTTCCACTCAGTATTCTCTTGGCCCTCGCGCGCATGTCCAAATGGCGCACGCTGCGCTGGCCGGTCACCTTTCTCGTCTATGTCACCCGCGGCGTGCCGTTGCTGATGCTGATTTTGTGGTGCTATTTTCTGGTGCCGCTGCTGACGGGTGCCGATGTGCCAAGCTTCGTCACCATGCTCACCACGCTGGTGGTTTACCAAAGCTGCTTTCTCAGTGAAGTTGTGCGAAGCGGTATTGTTGCGCTGGGCCATGGACAGATGGAAGCGGCCAAGGCCCTTGGGCACAGCTATCCCAGCGCCATGCGCTACGTGGTTTTACCGCAGGCTCTCTACAACGTCATTCCCAGCATCCTGTCCACCTTCGTCTCGACCATTAAGGACACGACACTGGGGTCTGTTATCAATGTGCCGGACCTGACCTTTGCCGCCAATCAGGTCAACAATGACCTGCTAACCCAGCCGTTTCAGGTCTACCTGATCCTTGCCCTGATCTATTACGTGATTTGCTGGAGCCTCACCCATGCCGCCAAACGGTTGGAGGGCAGCATATCCCGCCGCCGCGCCGGTCTGTCTGGCAAAGGTGAGGACGCCCCCAGCATCACGCCCCAACTTGTCTCGGAGTAGAAGCCATGCCCTTATCCAAGCCAGCCATCGAAAAGCAGCAAACCATCACGCTGTCCAAGGTTCGCAAGAGCTATGGCAATTACGAAGTGCTGAAAGGCGTTGATGCTCATGTCAACCGAGGCGAGGTTGTGGTCATCTGCGGCCCTTCCGGTTCAGGCAAATCAACCCTGATCCGCACCATCAATCGCCTTGAGGAAATCAGCAGCGGCTCGATTTCTTTTGAGGGTCAGGAAGTGCATGTGCCGATGCGCACAAAGCAGCTCAATGCTTTGCGTAGCCAGATTGGCTTTGTGTTCCAGAGCTTTAACCTGTTTCCGCATCTGTCTGTTGTCGATAATGTTTCCATGTCGCCCGTCCGGGTCAAAGGCGTGGCCCCGGATGTGGCCCATGATAAGGCCATTCGGCTGCTTGACCGGGTTGGCCTTGCCGATAAGGCCAATGCCTATCCAGCGCAATTGTCGGGTGGTCAGCAGCAGCGTGTGGCCATTGCCCGCGCCCTTGCTATGGAGCCGCCAGTGATGCTGTTTGATGAGCCAACCAGCGCGCTGGACCCGGAAATGGTTGGCGAAGTGCTGGCTGTTATGAAAAGCCTTGCCGCCGATGGCATGACCATGATGTGCGTGACCCATGAAATGGGCTTTGCCCGCGATGTGGCTGACCACATCTGGTTCATCGATGCAGGGCAAATTCTGGAAATGGCCCCGCCGGAAATCTTCTTCACCAATCCCACCCATCCCCGCGCCCAGCGTTTTCTCTCGGAACTGCGCCATTAAGGCTCAATTTCAGAAACGGGCAAAAAGGACCAAACCACCGCTCACATCACAATAATAACCAAGGAGAACAGCAATGAACATGAAATGCATCACGATTAGCTTGGCGCTTGCCGCCACTACTGCCATTGCAGCGCCAGCCAGCGCCGATCAGCTGGCCGATATCATGGCCGCCAAGACCCTGCGTTGCGCCACCTTCGCGGATGTTCCACCCTTTGCCTCTCCAGACCCCAAGACCCGCGAAATGGCTGGCTTTGACGTTGATCTGTGCAACGCCATTGCTGCAAAACTGGGCGTGAAGGCCGAAATCAAGCCGGTATCGGTGGAAGCCCGCGTGCCGGAAGTCAAGCTTGGCCGCGTTGACATCACCGTTGCCAATCTCGCCTACACTCTGAGCCGCGCAGAACAGATTCAATTCAGCGACCCTTACTATCTTGCCAAGGAAATGCTGATTGTTCCTGCCGATTCTGCCGGCAAGACCAAGGCCGATTTCACCGGCAAGCGCTTGGCCTCCACCAAGGGGTCCACGTCTGAAATGTCAATCAAGCTCAACAAGTCGGACCCATTGACCTTCCAGGATACGGCATCGGCCTATCTCGCCGTTCAGCAGGGCAAGGCAGAAGGCATGGTGGCCAACACCATGACCACCACCAAGTTCGTCAACGAGTCCCAGACCAAGGGCAAGAAGATGCGGATGATTGATGATCCGATGCTCTATCAGCCCATTGGCGTTGGCATGAAAAAAGACGAGCCAGCCCTCACCGCCAAGATCAACGATACGCTGCGCGCGCTTGATGCCGATGGCGAAATCAACAAGATCTGGAACAAATGGCTTGGCCCGGATACCGAATATAAAATGACCCGCACTGACAAGGTTGTGAAACTGAGCGAATTGAAGTTCGATCCAATTCCATAATAACAGCCCGTCTATCAGAAAGTGGAGAGCCTCAATGTGAGGCTCTCCACACTCTATCAGATTAAACTTACAAGACCCTGATTCAGCTCAGCGGCGCGCGGCGTTGAGCCGTGCTATTTTTGCCATCCGTTTTTAAGCGGGTGATCCTCTGCCAAAGGCAGATGCACGACCCGCCCGTTTTGGGCCGAGTCATAAAGCGCTGTGATCACTTCAATCGAATGCCGACTTTCGGCAAAATCTGGCCGATACAGATCCGGTTGGCCCGCCAGATGGGCATAAATATCGCTAAACTGCCCAGCAAAACGCTCCAGAACCGGTGGCACTGCGGCCAAAACGGCGTCAAACTCTGCCTGCCGGTTCGGATCGGTCGCCTCAAATTTCCACGGACCTGCGCCAACATGATAAGGCTCGATGGCGGATGTCAGGGTCACGTGCTCAAAGCAGGCACGGAAACGCGATTGGCTACCAGCAGCGCCTAAGGTTATGGACGAGGTGACAAGAGCTCCCTCAACCGTGCGCATGCTGATGGCCACGCAATCTTCTGTCTCGATCGGATTGACCCGCGTATCGAGAAAGGCAGCAACATCAGTGATGTCCCCAGCCAGAAGGGTGATCAGGTTATGGGCATGGATGGCATGACTGACAATGGCACCGCCCAACTCACCCTTCCAACTGCCGCGCCAACGCTCCGCATAGTAATCGGCACCTCGTTGCCAATGGGTTTCGAGGGCAAAAACGTAAGGCTTGCCCAACATCCCCCGCTGTTTCAACTCGTGTGCTGCGCGATAGCCTGCGCCATAGCGATATTGGAAAATCGGAAACACCTGCCGTCCAGCCTTGACGGCTGCCGCGGCAATCCGGTCCACATCATGCAGCGAACCGGCAATGGGTTTTTCTCCAATGACATGCTTGCCTGCCTCCAGCGCGGCAATGGTGATGGGTGCATGCAAATGGGGCGGAAGGCAAACATCCACGACATCAATGGAGGCATCATTCAAGACTTGCTGGATGTCCGTGACGGCTAGGCTGTCGGGTGCCAGGGCAGCGCCGGCTTTGGCTTTGTCCAGATTGAGATCGCAGACGTAAACAACCTCGAACAGATCGCTTACCTCAGCATAGCCCGAAAGATGAGCCTGCCCGATGCCCGCCCCCAACACAGCAACACGAATACGCTTGCTCATTTCTGCATGTCCTCTTCCGCTTTAATCTGGGCCTGTAGCGATAGTTCTGTTGCCAAAAACGCATGCGCTTGCCGCATGGCCGTTTCGCTCCCCTCTTTGATGTCGTGCAGCAATTTGCCAAAAAACGGCAGACCTGCCCCTTTGGCGTTGATGTGCTCGACCCCGGCCTTATCGACGAGGAACACGTGATCCTCACCCGGCTGTCCGGCAATATCGATGTATTTTCGCATTTCGATATAGCCGTCGGTGCCGAGAATGGTGATGCGTCCATCTCCCCATGTTGGCAGGCCGTCCGGGGTCAGCCAATCCACACGGGCATAGCCGCGTCCACCATTGCCCTCGAGCAGCACCTCGCCAAAATCCTGAAAATCCGGGCGATCGGCATTGGCAACATTGCCAATATGGGCCGAAACCACCCGTGCCTCGGTGGAGCCGGTGAAATGCAGAAACTGATCAAACTGATGGGCGCAAATGTCATTGAGAATGCCGCCCGTGGCCTCCCGATCCCAAAACCATGCAGGTCGCAGATGAGCATTGCGCCGATGCGGGCCAAGCCCAACCGTCTGCACCACTTTGCCAATCCGCCCCTCGGCAATCAGGCGATCCGCAACCGTTGTGCTCTCAACGGTGAGGCGTTCGGAGAAGCAAATGGTCCAGCGTCGTCCGGTCTCGCTAACCGTCTGTTTGATGTGCTCCAATTGCCCAATCGTGGTGCAACCGGGCTTGTCCACCAGCACATCCTTACCATGGCGCATGGCGGAGATGGCCACATCCGCCCGCTCGCTATTGATCCCGGAGGAGATGATCAACGAAATGCGGTCATCATCCAACAGGGCCTGGGCAGGGACTTCAGCAAGATTACCGTAGCTTTCTGAAAATATTTTTCGAACATTCGCGGGCGTGTCCGCGCCTGTTGCCCAGCCTACAAGCTCTGCGCCAACGGCCAGCAGGCCATTGACCATGCCATAGACATGATTGTGATCAACCCCGATCACGCCAAATCGTAAATGAGATGTCATTTTACCCTACCATTATAATGTAATGCCGCGTGCTCGCAGCATGGATTGAATATTCACCATTGAGCCGGTTTCAATCGAAGCGTTGGCGGCAATGCCGGTGAGGATCGACCATGCCCCGGCAATGTGATCGGAAGCCCGGCCATAACGGTCCGGTTCCATGGTATCGGGCGCAAAAATATAGCCCAGCATCACCGGGTCCGCGCCGCCGTGATGTCCCTTGGCTCTGGGCACATCCAGCATGCGCGGGACTTCACCGGCCAGATGCAGCTCTGTGCTCACCGCATCCTCATTGGCGTGGGCACGCTCGCCACCAAACACGCCATGCACTTCCACATGGCGGTGGGTGATGTCGCCCTTGGTGCCTTGAAACTTGATCTCCAACCCCTCCCACGGCGAATACGCCGTGAGCGTATAATTGGCCGTGGTGCCGGATTTGTAGCGGATATGGGCCTGCATCGTGTCTTCAATGCCGATGTCTTGATCAAACACACACAGATCCCGAAAATAACCATCCTCGCCTTCAGCATCGAGATAAAGCGCTTTCAGGCTCTCATCCGAAGACAAATCCAGCTCAAAATCGCATTTCTCCGCCACCGGACAGAGATGACAGCGCGCTCCCCGGCCCTCAAGCCCAAGCGCCTTGGCCGTTTCTGGCCGATAGAAGGCGCGGCGGCCAGAGGCCAGCACCTCCGTGGGAACCGTGCCCAGCCACCAGTTGAGCAGGTCAAAATGGTGAGTGGATTTATGCACCAGCAAGCCACCGGAATTTTCCTTCTGGCGATGCCAGCGACGGAAATAATCGGCCCCATGCACCCGGTCGAGATGCCAGTGAAAGTCCACCGCCGTCACCTCGCCAATCACACCGGAAGAGATCAGCTCCTTGATCTGTGTCCGTGCAGGTGAATAGCGATAGTTGAAGGTGACTTTCACCTGACGCCCGGTGCGGCTTTGCGCATCCACAATCATTTTCAGCCGGGACAGATCAATGGTCAGCGGCTTTTCGCAGATCACATCGCACCCGGCTTCAAAGGCGCGCACGATATAATCGGCATGGAGAAAATCGGGCGTGGCCACCACCACCGTGTCGGGTTTTTGCTCCGCGAGCATCTGGCCGAAATCTCCGGCCAGATAGGTTGGAACGCCATTGGTGCCGGGCTTGGAAGCGGCTTTTGCCGCTTCACTCAAGCGATGCGGATTGCTGTCGCACAGCGCGACAATCTCATGGCGGTCGGCATAATCATCCACAACGGAATCGCGAAACATCTTGTGGCGCGAACCGCATCCTACAATGGCAATTTTCACAGACTTACACTTTCATTCGGGGTTGTCTCATTCAGGATTGGCTCGATGCGTGCACCGGAGGCGTCAAAATAATGAAGATCGGCCGGATCAAAGCCGATGGTAATGACATCACCGACACGGTAAGCCGTTTTGCCGCTATCGCTGACCAGCAACACCTGCCCGCTGGAAAGCCCCACATGCAACAACGTCTCCGACCCAAGATATTCCACCAGTTGGATCGTCGCCATGCCTTGGACAACGCCGTTGCCGATGCGCAAGGATGAGGGCCGCACGCACAAGGTCAGCGCTCGATCAGATGTCGGCAGATCGGGAATGGTAAAATCCGCCAGACCGTCGACAGACACCCGCACATCGGATGCCTCGCGCAACACGGTGGCTTTGAGCATGTTGATTTTGGGCGAGCCAATAAAACCCGCCACAAACAGATTTTGCGGCTTGGTATAAAGCTCTTGCGGCGTGCCGACCTGCTCTATCTTGCCACCGCGTAACACCACAATGCGGCTGGCCATGGTCATGGCTTCCACCTGATCGTGGGTGACGTAAATCATGGTGGTGCCAAGCCGGTTGTAGAGCGAGGCCAGCTCGGCTCGCATCTGCACGCGCAATTCCGCATCGAGATTGGACAACGGTTCATCGAACAAAAACAATTGCGGCTCGCGCACAATGGCACGGCCAATGGCAACACGCTGTTTTTGCCCGCCCGACAATTGTCGGGGTTTGCGATCCATCAATGGTTCAATTTGCAAAATGCGCGCCGCATCGCCCACCCGGCGCTCCACCTCAGCCTTGCTCATCTTGAAATTTTGCAGGCCAAAGGCCAGGTTTTTGCGCACCGACATATGCGGATACAGCGCATAGCTCTGGAACACCATCGACAGTTCGCGCTTGGAGGCCGGCAGGTCGTTCACCACCTTGCTGCCAATCGAGACAGTGCCATCAGAAATATCCTCAAGCCCGGCAATCATCCGCAGCAAGGTGGACTTGCCGCAGCC
>DNPN01000038.1:15290-37358 GCA_003501385.1 Rhizobium sp. | reverse complement strand
GTGGACTTGCCGCAGCCCGAAGGGCCAACCAGCACAAGAAATTCGCCATCGTGAATATCAAGGTTCAACCCCTTGATAATGCTCAGCGCCCCATAGCGTTTTCCGACGTTTCGGAGAGTCAATCCAACCATAGTGTGTTGCCCTTACTTCATTCCGGAGGTGGCGATGCCACGCACAATCATTTTCTGGAACAGGACGAAGAAAATCACGACCGGAACCAGGGAGAGCACTGACATCGCAAACATCTGGCCATAGGCAGATTGGCTGTCCTGATCGAGGAACAGGCGCAGTGCCAGCGGCACGGTGTAGCTCTTGATGTCATTGAGGTAGATGAGCGGGGCGAGGAAATCCTCCCACACCCAGATCAGCGAGAAAATGGCCGCCGTGCCCATGGCGGGCAAAGAGAGTGGTAAAATGATCGCCCAATAGATCTTGAAGGGCGAACAGCCATCAATCATCGCCGCTTCATCCAGCTCCCGTGGCAATTGCCGGAAGAATTGCACCATCAAAAAGATGAAAAACGCATCCGACGCCAAGAAGCGCGGCACTACCAGTGGCAGATAGGTATCGACCCAGCCCAACTGCAAAAACAGCACATATTGGGGAATGAGCACCACATGATAGGGGATCATCAGGGTCATCATCATCAGGCCGAAGAAAAAGTTTCGCCCGGTAAACCGCAGACGCGCAAAAGCATAGGCCGCAAACGAGCAGGACAGGAGATTGCCAATCACCGACAGGCCCGTGACAATGGCCGAGTTGATGTAAAACACCGTGAAAGGCAGCGGCAGCGCGTGCCAGCCCTTGCTGTAATTGTCAAAGCGGAATTCGGAGGGCCAAAGTGAGAGATTGCGAAAAATCTCGTTTTCCGGTTTGAACGACGATGCCAGCAACCACAGCAGCGGGTAAAGCATCACGCAGGAAACAATGATCAGAAAAACATGTTTGAGGATGCGGCCATTGCGCGCCCGTTTTTCGCGGATCAGGCGCATCGCATGCGCCACCTTTGCGGCCTCATCCAGCTGCATGGCAAGCTCCAGATCAGTCGCGTTCGTTTTCATAATGCACCCAATATTTCGAGGTGAAGAAGGCAACCGCAGTGAAGACGGCAATGATGATCAGCAGCACCCAGGCCAACGCCGAGGCATAGCCCATGCGGAAAAACTTGAAGGCTTCGTTGAAAAGATAGACCGTGTAAAACAGCAGGCTATCTGCCGGAGCCCCGGTGCCATTGGAGATGATGAAGGCGCTGGAAAAAGTCTTGAACGCCTCAATGGTTTGCAACACCACATTGAAAAAGATAACCGGAGCCAGCAAAGGCAGGGTGATGCGGGTAAATTGCCGCCATAGTGGCGTTCCATCAATCTCGGCGGCCTCGTAGAGATCACGCGGTATACTGCGCAATCCAGCCAGAAAGATCAGCATGGGCGAGCCAAACTGCCACATGGCCAACACCACCAGCGTGTAAAGCGAGGTGTTTGGATCGGTAATCCATGAGGAGAGATGCAGACCAAAGCGGGCCAGAATCTGGTTGATCACCCCCTCGGTATCAAACAGCTGACGCCAGAGAATGGCAATGGCAATGGAGGAGCCCAGCAGCGACGGCAGATAGAAAATCGCCCGATAGGCACCAATGCTGCGCAGGCCCTTATCCAGCAACATAGCCACGGCCAAAGCCATGATCAGGCGGGCCGGAACCGCCAGTGTCACATAGTGAAATGTGACCTCCAATGCTTTCCAGAACCGCCGATCCCGCGTGAACATATAGACGTAATTGCCAAACCCGACCCAGCGCGGCTCCCCCACCATGTCATAGCGGGTAAAGGAGAGGTAGAGCGACGCCAGAATCGGCCCAAGCGCCAGCAGAAAAAAGCCTAAAAACCAGGGCAGCAAAAAAGCATAGGCTGGCCCATTGCGGGCAATAAAACGTCTCATCGGCAATACCTTTTGGCGGAACAGGAGGGCCCGGGCCGACACCGTCAGCCCGGAATCGTGGCGTTCACAGCAACATCAAAGTGCGCGCTCAACGATGGATTGCGCATCATCAATGAACCGGGCGGCGGCCTCGGAGACTTTCGCCTTGCCCAGAATCACTTCCGAGCCGGTGCGCATGAAGGAATCGCGCACTTCTCCCGCACCTTTAGGCGCTGGCAAAGGCAGTGGCCCGACCTTGCTCTGGATGGCGTTGAAGTAATCAACCGACAATTTCTCAACCTCGGTCAGTTTCGGCTCCAGCGCTTTACGCACCAACGGCGAGGCAGGAATACCACGCTCCAGCCCGAGAATGCCGGTGATTTCCGGGTCATTCATCCAGTCATTCATATAGGCCACGGCGGTTTTGACGTCTTTCACATCGCGGCTTAAAGAGATAAACATCGATGGCTTGATATATTGCCCCGGCTTACCACCCGCCTTGCCCGGCACCGTGGCCGCACCGATTTTATCCTTGGAAGCCGCCTGAATACCCACCAACTGATTGGACCAAAAATGCGACATTGCCGTATCACCCACGGCAATACCGGATTCGGCAATGGGCAAATCCAGCACGAGTGTGCGGTCTTTGTTGCGCACCACGCCTGCCTTGCGGAGGTCGGCCCAGAATTGCCAGTAACTGCCAACATCATCGGCGGTCACGGTGACTTTGCCGTCTTTGTCGTAAAACTCACGACCATTTTGGCGCGCCCAGGATTCAAACGTCTCAATCATCAGCGCCAGATCGTCTGAGCCTTTCACCGCACCATTGGTGTGGGCCGTAATCTTGGTTGCCGCCTTGGCAAAATCATCCCATGTCCAGTTGATCAGGTCAGCATCGATCCCTGCCTCTTTGAAGATGCGGGTATTGTGGACCATGACCTGACTGTTGGAGCCAATGTTCAAGGCATAGAGCTTGCCATCCACCTTACCGCCCTCAAGCGGGCCTTGGTCCAAGCCAGCCAGCATCAGGCTTTTGCCAACATATTCGTCCAGCGGCTTCAACGCGCCGCGCCGCACATATTCAAACAGGAAGCGGTAATCCATCTGCACCAGATCGGCCATGTTGCGACCTGCCGTCTGGGTGGCCATCTTGGTCCAGTAATCACCCCAGCCAATGGTTTCACCCGATACTGTGGTACCGGGATTTTTCTTCTGAAAGGCGTCAATCACCGCAAAGGTGCGCTTGTCGCGCTCAGGATTGCCCCACCAATAGTGGCGTATGGATGTATTGGCATGCGCCGGAATAGTTGGCAGCACGCTTGCAACAGCGCCAGCACCCATCGTGCCCAGCAGGCTTCTTCTTGTCAATGTCGTCATGGATTCCTCCTCCTCAAAGTGCCGAGACGCCGATAAGGCTCCCGCTCCGTGACACTCGTCCCACTCCAGCAAAGCCTGGGTTCCTCCTCCCAAAGCCCTGCTGGTCCCTTTTGCACCGCGCAGCCTCAGATGTAGCTGCGCAGAAGCTCTGTGAGGCAGAACATCGCCATCGCCTGCCCATAGGGCATGGATGTCAGCTTGATCCGCCGATAAAAATCCAGGTCATTACCCATGGCCGTGCCAAAGGAGACCTGCTGCAATTCACCCTCCGGACTGATGTTGTCGACCACCGCTTTCATGGCGCGCTCGGCCACCGGCAGATAGTCTGCACCCAGATAGCGCTTGCGCACGCCCTTCATCAAACCATAGGCAAAACCGGCGGTGGCCGATGCTTCCAGATAGCTGCTGTGATCGTCAATCAGCGTATGCCAAAGGCCGGATGGATGCTGATGGGCTTTCAACGCTTCCGCCTGACGGCCCAAAATCGACACCAGATGCCGCCGCAGCGGATCTGTCTTTGTCAATCCAACCAGCTCGATAAACTCAGGAATGGCAATGGTCAGCCAGCTATTGCCCCGCGCCCAGCGCGCCTTGGCAAAATTATGATTGCCGTCAAAGGTCCAGCCATGGAACCACAGGCCGGTTTGCGTATCCATCAAATATTGCGCATGGATCAGGAATTGATACTTGGCTTCTTCCACAAACTCAGGCCGATTGAGCACAAGGCCAATCTTGGCCAGCGGCAACACGCTCATCATCAGCGTGTCATCCCACATCTGCTGATCGTTGACGCTGTTATAGACAATATGCTGCAAACCGCCTTCGCGAGTGCGGGGCATATCATACATCACCCATTCGGCCCAGGTCTCCAGATAGGGCAACCAGCGCGGATCGGGCTTGATTTCATAAAGATGGGCAAGGGTGAGAAACGGCGCAACCGTGTTGATATTCTTGGTGGGTGTGCCTTGCTTCAGCCGCGCCTCGAACCAATCCAGAATAATATCCATAGCTTTCTGGTTGCCTGTCATCTGCCAATATTTGAACAGACCATAAAGACCTATGCCATGGGTCCATTCCCAGCCCGCCCAGCCCTTGGTGTCTATCACCCGGCCATCGTCCAACCGCAGCAAAAACTCGCCGGTCTTATCCTCTATATGGATCAGATTGTCGGTCAGCCGATCAATCAGCTCGCACACGGCACCGTGCTCCAGAACATGGCTTTTTTGCTGTAGCAGCGGATGCATCAAGAAGCCCCTCTTCTTCAAGATTTTCGGAACGCTATTTCGTATTTTATGAAATCATACTCCTAAACACTTTTCAACGCTGTTTTTTGATGGCACAGTTGTTAAGAGTGAATAATCGACGGCTCTACCCTGCTGTTTTTAAGTGCATCTTGACACATTCATGTGCAAAATCCAAAATCAAATTCCGAAAAATTCAGAACATCCATGTCAGACAATCAGACAAAAACAGAAAATGTTGCCGCCGTTCTCAAGGTGTTTGCGGTCGTAGAGGCATTGGCGGAAGACAAGCGGATCGGCCTTGCCGAATTGGCGCAGCGCGCCATGACATCCAAAACCACGGCGCATCGACTGCTACAAACCATGGTCGAGCTAGGCTATGCGGAGCAGGACGCTGAGACGGAAAAATATGGATTGACTCTTAAGCTTTTCAGCCTCGGCGCACGCTCCTTGAGCGAACAGGCAGACCTGCTGAAAGTGGCCGACCAAGCCATGGGAAAGCTTTCGCGCGCCACGGGAGAATCAATCAACCTCGGCGTGTTAGATGACCGCGAACAGCGTGTTGTCTATATCCATAAATATGATTCGACCTATGGCCTATCAATGAAATCGGCCCTGGGTCTGCGCAATCCACTGCATAGCACATCGTTGGGGAAGGCGCTTCTGGCTTGGCGTGACGAAGATGAAATCCTTGAGCGAATCGGCAAAATGGAGTTGGTGAAACTGGGGCCAAACACCATTACCGATCCCAACGCCTTGCTCCAACAGTTGCATCTCACCCGCAACCGGGGCTTTGCCGAAGAGGTGGAAGAGGCCGAAGCCGGTGTGCGCTGCATGGCCGTTCCGATCTTCAATTATCTGGGCAAGCCGATTGCTGCGATGTCAATTGCCTTTCCGCTGTTTCGCTTCGATGAGGCAAACAAGCAGGGCTATATCGACCTTTTGCGGTCCGTGAGCGAGCAAGCCTCCAAGGCACTCGGCTATCAGGGATAACGGCCCGCTACCCTTTGACACCAGAGGAAATCATGATGGCATCGGTCACCCGCCGCTGAAAAATCAGATAGGCCGCGATCACCGGCAGCGCGGCCAGCATGGCAACCGCCATGAGCTTGGCAAAATGCAGACCAAATGTGTCATGCACCTGTGTGATTCCCACCGGCACGGTCATCATATCTTCCGAGGTGATCACCAGAAATGGCCAGAAGAAATTGTTCCACACGCCAATGAAGGTCACAATGGCAAGTGCTGTAGTAATGCCCCAGTTGAGCGGCAGATAGACCTTGAACAGAATGGTGAATTCTCCCCCGCCATCCAGCACTACGGCCTCGCGCATCTCCTTCGGCACCGCATCAAAAAACTGCTTATAGACAATGATCACCACCGGCACGACCAGCTGCGGCAGGATAATGCCCGCCCAGGTGTTGATCAGGTTCAGGTTCTTCATCAGGATAAACTGGGTGACGACCAAGGCCTGTGTTGGCACCATGAAACTGGCCAGCACCAGGCCATAAAGCAAGCCACGGCCCGGAAAGCGGATTTGCGACAGGGCATAGGCGCACATCACCGAAATCAGCAACACCACCACCGTGGCGATGACCGCCGTGCCGATGGAATTGACATACCAAAGCATCAGCTTGGTATCGAACAGCGCACTCATATAGGCGTGAAGATCAATCTCATTGGGCCAGAGGCTGGCATTGCCAACCACATTTTGTTCTGAGCGGATCGACGTGATAAACGCCCAGTACAGAGGGAAGATCCAGACAACACCAAACGCCAGGGTGGCCGTGGTGAGAATGACATTCTCAATGCGTCGCATCGAATTCATGACGATCTCCTGATGCGCAAAAGCTGAAACTGCAACACGGAAATAACCGCGATCAACACAAACAACACGGTTGAGGTGGCGGAGGCATAGCCTCCCTTGTTGAGCTGGAAGGCGTCACGATACACCTGCATCAGCAGCACATAGGAAGAGTTGAACGGTCCACCCTTGCTCAACAGATAGACCTGATCGAAAATCTTGAGCTGCATGATCAGTTGCAGCGTCAGCACGAGCGCTGTTACCGGCCAGAGCAGCGGCCAAGTCACCCGCGAAAAGCGCTGCCAGGATGTGGCCCCATCCAGTGCTGCAGCTTCATAAAGCTCAAGTGGAACATTGCGCAGACCCGCAATGAACAGCAGCACATTAAAACCGTTTGTCCACCAGATGGTCACCAGCGCAATCATCGGCATGACCCAAAAGGGGTTCTTGAAAACCGCAATCGGCTTGCCAGCCAAAAGTGCAATCAGCGGCTCGGCGATACCAAATTGCAGATCGGTCATCCACATCCAGATTTGCGTCACCACCGACACCGGCAGCACATAGGGAAGAAAGAACAGCGACATGGCCAGCCCCAGCTTGAACCCAGACAGACGATTGACCGCAAGCGCAATGATGAGAGCAATCACCGTGGTTGGGATCACGGTGAGCAGCACAAAATATCCATTGTTTTTCAATGATGTGACAAACAGCTTATCGCTCAGGAGCTGAATGTAATTATCAACGCCAACCCATTTTCCCGGACCAACCAATTGCGCATCCGTGAAGCTGAGATGCACCATTTCCACCGTCGGATAGAGGAAAAACAAAGTGAAGATCACAAGAAAGGGCGTGACCATGGTCAGCGCAATAAGGCTCTTCTTGCGTCGGTTTTCCAGCATAGCCATGCGGCCATCTCCCTCATCTGCGCTATCGCACGGCATTTCTCCCGACAGGTTGCCCCACCGGGAGAATGCAGTTTACTTCAGCATGCCTTGAAGCTCGCTCTGCATCTGCTCCACCGCGTCCTTCGGCGTCATATAGCCTTGAACGGCAGGGGCAATCAGGTTCAGTGCGGCATCATAGGTGGGAGAGCCAACACCGGTGACGACCGATTTCGGATCATAGGCCGCCGTTTTGACCAATGGGGCATAGGTCGCATTCGGCTCCAGCTTTGCATAAGCGTCGCCCTCGGTCACCGGCTTATAGGCTGGAATGTGCCCTGCATCGGCCCATTGAATGGCGTGTTTTTCCATCCAGCCAATGACTTTCATCACTGCCGCGCGCTTTTCACCAGACACCGTCTTGTCTCCCTCATTGGGAATGGCAAAGGCGTGCGAATCAGCCCAGGTGGCCTGTTTGCCCATCCACGCTGGCACCTCAATGGCACCCCATTTGAAGCCAAGCTTTTCCTTTTTCACCAGATCTTTGTAAGTCGGAACTTCCCAAACACCATTGATCTGGAAGGCCGCCTTGCCTGAGGTGTAGAGCGCAACAGACGATTCATAATCCGCCTGTTCCGGTGCCCAGCCCTTTTCGCGCCAGTCCGACATGATTTGAACGGCCTTCACCGCCTCATCCAGATTATCACCGGGCAAAACCTTGCCATTGGCAATAAACGTGCCGCCCTGCTGTGCGAGCAATGTGTAGAACACCCGCCATATGCCCGCAGGCGCGCCAGTCTCGTAGGTCACCGGCGTTTTCACGCCATGGTCCTTGGCCCAAGCAAGGGCAGCTTCAAAGTCCTTGAGAGTGTTGATGCCCGTCAGCTTGCCATTGGTGTCAATATATGGTGAGCCTTTCAGCAGGTCCGCATTATAGTAGAGAACAATGGCGTGGATATCGAGCGGCACCGCATAAAGCTTGCCGTTTTGGGTTGCTGCATCCAGAGGTGCGGTGAAAAAATCCCCCTTGCTGAGCCCCGCGTCGACCAGATCCTTATCGGTGATCGGGCTGAGGATATTTTCTGAGACCGCCAACGGCAGACGGGATAGGTGACAGCTCATAATATCCGGTGCCTCACCGACGGCGGCTGAGGTGCGCACCTTGGTGTAAAACGGCACGCCCCATTCCAGCGTTGTGCCATTGATTTTGATGTCCGGATGTTCATCATTGAAGCCCTTGATCAGGGCTTTCATGCGCACGCCATCGCCACCGCTGAAAAAATCCCACCAGGTGATCTCTTGCTGAGCAAGGACGGGCACTGTCGTCAATGCGACAGCGGAGCCTAAAAGTAACGCTTTGATAAATCGCATGGTTTCCTCCTTTTCCACCGCGCCTTGAAGGCGTCAGCAGACCTCCCGGTTTTGATCGGAACTCCTCATCCCGATAGGTTTTATCGCAGTCTTCGCCCATCGTTGGCGAAGACCAGAACATGCTTGGCATCGGCCTGAAGCCGCACCACACTGCCATCCAGCCGTTGACGCGACCCTTGACGCTGCACAATCACCTCACGACCTCCCGTCGTGCGGGCATAGAGATAGGAAATATCGCCCAACTCCTCTGCAACCTCGACCTTGACCTCCATGCCGTGGTCGCTGAGATGCCAATGTTCAGGTCGAATGCCGATCTCCACCTCAGCACCAACCTCGATTGGCTGCGACAAAGCAGCCTCAAATGTGTGCTCCCCTTCCAGCGGCGACAGCATGGTGCTATCACCATTTTTTCCGCTGACACGAGCGGCCAGAAAATTCATGGCGGGAGAACCGATAAAGCCCGCGACAAAACGGTTATCCGGGTCATCGTAAAGAGCAAGCGGTGCCCCCGCCTGCTGCAACAAGCCACCTTTCAGCACAAAAATCTTGTCCGCCAAGGTCATGGCTTCCACCTGATCATGGGTGACATAGATCATCGTGGCCCCTAGCTGCCGATGCAGGCGGGTCAGCTCCAGTCGCATCTGCACGCGCAATTCGGCATCGAGGTTTGAGAGCGGCTCATCAAACAGAAATACCTTGGGCTTTCGCACAATGGCCCGGCCAATGGCAACACGCTGACGCTGACCACCGGAAAGCTGCGACGGTTTCTTTTGCAAATGCTCATCCAGCTGCAAAATCCGCGAGGCGTCACCAACGCGCTTTTCCACATCCAGCTTCGGCGCGCGGGCCAGCCGCAAGCTGAAGGCCATGTTTTCAAACACGGTGAGATGCGGATAGAGCGCGTAGTTCTGAAACACCATGGCCACACCGCGCTGGGCGGGTTCCACTCGAGTGACGTCGCGCCCTTCAATCTCGATTGTACCCGCGCTGGTCTCCTCCAGCCCGGCAATCATCCGCAACAAGGTTGATTTGCGGCAGCCGGAAGGGCCAACAAAGACCGCAAACCCGCCATCGGGAATGTCCATGGAAACGTCCTTGATCACATCGAACGCACCAAAAGACTTGGCGACATGGGCGAGACGAACACTCATGACATCACCCGACGCTGAGACGCAGGACGTGATAAGAGAGCGCTGCAAGCTTGCCCTTCAGCGCGCCATCTTCAACACCAACACCATTGCCTTGCGTGGGCACGACGCGCTCGGGATGATCCGGCCCATTCACCGCCCGCAGATCATGACCTTCCATCACCAGATGCTCGATCAAGCGGGGATTGGTAAAGCCATGCAGCGCCACATCAAGATCAGCCGCCTCACTCAGATGGCGGTTGACCACAAACAAAGTGAGCGTACCACCTTCCCTGTCATGCACACCGGCAACATCGAGATATTTGACCTCATTTTCCACTGCGCAGTCATAGGTCTTGCACTCAACCGCTATGTTGAGCGCCTCTCCACGGCCATAGAGAGAAGCAAACTGATACGGGTAATAGATCGTCTGACGCCAGGCCGGACCACCCTTTTCGGCGCGGATGGGCGCAATGACATTCACCAACTGGGCAATGCAGGCGATTTTCACCCGGTCAGAGCGCCGGATAAATTCATTCATGAGCCCGGCAACAAACAAGGCATCTTCAAAATTATAGGTCTCTTCCAAAAGGGCCGGCGCTTCAGGCCAATCCCAGGATCTCCAGCGACGACCATCTTCCTCGATATTGTGGTACCAGACATTCCACTCATCAAAGCAGATATAGACGCTGTTTTTCGCCCGCTTCTTGGCCTTCACATAGTCAATTGTGCCGCCAATGGTTTGAATATAGCGGCCTGTCTGCTCGATCTTGCCAAAGAAATTCAGCGTATCGCCGCTTTGATTGCCAAAATACTTGTGCAGCGAGATATAATTGACATTCTCATAGCACTCTTCCAGCACCTGACGTTCCCATTCGGGATAGGTCTTCATGCCATCATTGGAGCTGCCGCAAACCACGGTTTCAATCGACTTATCAAACAGCTTGAAAGCCTTGGCGGTTTCATCGGCCAAGCGGCCATATTCAATTGCCGTCTTGTGACCAACTTGCCACGGGCCATCCATTTCATTGCCAAGGCACCACATTTTCACATCATGGGGTTTTTCCGTGCCATGACTGCGGCGAAGCTCGCTGAGCTGCGTGCCGCCGGGAAAATTCACATATTCGAGAAAATCACGGGCATCCTCCAACCCACGCGAGCCGAGGTTCACCGCGAGCATCATGTCGATCCCGGCCATGTCTGCCCATATGGCAAACTCGTTGATGCCGACCTGATTGGTTTCTTTGGATCGCCATGCCAAGTCCAGCCGCACAGGGCGCTGATCCTTCGGGCCAATCCCGTCTTCCCAGCGGTAGGCCGATACGAAATTGCCACCCGGATAACGAATGGCCGGAATTTTCAAATCCTGCACAAATTTCAGCACATCCTGCCGAAAGCCATTGGCGTCTGCCGAGGGGTGGCCGGGCTCGTAAATGCCAGTGTAAATGGCTCGGCCCATGTGCTCGATAAAAGCGGAATACAGACGATGATCAATAGACGCAATCCGGAAGTCCCGGTGAACCGTGACGCGCGCTTTCATATTTTTCCTCCCGATGTTTATATCACAAATATCGATATAAACCAATTTATGTGATATTCATTGCAAAGGAAAAATGTCTTGTCAACGCTCTTGTTGCAGCCCGGCCATTTCAGCGACGTCTTACGCCTTCGTGCGCAGACGCAACACGATATCCTGCGGGTAATTGCCAAAACCGCGACCAAATATATTCAATCCACCGGGATGGCGAGCCTCGGGCTTCACCTCAATGCGAAGGCGGATGGAACGGTGCGACGCGAGATCCAGCGATGTAAGGTTAATATCGGAAATGCGCTTGCCATCCACGAATGCGCCATCGCCATTAACCCGCCAGGTCTTCAACATGCCGTATTGTGAGCCAGACAGCTTCCACCAAGCCGGGGTATAGACTCCGCGCTTGTCACCGAAATCGCCCGGTGATGTCCAATCGCCAAGCTCTACCCCATTGATGGAAATGGTGATATCCGATGGCCAATTGCTGCGGGTTCCGGGCACCTCCGAGCTGAGCTCCATGGAAAACTCTATTTCCTCGATATTGCGCCCTTGGATCCTGGCATTGTTGGGAAATTGATACTCGACATAGCCGGATGTGAACCACAAAAGCGCGGTTTTCATCCGCTCCGGGTCCATGAATGTTTCTGGCACATCGAGAAGCCCGATGATGCCATCCGGGGAACATATCCCGCACGGTCCCGTCACCGAACTGTGGGTGTAAAGGCCCAGCGGCATAGACACTTCGATAATGTTGGCATCAATGGCTTTTTCTGTTTTGTGGAACGTCACGATCAATTCATCAACCGTTGCAAAACAGATTTTCTGGCTGCCCTTGCGCGCCTTTTTCGTCTCGGTTCGCAGCAGCCCCGCCGCCTCCAGCGAGGCAACATGGGATGACACCGAAGATTGCGGCAGTGACAACCGCTCTGCAATGTCATTCACGTTCAGGCCATTCGCCTCATGCAGGATTTTCAAGATCTGAACACGCACTGGTGACGCTGCTGCTTTCAGAACTTCAAAGTCTTTCTCGGCATCAATCAAAAGAAAATTGGAGCTCATACGGCCTCGCGTGTGTCCACTTGTTATCTATCGAAATTTTGGATATATACCAAGCGGAACACGAAAGTCGACTGCAAAAGGATGTGTTGCGGCGATTTACAATGCGATCAACCCGTTGATACGGTTTGCAACGCATGCTCCATCCGATCCAATCCTTCGGTCAAAATCGATTTGGCGCAACCGAAATTGACACGGATGCAATGGCGATAGGCATCACCAAATTCACTGCCCGCACTAAAAGCCACCCGACCATGGGTGAGGAAAAACGCCTGAGGATCAGGCTCAAGACCCAACGCACTGCAATCAAGCCACGCCAGAAAGGTTGATTCCGCCTTGATGAGCCGAATGCCAGGAAACCGCTTTGCGATTTCCAAAGACAGATAATCACGATTTGCGGCAATATAAGCGAGCATCTGGGCTTTCCACCCATCAGCGTGAGCATAGGCCGCAAGCGTCGCCTCGAGACCCAGAATGTTAACGCTATCGACCATGCCGAGTTTATTCGCCAAAAACCGATCTCGCATCGCCTTGTTCTGGATGATGGCAAATGCCGTTTTCAGACCTGCGATATTGTAAGTCTTGCTGGCGGCCATCAGGGTGATCGTCCGCTCCGCTATCTCGGGAGAGAGTGAGGCAATTGGCACATGGCAGCGGCCATCGAACAGCAAGTCGCAGTGAATTTCATCGGAGATGATCAGCACATCCTGTTGTTCACACAAATCTGCAATCGTGACCAACTCATCTCTCGTCAATACCTTGCCGGTTGGGTTTTGCGGATTGCACAAGAGCAAGGCTTTAGACTTGGAAAGCGCTTGCGCAAATCCGTCGATATCCATGGTCCAGCCCGTATCACCGGGCATTAATGCTGCCTCATGGCGCAACAAACCCCAATGGCCGGGGGCGTTCAGGATCGGGCGATAGACGGGCGTCTGCACCAACACACCATCACCGGGCATCAACATGGCCTTCAGCGCCATATTAAAACCCGGCTCAACACCCGGCAGAAACACGATGTCATCAGCCTGAATCGTCCAGCCGTATTTGCGCTGCATATCCGCAACGATCTGCGCGCGCAGGGCGTCTTTTGCCACGCCATAGCCAAGGATGGGATGTTCCAGCCGGGCGCGGATGGCATCCACAATCTCAGGGGCTGCGGGGAAATCCATATCCGCGACCCACATGGGCAAAACATCCTCTGGATACTTGCTCCACTTATTGCTGCCGGTGCCCCTGCGATCCCATAGGGTATCGAAATCCATTATGCCAGCATCTCCAGTTTGCGCGCCTGACGCGCCATCAAGATTTCAACCTCGCGGATTCCAGCAGCATTGAGCCCTGCTCCTGGACGGCGCTGGCCGGAACTGGCAATAGCTCCCCGTTTTGCAAGAACGTATTTTCGTACAGCAAGACCTAGGCCAGGTTGCTGCTCGTAACGCACCAGCGGCAGATAGGCATCAAACACATCCTGTGCGGCGTCATAGCGCTTCTCATTGCTGAGGCGCACCACATCGACCATCATTTCGGGATAGGCAAAGCCGGTCATGGCTCCATCGGCACCGCGCTGCATTTCTTCGGTCAAAAAGGCACCCGCATTGCCACACAGAATGGAGGTGCGGCGACGGCCTTTTTCTTCAGCGGCCCGCAGATCTGAGATTTTTTGCAGGCCCGGCCAGTCCTCGTGCTTCAACATGACAATGCTGGGATGGGCCTCGAAAATCGCACCCAATGTTTTTGAGGAAATCTGCACCCCCGTGACCAGCGGAAAATCCTGCAGCACGACAGGCACATCCTCGCCAACTGTCTCAACCACATTGCGATAGTAGCTGATGATCTGCTCATCAGTGCGAAGCGACGATGGTGGGGCCACCATAACGCCCGCAGCACCCAGATCCATCACCGCCTTGGTCAATTCACCAATGGCGGCAAGGCCGGGGGCCGAGACGCCAACGATCACCGGCTTGCCTGCCGAGCGCTCGATGGTCAGCCGTGTGACCTCAATGGATTCGGCCTGCGTCAACTTTGGCGCTTCCCCCATCATGCCCAGAATGGTCAGCCCATCTGCGCCTTTGTCGTCATAAAAATCGACCATGCTTTGAATGCTGGCGTGATCCAGCGCACCGTTATCCTCAAACGGCGTAACCGCAATGACGAAGACGCCTTTGGTATCAGAGTCGATCAGCGACATATCTTGCTCCTATTCAAACCAGTGTGACGTGCCGCGGCGAACATATTGACCCGCCCCCGGCTGATTGATGACCGCCTGCCCATCAAAAGCAAGCTGTCCAGCCAGATAGGTTCGCGCCACCCGCACTGAGAATTCGCGCCCGTCAAACGGGCTCCAGTTCAGGTCATCATGGGCGTTCATGGAATCCCAGATCTGCGTTTCATGCTTCAAAATGGTGATGTCGGCATCCGCGCCGAGGCGAAGTGCGCCTTTGTGCGGCCACAGGCCAAAGAATTTTGCAGGCCGCTCACACAACTGCTCCACCGTGATGGCCGCAGCATCCGGACCGCGCTTGTCGGCCGCGGTGTAAAAGGCAGGCAGCAAGGTTTCCAAACCCGGCACCCCAGCCCCCGCATCAAAAATCGAGGCTGTCAGCTTGTTGTCGATCGGCCAGCTGGAATGGTCGGAGCTGACAAAGGCCACCCGACCAGCCAGAATTTCCTCCCAGAGCGCATCGATCTGGCCGGGGCGAATGGGCGGATTGACCTTCATCTTCGCGCCCAGTTCAGCACCGTCTTTCAGCGGATCAAACCACAGATAATGCACGCAAAGCTCGCCCGTGGCGCGATAACCTTCGTTGAGATAGCTATCAACCAGCTGAAAACCGCGCGCCGTTGTCAGATGAACAATGTGAGCATGGGCATCGGCTGCCGCGCCCAATTCAAGAAACTGCGCGGTGGCGGCAAGCTCTGCCGCAGGTGGGCGGCTCTCGGAATGGGCCTCAATGCCATTGCGCCCTGCCGCCTTGGCAGCCACGATACAGGCGCGCACAATCTCCTGATCTTCATTGTGGACACCCAGCGGAATGGGCGTGGAGGAAAGCGCAGCGAACGTCTTCAGAATCTGATCCGACGCAATGCGCGGAAAACGGGTTGGGCTGCTTTCAAACGTCGAGATTTTGAACGCCACCACGCCCGCCTCCACCAGCGGGGCAATATCGCCTGTGTCCTGCCCCGGCATGATGGTGGCGTAAAGGGCCACATTGGCGTGCGCGTGCTCGGCAATCGCTGCCAGTTTATCGTTGAGCCGCTCCATGGTGTTGAGCGGGTCCGGGTTATCGTAGGGCATATCGACAATGGTGGTCACACCGCCCGCCACAGCAGAACGGGTGGTGGAACGAATACCGGGCAGGCCACCATAGCTACAGGCATGGGTCTGGCCATCAACAACACCGGGGATCACAAGATCAACCCCGGCGTCGAAATGCTCAGAGGCGTCCGGCACCGGGCCCTGGCCAATGGCTGCGATCTGGCCATCCTTGATGGCGAGCCATGCATGTTCCAAAGGCCCGTCTGGCAATACCAGGGTGCCACGCACAGTCAAATCATACGTCATGGTGCAGCGTTTCCATAAGAGAGATCAAGATGGGTACAGGCAAGCGCAACACCCGCCTGCACAGGGTCAACAACCGGAATGCCGAGATTGTCCTGCAAGGCCTGACGATAGCCTCCAAGACCGGCGCAACCCAGCACAATCACATCCGCTCCGTCTTCATCGCACAACAGGCGGGCACAACGCGAGACCGTTTCGACAACGCTTCCCGCCATCAATTGCACCACGGTCATATCGATAGAGCGGTCCCCCGCAAGGCGTGAATCAAGTTTCAGGCTTTTCAGATAGCGAAGGTGGCGATCAATCGATGATTGACCCAGCGAGACGATGCCAAATCTCTGCCCAAGGCCAAGAGCGGACAGATAAGCTGATTCAGCAATACCCAGCACGGGCCGGTCTGTCTGCTGGCGCGCCAAAGCAAGGCCCGGATCGGAAAAGCAGGCAAGCACGAATGCATCTGCCGTTGATGCCTTGATGGCCTCAAGAACATTGGGAATCACCGCCGCAACATGGGCGTCCGTCTCGATACCCGGCGGCGACTTGGCCAATTCGGTACAATGGATGTGATGATGAGTGGCAGCGCGCACCGGCGCAAGGCATTGCTCCATCGAGCGGGTCACAGACACGGAACTATTGGGATTGATAACGAGAATGTCTGACACGTGCGAACCCATAAAGTTGCAAAGCCGATTGGAGGCGTTGCGCAGATTAGATATACCACGTAGTATATCAGCATAAAATCGGTGTCAAAGTTCTGTTTGCGTCGCCTCACAAAAGCTTGCACACTCCAACACATTTGATGAGAGCTAGACGCATATTGCAAAGACCAAAGGCGTTTGATGCCGAACGGAGATAGATTTGAACACATTTGATACGCCTGCGCCGACCACTGAGAAGCGCACGAAATCCCTGACCGAGCAAGCATACGCGATCTTGCGCGAGCGGGTGATCGTCTGCGATCTGGCTCCCGGCGCTGACATATCCGAGCCGGAACTTGCAGAACAATTACAGATGAGCAAGACACCCGTGCGCGAGGCCTTGGCACGGCTGTGCGTTGAAGGTTTTATGGAGGCGTTTCCGCGACGCGGATACCGGGTGACCCCAGTGACCGTGAAGGACATGAACCATCTGTTTGCCGTGCGCGGCATGCTGGAAGGCACGGCTGCAGCGCTGGCGGCCCAGAACATGACACCCACAGAGATTGACGCGCTGGAAGCCGTGGCCGATGCCAGCTATGTCATCGGTGAAGATCAAAGCACACGCAGCTTTGTTGCCGCCAACGAGAGGTTTCACTCGGCAATTGCCAAAGGCTCACGCAATCCGCGGCTGGAGCAATTGGTGGTGCGGCATCTCGAGGAATGTGCCCGGCTTTTTTACATGGGCACGCGCGTGCGCGACATCAACCCGGAAACATCGAGCGACCATCACGCCATTGTCGCCCTGTTGCGGGCGCGAGACAGCGAAGGTGCAAGACTTGCCATGACCAACCACAATGAAAACACCCGCAAGGGCCTGCTGGCGGCACTGGTATCCGACACACATGAGGGCTTTACCCTCTAAACACGCGGGATTTATCTATCGGCTTTGGGAGGAGGCCAGACAAACCGTGTTGCAATAAAGGCAAATCGATCATGGATGATATCCGCTCCAAAGTGCTTTTGACCCCGCAACAGCTTGATCGCATGCGCGCATCAGGCGCAGATGTCACCGTCACTGCGGTTCATTCCATCAACCCCTATACGGGACAGCAAAGCTACACCGGCCAGCGCATTCCCGGAGCCATAGACACACAGGCCTATGACGATTACCAGTCTCCGGCATCGCCAGAGCGTGGACAGCGACCGCTTCCCGATATCGATAACCTCCAGCGCAAAGCAAGGCTTTGGGGTCTTCGGCGAGAAAGCACGATTGTGGTCTATGATGCCGACCGTAGCATGACGGCAGCGCGTGCCTGGTGGGTGCTGAAATGGGCGGGCCTACCCGATGTGCGCGTGCTTGACGGGGGCTTTCCCGCATGGTGCGCGGCTGGGCTACCCACAACAGAAGAAGAAACCGTTGTTGAGCCAAGCAACATCACCCTTTCCCCCGGCCACATGCTTGAGCTGGATGCCGATGGCGCGCTGCTACTGGCAACCAAAGGCGTACTTCTCGACGCCCGGATACGGCCCAATTATATCGGCGGCCCCGTCCCGGAGGGGCAACCGCGCCGCGGCCACATTCCCCATGCCATCAGCGCCCCTGCCCCTGACAATGTCACCGATTACGGCAATTTCACCGACGCCCCGACATTGACGGAAATGTACAAAGCCCTTGGCGTTGAGGGCCAAACGCCCGTCGGCGTCTATTGCGGGGCGGGCATGTCGGCAGCCCACACCGTGCTGGCGCTGGCTTCCATTGGCATAGAGGCCGCGATGTATCCCGGTTCCTGGTCGCAATGGGTCTTTGATCCATCCCGGCCAGTGGTGATGGGCGCACATCCCACAGCGAGATGAAATTCGCCATTGTGTTCAATGCGCAGGCTCTTTTTTGCATGAATTGCTCAAATTTTAGACGGACATTCCGATTCGCTTAGAATGTTAGCAAACGTCTTTACAGATGATGGATCGGTGATATATTTCGTAATATACCAGAGGCGAAACAATTGCCTCACCCAGTAAACGGGACGGGCAAACCCGCCACCCGATCCTATCAAAGAGCACGGAAGGTCTTGTCATGAACGTCTGGAAGGGAATTGCAGTTGCCATGCTGGCCTTGCCGCTGACCGGCGCGCCCGCCCTGGCGCAAAGTGCCGACCCGCAAAAGACATTGGTGATTGCCGTTCCATCCGATCCGGTCAGTCTGGAGCCCGGCACCAACAAGGCCGAACCCATCGGCAGTGAGATCATCCTCAATGTGTTTGATACACTGGTGGCGTGGACAGCGCCGGATTTCAAGGTTCTTGAGGGACGTCTGGCACGGGAGTGGAGCGTCTCAGCCGATGGCACGCAATTCGATTTCAAACTGCGCGACGGTGTGAAATTTCATGACGACACAGTTTTTGATGCGCAAGCGGTGAAGTTTTCACTGGAGCGCACCAAAGCGACCAATTCTTACGTCAAGGCCACCTTTGATCTGATCAAGGATATCGCGGTTGTGTCGCCCGGTGAGGTCAAAATCACCTTGTCGGCACCCTATCCGGCCTTTTTGTCCATTTTGGCCCAGCCACAATCCGCCATTGTCAGCCCGGCTGCCGTTGAAAAATATGGCAATACGTTTGCGGCACACCCGGTTGGCACCGGCCCGTTTGTATTCAAAAGCGCCCAAACGGATACCAATGTGGTGCTGGAAGCGAATGCGGCCTATTTCCGGGGCGCACCAAAGCTTGAGAAAATCATCTACCGCGTCATTCCGGATGCTTCCACGCGCAGACTGGAACTGGAAAGTGGCGGCGTTGATATTGTCCAGCAGCAGGGGCAGCTCTCCTCCATCGCAGCAGAGGATATTGAAGCTTTCCAGAACAATCATGACATCAAAGTACTGGAAGCCCCCAGCCAGATTATCCGGCAGCTGGAATTCAACAATAGCGCCAAAGAAGGCCCCTTCACCAACGTCAAGGTGCGGGAAGCGATTGCCCATGCCATTGACTATGACGCCCTGCTGCGGGGCGTCTTTGGCGGCACGGCCGAGCGCGTCTACGGCCCTCTGACCACCAACAGCTGGGCTTTTGATCCGAAAATCAAGGATCTGGCACCGCAATACGACCCGGCTCTGGCCAAAAAATTGCTCAAAGAGGCCGGTGTTGACCTCAGCAGTCTGAGCCTGAAACTCTATAGTTTTCAAGGCCCTCTCTGGGGTGCTGTTGCCACCTTCGTGCAAGATAATCTTGTGGATATTGGCATCAAATCCACCATTGAGCAGACCGAATTCCCGGCCTATCGCGCCCTTCAAACGGCGGGTAAATTTGACGTCGCGCTGGATGGACGCCAGCCATGGTATAACGACCCTGATGCCCATATCACCATTGGCTACCTGTCATCACTGGCCGACACCGCCATGACTTTCCGCATGCCCAAGGACGCGGCACTGGATGCGCTGATCCTGAAAGCCCAACAGACACCCGATCAAGAGGCGCGCAAGGGCCTGTATGCAGAAATACAGCGGGAGATCTCCAAGCGCTTTCCAGCTGTCTATCTGTTCAGCCCCAAGCTGATCGTGTTTGAACGTGCCAATGTTGAAGGACTGGTCATTAACAGCGCCCCGCCACTCAATGAATATTGGTCGGTTTTCAAGAAATAACCCACAGGAGACACGCGGGCGGCTCAATTGCGCAAGACCGCCCTGCGTTTGCCATGATGGCTGCGCCGCTTTTCTCCAAATGAGTGCTTGATTGATGGTCAGTTTCATCCTCCGCAGGCTGTTAGGCCTCATTCCCGTGATGGTGCTTGTGCTGATCATCGTTTTCTCTCTCGTGCGCTTCATTCCCGGCGATCCTGCCATCACTTTGCTTGGTCCCGGAGCAACGGAAAGCCAGATCGCTGCATTGCGAGCGCAACTCAATCTTGATCAGCCCGTGGTGATGCAATTTCTCCACTACACGGCGGGCCTTCTAACCGGCGATTTTGGCACATCGCTCAAAACCGGGAATTCCGTTGCAGGGGAGATTGTTCAGAGACTACCAGCGACGCTGGAACTCTCCATACTGGCCGTGATCGGTGCCATTGTTGCGGGCATACCGATTGGTGTTTTCTCAGCCACCCATGCCAACTCGTTGTTTGATCACCTGATCCGCGTGATCTCCCTCCTTGGCGTGTCCATGCCTGCGTTTTTGCTAGCGCTGATCCTGCAATTGCTTTTTGCCACCTATCTCGGCTGGTTGCCGGTTTCAGGTCGTCTGAGCCCGCTGTTTACGGTCGAGAGTGTGACCGGCTTTGCCATTGTTGATAGCCTCATTGCCGGCAATGCTGCGGCGGCATGGGATGCGTTTCAACACATGATCCTGCCCTCCAGCGTGCTGGCCGCTTTTCTGGCCACCACATTGGGGCGTTTCGTGCGCAACACCATGCTGGATGTGATGGAAGAAGATTTCATCCGCACCGCAAGGGCCAAGGGCTTGCGAAACTCACAGGTGGTGTACGACCATGGATTGCGCAATTCACTCCTGCCCGCCATCACAGTGATTGGCCTGAAATTTGCGGAAATGCTGGGCGGAGCCATCCTCACCGAGACAATTTTTGCCTGGCCCGGCATCGGCCGCTACATGTTCGAAGCCATCAAAAATCGCGATTATCCGGTGATTCAGGGCACGACGCTGGTGTTTGCCCTGCTATTTGTTGGCACATCCATCATCGTCGATGTCCTGCATGGTGTGCTCGACCCCCGCGTTCGCGAAAAGATGAGCTAATCCCATGCGCGCGTTCACCACCTTTTTACAGCGCAATACGCTGGCGGTTGTCGGACTGATCATTCTGGCGGGTCTTATTCTGATGGTCTGCATTGGCCCTTCCTTGTCACCCTATTCGCCCACAAAGCTCGACATCCTGCACAAGCTGGCAGCCCCAAGCGCTACGCATTGGCTCGGCACCGACTCCTTTGGCCGCGATGTGCTGACGCGGATCATGTCTGGTGGACGCGCAACGCTTGTGATTGGTGTTGGTGTAGTCGCCATTGCCTTTGTCGTCGGCGTGTCTTTCGGCATGGTGGCAGGCTATGTTGGCGGGGCGTTCGATCAGATTATCATGCGGCTGGTCGATGCAGTGCTGGCCTTTCCAGCGCTTGTTCTGGCCATAGCACTGGCGGCAGCCTTTGGCCCAAGCTTGCAAAATGCCATGCTGGCCGTTGCCATCACGCTTACGCCGCAGTTTGCCCGTGTGGCGCGCAGTCAGGCGCTCTCCATTTCGGTAAAGCCCTATATTGAGGCTTCAATCTCGCTGGGCCTGTCGCATCGGCGCATTCTGGTCCACCACATCTTCATCAATGGCCTCGGCCCATTGCTGGTGCAATCCACACTGGCGCTGGGCAGCGCGATTTTGCAAACCGCAAGCCTCGGCTTTCTGGGCTTGGGTGCCCAACCGCCGATGGCGGAATGGGGAGCCGATGTTGCGACCAGCCTGCAATATGCCCGCGCCGCCGCCTGGGTGGCGCTTGCCCCTGGCATGGCAATCTTGCTGGCCGTGCTGTCCTTCAATCTGATTGGCGATAGTCTTGCGGATTGGCTCAATCCGCGCCGCC
>DNPN01000038.1:8927-15076 GCA_003501385.1 Rhizobium sp. | reverse complement strand
GATTGGCGATAGTCTTGGGGATTGGCTCAATCCGCGCCGCCGCAGCGAATTGCAGTGAGGTGCTCGCTTGAAAACCCTACGCATCGGCCTTGAGAAAATCGATTTCCTGCCGCCCACCCGCGTCACCGATGACACCAGTGTTTTGACACTGAAGAATCTTGTGTTCGAACCCTTGCTGAGCTGGGACAACGGCTTTGTGCGCCCGGCCTTGTTCGGGGCGTGGACCCATTCGCCCGATGGCTGCGAATGGCGCTTTGTGATCCGCGATTGCGCCGTGTTCCACGATGAAAAGCCGTGTACAGCCGCAGACATCATCGCATTTATCAGCGGCATTCTCGATGCTGTTGATACCTTTGGCATGAAATGGTCCTATGCGCGCTATCTGGCGCACGCCGAAATTATCGCAGAGGGCGACACGGTCGTGGTGGTTCGCAATCCAACGCCCATTGCCGATATTCTCGACATTTTCGCAGAATTCTACATCTGCCGGATCAATGCCGACGGCCAACCCGTGCTTGGCACGGGCCGTTATCGCGTTGTTGAACTGGAGCCCTTGAAACGCGCGGTGCTTGAGCGGGTAAGCGGTGATGCAGGCCCCGAACGGATTGAAGCACTGGCGGACAAAAGCGCTGAGGGCCGCCTCGAATCCCTCACCTCCTGCACGTTGGACGCGGCCCTCAATCTGGAACGGGTTGAGGGAAGGCTCGATTTTTCTGAGCGCCTCCAATGGGGTCAGGCCGTCAACACACTCTCGGTGATGTATTATCTCAATTGCCAACACGGCCTGTTTCAATCAGCCAAGGCACGGCTTGCCGTCAACCATGCGGTGGACACGGCAGCCATTGCCCGCGATATTTTTCATGGATTGGCAATTCCATCCTCCACCATTGTCAGCCCCTTTCATCTGGGCGCGAAACAGGCTGGCCTATCGCCCATCCGCTATGATCCCGACACGGCGCGGCGCTTGCTGGATGAGGCGGGCGTCAGCACCAAGGTCACACTCCGCACCCCGACCTTTATGCCGGAGCGTGCGCCAGAGATCAGCCAATGTGTGGCGGCACATTTGCAAGAAATTGGTTTGAAGGTGGAGATTGAATCCGAACTGGACCGGCCCGAATACGCCCGCCAGATTGGTCGCAAACAGATGGGCGACATGGCCATTTTCGATTCCTCACCACAAAGCACTTATCGCATTTTGAACGACAAGATCTCGCGGGAAACCAAAGCCGTCTGGTGGCAAGGCTATGATGATGACGAGACCGAGCGACTGATCCTCGCCGCCAACCGAGCAGTCTCCGATGACGCACGCGAGATTGCCTATCGTCACTGCCTGACACGCCTGCATCAAAACCCGCCGTGGCTCTATCTGGTGCATCCCATTGATGTCTTTGCGAGCGCCAAGACTGTTACCGGACTATCGATTGACCACAAGGGCACCCTCAACATCCGTTGAAATGAGGACAGAATGGAAAAAGACTACGCAATCACCTTCTTTTACTATGATGACATTCACGCCGTTGTGCCGTTTTACGAAACGGTACTTGGCCTTGAACTGGTGCTTGATCAGGGCATGGCGCGCATCTATCGCATTGCCGGAAAATGTTACTTCGGCATTGTCGATGGCAATCGCGGCCATCTGAAGCATCAGCAAAACAGCGCCGTGCTTTTGACGATTGTGGCCCAGGATGTCGAAGGCTGGCACGCGCGCATGCAAGCCGCTGGCGTGAAGGGCCTCTCAGACCTGTTGCGAGGCACCTTCTGCGAGCATTTCTTTTTTGAAGATCCGGCAGGTTATGCGATTGAAATCCAGCGCTTCCACAATCCGGACATTGCCAAACTCTTCTGATAATGAGAAAATTGCCATGACCGTGACCGCATTGCGCCAGACACTCTTTGAAAAAGCCCGCAGCTTTGGCGCAACCCCCCTGCTGTCGCTGCCCGATGGGACGGTTGCCACTCTGGCCGATGGCTATATCCCTTTGCTGGTCAACTTCAGCTTTGAAGACAAAGCCGCCAAAGGCCTGCGCAAGCTGAGTGAGCAGGCCGAGCTGATACCGGCAGAATATTTCTCGGCGGTTGAAATGGTGGCTGAGCATTCGGCCCTGTTGCTGGCGGGTGAGACCGGTAGCGGCAAGACAACCTTTGCCCGTCATCTTGCGCTCAAGATCAGTGACGATAGCTGGGAGCCCACGCCTTTGGCGCGCAATGAGCATGGCACCATCCATGATGAAGTCTGGCCGCTGGAAAACGTGCTGCCACTGCATGTGCCGGTGCTGGCGGGCAAAACCTTTGCGGACACTCTGGAAGCCGCCCAGCCGGGCATCAGCAAAGTGATCGCAAGTGATGCATGGCGAGACGCGAAAGCAACATTGCTGCTCATGCTGGACGGCATGGAAGCCTTGGGAGCCAATGGCCCGGCCTTGCTGAGTGAGGCTCTTGTGTTGCAGGCACGCATTCCGCGCATCCGCTTGCTGGCGCTGGGGGAAATCTCGGTGCTCAAAAGCTGGGCCTTGCCTTTGCCCTTTGTGCGTTACGACCTTCTGCCTCTGCTGCAAAAGCAACGCAGCGACGCCGCAAAGCGCATTGCAAATGTGGACCTGACAGACACAGGTATTGCTTTAGGCGAGGCTGCGGCCAATCCGGCCCAATTCGTCATGGCTTTGAGCGCGGGGGATGCTGGCAACACGGCAGAAACCATCACGGATCGCTGGCTTGCCAAAATTGCCGGCGAAAAGCAGGCTGAAACCTTCCTGAGTGGTCTGGCCTTCGATGTGCTCAGCGGCACTCTGGATGATCCTGACATTCTGCCCATCACCCGTGTGCGGCAATTGCTGGCCGCAAGGCATCTGGCATCTCAGGTGGTGGACGTTGTTGTGGCACATTTTCTTGAAAATCCGGCGCTATGGACGCCGGTGGTCAAAAGTCTCGCCGCTCGGCTGACAATGGCAGGGCGCGCCGACGGTCTGATGGAGGCCTTGCTGGATGGTTCCGGTGATGGGCTGTTGCGCGGTGCTCTTTTGGCTGGCGATTTATTGACGGGTAACAACGCGCTGCGTAGCCGCGTGACCCATCACCTGCTGGCAATGATCGAGACGGGCGCTCTCACAGCTCCAGAGCGCGAGCGGGCTGGCCGCTTGCTATCCCGCTTTGGTGATCCGCGTGATCTTCAGGCGCTGGCATATGTACCCGGTGGACGCTTTATCATCGGCTCCAACAGCCATCCCAATTCTGCTCCACCCCACCCGGTGACCGTGAATGAATTTCGAATTGCCCTCTATCCCACCACCAATGCTGCTTATGCTGCCTTCATCAAGGATACCGGCCGCCTATGGCGCAGCCCGGACGGCTTTTCAGACGAGCGGCGCAATGCACCCGCCACCAACCTCACCTGGCATGATGCCATTGCCTATTGTGCGTGGCTGACCGGGCGTTGGCAACAACAAGGCCGCATTGCCAATGACGAAGTGGTGCGCCTGCCAACAGAGCCAGAATGGGAACGCGCCGCCCGTGGCGATCAGGCAGATGCAGGCGACCACACAATTGTCTATCCTTGGGGGACCGAATGGATGGATGACGCCAGCAATTGCGAAGAGGCCGGATTCAACGACACCTGCGCCGTTGGCCTTTTTCCCAAAGGCAGATCTCCTTATGGCTGTTATGATATGGCCGGTCAGGTCTGGGAATGGGCAACAACGCTCTGGGGCGAGAACATGGCAACTCCGAGCTTCCCCTACCCTTATCAAGATGATGGCCGCAAAGCTTTGGATGCCGCACCAGCCATCCGCCGGGTGCTGCGCGGCGGATGCTTTTCCAGCGGCAAGCTCAAAGCCTGCTGCACCTATCGTGGCAGTCTGGAGCCAGACGGGTTTTGGCGCGGAAACGGCTTTCGCATTGTCGTATCACGCGCACAGTAGAGTCTGTCAAGTTCAGATTGAACCAGACAGACGCCAGATTCCTTTGTTTGAACCTGTCTTTTCGGGAAAACCGGGTTCCACTTTTCCCTGACAAACTCTAGCCACAGGATGGGGTGCAATGACCATGGTCGTGATCATGGTCTTGCGTGCACGGCAGAACCAGACCAAAGGTCTTGACCAGATCATCCACCTGCGCCGGACTGAGATAGCGCGGATTGAGATTGCGCAGCAAAAGATAAAGCTTGGCCGTCTCTTCCAGCTCTTCCGTGGCAAATACCGCAGCCTCAAGGCTATCGCCCGCCACCACAGGGCCGTGATTGGCCAGAAGAATGGAGGAATATTGCCCGGCAAGCCCGCGAATGGCATCGGCCACGGCCGGATCGCCGGGGCGGAAATAGGGCAGCAATGCCGTTTGCCCGGCCCGCATCAGATAATAGGGGGTCATGGGCGGAAGGGCGGCGCGAGGGTCAATTTCTGGCAGCATGGTTAAGGCCACGGCATGGGTGGAGTGCAGATGCACGATGGCTCGCGCGCTGAAGCGCGTCTCATACACGGCAGAATGCAACGGAATTTCCTTGGTGGGCTTGTCGCCAGACAGCACCCGGCCATCCTTGTCCAACCTGGAAATTCGGGCCGGGTCCAGAAAGCCCAAGGAGGCGTTGGTGGGAGTCACCAGCCAGCCGCCATCATCGAGCCGCAACGATATATTGCCAGACGATCCGGGCGTCAGGCCGCGCTCAAACAAGGAGCGGCCAAAGGTGCAGATCTCCTCGCGCAGACGGCTCTCGGACATGGTTTCCTCCCTTTATCAGATCAGGCTGTTGCGCCTGTAATCAATTGAAATCCCAGATCAACGGTCTGGGGTGGCGCATCATCCAGCACAAGCTGCGCCGCCACCCGCCCGGCTTCAACACGAGGTGTTTGAATGGTGGTCAAGGCTTGCGGCGTATAACGGCCAATATCCAGCCCGTTATGGCCAAAAATGGCTACGCGCTGCGGCACTAAAATCTGATGGGCCAGACAGTGAAAATAGCCGCCCAGCGCCATATCGTCGTTGGAGAAATAGACGGCATCGATCTCAGGATGTCGTTCCAGCAAAGCAGCAATCCCGGCATGCCCCACCCCGACGGATGAACGGCTATTGCCAATTTCCTGCCCCACAAGCGCTAAACCTTGCTTTTCAAGCGCGGCGCGAAACCCGGCGAATCGCTTGCCTGCGCGGGTATCAGCCTGAATATTATGCCCCACATAGCCAAGCTTGCGATAGCCACAGGCCAGGAGATGTTGAGCCGCCATCTCGCCTGCGGCAAAATTGGAAAAGCCCACGGCCAGATCCAGCGGATCAGGATCAATATCCAGCAATTGCACCACCCGACAGCCGGATGCTTGCAACATTTTGCGCGTGCCTTCCGTGTGCTCAAACCCTGCCACCATGACCGCAGCAGGACGCCACGCCAGCATGGCGGCCACCAAGGCCTCTTCCCGCACCGGATCATATTCCGTGACGGCAAAAACCGCTTGCCGCTGGCCGGTTTCCAGCACTTGCGTAGCACCGCGCAGCACATCGGCAAACACAATATTGGACAGGGACGGCACGACAATGGCCACCAGCGACGTACCAGTCGAGGCCAGCGCACCGGCAATGCGGTTTGGCACATAGCCCAGCTTTTCCACAGCCGCCATCACGCTGGCGCGGGTTTTCTCCGAAAATGAGCCGTGATTGCGCAGCACACGCGACACCGTGCTTTCGCCCACGCCAGCGGCATTGGCCACTTCCGCCAGCGTGATTGATCCGTTTTTCAAATCCAAAGTCATGGTTTCAGGCCAAATCTGATGATGAACGGCCAGAAAGAGGCCTTGCTGAAAATACCGGATGTTCGTGCTGCACGCCCATCCGGTCCCTTTCATAAACCAGTTTGGCCGATTTTTCGACAGCATACCACCCCTGAAACAACAAAATTGGCAGCGCTGCCATTTTTTTGTTGGCAGCGCTGCCAAAAGCATTTATGTCGCATTGGCAGCGCTGCCATTGAGGGGGAGCGCATCAGCGGGCCGGGAACCCGTCGCTCAGGAGGAGAACATCATGACAGCAGCCATAGATGGCTCTGTCGGCGCATTGCCGACAGATGCAGCTGAAAATGCCATTTACAAAAAAGTAATCTGGAGAATCGTTCCGTTTCTCATGCTTTGCTACGTTGTGTCCTATCTGGACCGCGTCAACGTCGGCTTTGCCAA
>DNPN01000038.1:8498-8684 GCA_003501385.1 Rhizobium sp. | reverse complement strand
ACCGCGTCAACGTCGGCTTTGCCAAATTGCAGATGTCGAGCGAGCTTGGCTTGTCCGATGCCGCCTATGGCGTGGGCGCAGGCATCTTCTTTTTCGGCTATTTCATTTTTGAAGTGCCCAGCAATCTGATCATGAACCGGATTGGTGCACGGGTGTGGATTGCCCGCATCATGATCACCTGGGGCA
>DNPN01000038.1:7968-8230 GCA_003501385.1 Rhizobium sp. | reverse complement strand
TCCGCCGCCTTCATGTTCACCTCATCCGAGCCTGTGTTTTATGTGCTGCGCTTCTTGCTGGGAGTGGCCGAGGCTGGCTTTTTTCCCGGGATTATTCTCTATCTGACCTCCTGGTATCCGGCCAAGCGCCGCGCCAAGATCATCACCACCTTCATGTCGGCCATTCCGGTCTCGGCCATTCTGGGCAATCCGCTTTCGGGCTGGATCATGGATGGCTTTCATCAGGTCAATGGCCTTTCCGGCTGGCAGTGGATGTTCCTGA
>DNPN01000038.1:893-7726 GCA_003501385.1 Rhizobium sp. | reverse complement strand
CCGGCTGGCAGTGGATGTTCCTGATTGAGGCGATTCCAGCCGTTATTCTGGGTATCGTGGTGTTGTTTTATCTTGATGACACGATTGCCAAGGCCAAATGGCTGACAGAAGGCGAGAAGTCCGTGCTGTTGACGAATATGGAAGAGGAAAGCCGGTTTAAAACCAGCAGCCCCCACAATATCGGTGCCACATTGCGCGATGGTCGCGTCTGGCTGATGTGCCTGATCTACTTCTGCTATGTTGTTGGGCAATATGGCCTGAATTTCTGGATGCCAACCCTAGTCAAAGCCACTGGCGTGATCGGAAATCTCAACATCGGCGTGATCTCTGCTATCCCCTATATCTGCACCTTCATTGTCATGCTGGCCTTGGGACGCTCTGCCGATCATCACCGCGAACGGCGCTGGCACCTTGTCATCCCTGCCGTGATTGCAGCAGGCGGCTTTATTGCCTCCACCGTTGCCCCCAGCACGATGCTGGCCATTGCCGCCCTGTCGGTGGCGGCTGCCGGTGCCATCAGCTGTGCACCATTGTTCTGGTCGCTGCCAACCGCCTTTCTGGCCGGAACCGGCGCTGCCGCTGGCATTGCCTGGATCAATTCCGTTGGCAATCTTGCCGGTTTCGTTGGTCCATTCTTTGTGGGTTATCTCAAGGATGTGACCGGAAATAATGCCGCAGGCATGTATTTTCTGGCGATCATTCTCGTGATCGGTGCCGTTGCAACGCTGACTGTGCCGGCCAAAATGGTCAACCGCTAAGCCAACACTTCCCGGCGCACAGCCGGGGAGATGCCTTTTGAAAGACAGGAACAAGGACAGCCATCATGGTATCGCTTCAAGATTCATCCAGCCCATCGCCTGTAACCGCCGTCATCGGCTTAGGCGCGATGGGCATGGGCATGGCCAATTCTCTGAAACGCGCCGTTCATGAGGTGATCGGCGTTGATCTCTCCGCAGAGGCCGTCTCCCGCTTTGTTGCCGCCGGTGGTCGCAGTGCGACATCGCCAGCAGAAGCTGCCAAAGAGGCCGATATTGTGGTCTCGGTGGTCGTCAATGGTGCACAGACTGAAAGCGTGCTGTTTGGTGAAAACGGCATTGCCGATGTGATGAAGCCGGGATCAGTGTTTATCTCCTCCGCCACCATGGACCCGACTTTGGTGCGCAAGCTTGCCGCCCGGCTGGAAGCCAAAGGTGTTCATTATCTCGATGCGCCGATTTCTGGCGGTGCAGCCCGCGCAGCCTCCGGGGAATTGACCATCATGGCCTCTGGCACAGCCGCAGCCTTTGCGGCAGCGCGCCCGGCGTTGGATGCCATGGCCGCGAAAGTCTATGAACTGGGCGATTCCGCTGGCTTTGGCGCGGCCTTCAAAATGATCAATCAGCTTTTGGCAGGCGTCCACATTGCCGCCGCCTGCGAGGCCATTTCGCTGGCCGCCAAACAGGGGCTGGATCTGGACAAGGTCTATGAGGTCATCACCGCTTCGGCGGGCAATTCGTGGATGTTTGAAAACCGCATTCCCCATGTGCTGGCAGGCGATTACACCCCGCTGAGCGCGGTGGATATTTTTGTGAAAGATCTCGGCATTATTCAGGATATCGCCCGCAGCGAGCGCTACCCCGTGCCGCTCAGTGCCGCTGCCTTGCAGATGTATCTGGCCGCATCCGGTGCTGGCATGGGCCGTGATGACGATTCGTCGCTGGCGCGGCTTTATGCCCAGCTTTCTGGTGCCACCCTGCCCGCCAAGAAAGATTGAGGACAAGAACCATGCCCGTTTTTGCTGCCAATCTCACCATGATGTTCAACGAATGGTCGTTTCTTGACCGTTTTGATGCCGCCGCAGACGCCGGTTTTTCTGCCGTTGAATATCTGTTTCCCTATGAGGAAAAGCCAGAGGCGATCAGTGAGCGCCTCAGCCGCAACAACTTGACACAAGCGCTGTTCAATCTGCCACCGGGCGATTGGGCAGCGGGCGAGCGTGGCATGGCGGCCCTGCACGATCGTTTTTCGGATGTGGTCGCCGCTGTGGACAAGGGCTTGATCTATGCCGAGGCAACAGGTGTAAAGCGTCTGCATCTCATGGCTGGAAATGCCGATGCGACAAATGTGCAAGCGCAAGCCGCTTACCGCCGCTCAGTAGAGCATGCGGCAGCGAAACTGGCCGAGCGCGGGCTTGATCTGGTGCTAGAGCCGATCAATGCCCGCAATATGCCGGGTTATTTCCTCAACAATGTTGATACCACCGCCGCCTTGATTGCTGATCTCGGTCTTGCCAATGTCAAACTGCAATTTGACCTCTATCACTGCCAGATCATCCACGGCGATGTCACCATGCGCCTGCGGCAATACATGCCCATCACCGGCCATGTGCAGATTGCCAGCGTGCCATCCCGCCACGAGCCGGATGGAGAGGAGCTGAACTATCCCTTCCTGTATGAAGAGCTGGACCGGCTGGGCTATCAGGGTTTTGTGGGTTGCGAATATATCCCGCGTGCGGGAACGTTGAACGGTCTGGGCTGGTTCAAGCCCTTTGCAAGGAGCTGACCCATGGGCATTGTTCTGGGCTGTATTGCCGATGATTACACCGGCGCTTCTGATCTGGCCAACACACTGACCAAAAACGGGTTGCGCACCGTGCAAACGGTAGGCATCCCCTCAAGCTCGCTGCCGCTGGACAATGTGGATGCGGTGGTGATCTCGCTGAAAATCCGATCCGTTGCAGCAGATGAAGCGGTAAAAGCCGCACTGGGTGCCGACGCATGGCTGCGAGCACAGGGTGCTGGCCATGTGATGTATAAAATCTGCTCCACCTTTGATTCCACCGATGCGGGCAATATCGGCCCGGTCACAGACGCTTTGCTGGCCGCATCCGGTGGCGGCATTGCGCTTGTCACACCCGCCTTTCCAGAGACAGGCCGCACTGTTTATTTCGGCCATCTCTTCGTCAACGGCCAGCCGTTGAATGAGAGCCCGCTGAAGGACCATCCGCTCAACCCCATGCATGATGCCAATCTGGTGCGGGTGCTCAAGCATCAATCCAAGGGCGATGTCGGGCTGGTTGATCTTGCCACCATTGGCAGAGGGTCTGAGGCCGTATCGGCCAAATTGCAGGCGCTGGCGACGGATGGCAAGGCTATGGCCATCGCGGATGCGATTTTTGAGCGGGATCTGGAAACACTGGGGCAAGTTGCCGCCCAAGCGCGGGTCTCCACGGGCGCATCTGGCCTTGGGCTTGGTCTGGCAAGGGCGCTGAGAAGCTCATTCGGCACGGAGCATGCAGCCCCGGCGACATTTGACGACATCGGCGGCCTGTCCGCCATTGTGGTGGGCAGCTGTTCCAAGGCCACCCTGCAGCAATTGGATGTGGCCGAGAAGACCATGCCCGTCAGACGGCTTGATCCCAAGGCCCTGTTGCAGGGCGATGCGGAAATTGAAAGCGCACTTCAGTGGATTGATGCCCATATCCATCAAGGCCCGGTGGTGATTGCTGCCAGCGGCACGCCGGATGTGGTGGCCGCCCTGCAGGCCGAATATGGCCGCGATGCCTCTGGCCACGCCATTGAGCGGGCAACCTCGATCATTGCGACCGAACTGGTCAAGCGCGGCGTGCGCTGCCTGGTGGTGGCGGGTGGTGAAACATCGGGGGCTGCGGTTGATCGGCTTGCCATTCCCGCTTTTTTGATTGGCCCTGAAATCGCCCCTGGCGTACCCTTGCTGAAAACCATGGGTGATCAACATGGAGGCCTGCTGATGGCGTTGAAATCTGGCAATTTTGGCGGCGAGACGTTCTTTGCCGATGCGCTGGCGATGATGGGTGTTCAACCCGCAACAGCATAAACCAACAAGGGCTTATGCGTTTGACACAGCGGCGGTTCCGCCGCGTCAAAGCAGCCCTTATCGGGCGGCGGCTGTGCGCGAGCCGCCGCCCTTTTTGCTTTTCAGCAGCTCAGAAAGATGAACGTCATACACATGTTATGTCCCGGCCTTATGCAGCCACCTGTTGTTGCTTCGATGAGGACATGCCATGACCAAGCTTCTCCGTGCCTTTACCGCTCTTGCCTCTTTTGCCGTGCTGGCGGTTTCTGCCGAGGCCGCTGATCTGGTGCTTTACACCAGCCAGCCGAATGAAGATGCCCAGGCCACAGTGGATGGCTTCATGGCCGCCAATCCCGGCATCAAGGTGGATTGGGTGCGCGATGGCACCCCGAAAATCATGGCCAAGCTAATGGCCGAGATTGATGCCGGTGCCGCAGGTGCCGATGTGCTGCTGATTGCCGACACCGTGACACTGGAGCGCCTGAAGCAGGCAGGCCAGCTGCTGTCCTATAAATCGCCAGAGGCAGTGAATTACGACAAGAGCCTCTTTGACGCCGATGGGGCCTATTATTCCACCAAGCTGATCACCACGGGCATTGTCTACAACACCGGCGCTGGTATGAAGCCAACAAGCTGGACCGATCTCGCCAAGCCGGAAGCGAAAGGTTTGGTGACTATGCCAAGTCCGCTGACCTCGGGTGCCGCACTCATTCACGCCCAGACACTGGTGGCCGTCCCCGGCCTTGGTTGGGATTATCTGAAGGCCCTGAAAGCCAATGGCGCAACCGCCACCGGCGGCAATGGCGCGGTGCTCAAATCTGTGGCTGCGGGCGAAAAGGCCTATGGCATGATTGTGGATTATATGCCGATCCGTGAAAAAGCCAAGGGCGCTCCTGTTGAGTTTGTCTTCCCAACAGAAGGCGTTTCTGCGGTAACGGAGCCCGTCGCTATTTTGAAAAGTGCCAAGCATATGGATGCCGCCAAGAAATTTGTGGATTATGTGCTCTCCGAAAAGGGCCAGAATGGCTTCCTGAAGCTGGGTTACATCCCGGCCCGCAATGGCATGCCATCGCCTGAGGGTTTTCCATCTCGCGACAAGATCAAGCTGCTGCCGCTGGATTCGGCAAAGGCCCTGACCTCGTCGGATGCCGACCTCAAGGCTTTCTCGGCCATCTTTGGCAATTGATAGCAGGTCAATGGCGCGTCTTTCTCCCCATGCTAACAGCCAGCCTCGCTGGCTGTTTCCGTTCATCGTCGGCGTGGTGGCCATGCTGTCGGTTATCCCGCTTGCGCGGCTGATTGGTGCTGGGGCATTCTCGGTTATTCACGGCAAAGCCCTGAAACTGATCGTCGAGCCAGCCGTGTGGACGGCGGTGTTCAACACCTTTGCAACTTCATTTCTGGGGATGGTCATTTCCGTGGCACTGGGCGGCCTGTTCGCGCTGGCCTTGACGTTGACCGATCTGCGCAGCAAGTGGCTGCTCAGCTTTCTGTTCATGCTGCCCACTATGATTCCACCGCAGGTGACGGCGCTGGCCTGGCTCAGCATGTCCGGCCCCTCCAGTCCGTTACTGAAAACCCTCAGCCTTGCCCCGCCGCTGGGCAGTCCACAGCCGCTCTATTCCGTTGGCGGCATCGCCCTTTTGCTGGGGGTGCAACATGCGCCTTTGGTCTATCTGGCGCTGCGGGCAAGCCTGCTGGCTCTGCCTCGTGATGGCGTCGAAGCCGCACAGATAGCGGGCGCATCGCCCTTTCGGGTGTTGAAGGATATTATCCTGCCGCTTGCCTCTCCGGGCCTGATTGCGGGCGCAGCCATTGCCTTTGTGTCGAGTGTCGGCAATTTCGGTATTCCCGCCATTTTGGGCATTCCCGGCTCCATCTACACCCTGACAACATTGATCTATAGCCGGCTTGCCAGCTTTGGAGCCAGCACCTTTGGCGATATTGCCATTTTATCGGCGCTGATTGCCTTGATCGCCGTGATTGGGCTCGCGCTTCAAGAACAGGCACTGAAAGGCCGCGATTACCGCATCATCGGGCTGTCGGGTGCACAAGCGGTTTTTGGTCTTGGACGCTTTCGGCTGCCTCTTGAGGCACTGCTGTGGCTGCTCTTGGCTATCATTCTTTTGGCCCCGCTTGCGGCGCTGATCTCCGCATCGATGGTGCCTGCGTTCGGCGTGGTTCTGTCAGCAAAAACCATGACGCTGAAAGCCTATGGAGAAATACTGTTTCGCCAGACCGCAACCCAGATGGCTTTTCGCAATTCGCTGTTTCTGGCCGGTGCGACAGCATTTGGGCTGCTGGTCATTGCTATTCTCACCGCCTATCAGCTGACCCGCAGCAAAAGCCGCTGGAACGGCTTGCTCTCGGCGATGATCGAAATTCCCTATGCGCTGCCGGGCATTGTGATCTCGGTCTCTTTTGTTCTGGTGTTTGCCGCACCCATCCCGCTGGTGGGGGTGACAATTTACGGCACCATCTGGATCATTCTGTTTGCCTATCTCTCGGCTTTCTTCGCGGTGGGGTTAAAGCCCATTCTCAGCGCCTTCCGCCAGCTTGACCCGGCTTTGGAAGAAGCGGCGAGATTGTCCGGTGCCGGATTCTGGCGGCGGCTGATTACCATTCTGGTGCCATTGATTGCGCCCGCCGCCGGAGCTGCCGTGATTCTGGTGTTTTTGATTGCCTGCAATGAGCTGACGGTTTCCGCACTGCTGTGGTCGGCAGGCACGCAAACGCTGGGAGTGATGATCTATAATCTCGACGATAGCGGCTCCTATAGCCTCGCCTCAGCGCTATCGGTGCTTGTTGTTGTGATGGTGGTGGTGCTGATGCTTCTGCTGGAGTTGATGGCAACCCGCTTGCCGAAAGGTGTTGTTCCATGGCGAAACTAGTGCTTCACAAGCTGGTCAAGAGTTTTGGCAGCGGCAAGCCTGCCGTCAATGACATCTCCATCTCGATCCGCGAAGGCGGGTTCCTGGCGCTGCTTGGCCCCTCCGGCTGCGGCAAGACCACCGTGCTGC
>DNPN01000038.1:0-649 GCA_003501385.1 Rhizobium sp. | reverse complement strand
CTCCGGCTGCGGCAAGACCACCGTGTTGCGGATGATTGCGGGGTTTGAAAAGCCAACCGACGGCTCGATCCATCTGGGCGAGCGCTTGCTCTCCGATGCCTCCGGCGTTGTTCCGCCGGAGCAGCGCAATATGGCCATGGTGTTTCAATCTTATGCCCTGTGGCCGCATATGACCGTGGCTGATAATGTTGGCTATCCTTTGAAAGTGCGTGGCATCGCTGGTGAGCGCTATCGCGTAAAAGTGACCAATGCGCTGAGGACGGTACGATTGGAAAGCTATGCCGACCATCGCCCGGCAGACCTTTCCGGCGGGCAAAGGCAGCGTGTTGCGCTGGCCCGTTGTCTGGTGACAGAGCCGGATGTGGTGTTGCTGGATGAGCCATTGGCCAATCTGGACCGCCATCTGCGGGCCGAAATGGAAGAAACCTTCCGCGAATTTCATGCCCGCTCTGGTGCCACCATGGTCTACGTGACCCATGATCAGGCCGAAGCCATGGCGCTGGCCACCGACATCGCCGTGCTCTCCGATGGGCAAATGATGCAGATCGGCAGACCTGCGGACATTTATGCACGCCCGGAAGGGAGTGTCGTGGGCGGATTGATTGGACAAGGTTCCATCGTCCAGCTGGCTTATACGCTTGGGGAGCAC
>DNPN01000192.1:18517-20639 GCA_003501385.1 Rhizobium sp. | reverse complement strand
CAGCGGCAGCGGTACCAGAGCAGGCAGGCAGGTCATGATAGCACCCCGCGCCGCAGCAACCTCTGCGCGTGATGGTTCAGCGCCCATCACGACACGGCCCACCACGAAGGTGACGGCGTCATCCAGAAGCGACTGTGTCCAATCGGTGATTTTTCTCAATACCTGCACGCGAAATTTCCGCAACGAGCGGTCCTCTTTGTTGACCCGACAATAGAGGTCGCCGCCTTAAGGAAAAGATAAAGAGAAACCCGAAAAACCGTCCAAAACGGGCGTTTTCGACCTGTTCTGACACAGGGACCAAAAGCTTTCGAAAACATGGTTAACGCGACGTAAGCGATGGATTTTGCGTGTTTTTCCATCAGCGTTAACACTTGCGGCATTGAAATAGCTGCAAAGCCTGTGGAACATGGGGCTTTCGCCACAATTATGCTTAACCTCGATCATTAAACTTTGAATAGAATATGTTTCAAATGCAGATAGTCTGCATTTTAAGAAAATACGTGAAAAATGAGACTGATTTTTGCAAAGCGATATTTGCATGCGAATCATATCGTGTGTTTCAACAGCCGGTGACTGCAACCGGCACGACGCAACGGTGCTGTCGCGAAACGAAACGGATGACGGTGATGTGGTTTTTAATAAAAGGCACGTTCTGGTTTACACTGGTTTTGGTGGTGCTGTCCTTTATTGGCGGCAATCAGAGCAGTCAGTCGGCGTCCAATTCGCAATTTCAGCTGTCAAATGCCATCACGGCAGCAACAGGCACCTATGATTACCTCAGCGGCCTGTGCTCGACCAAGCCGGATGTTTGCATCAAGGGCGCACAGACCTTGAGCGCTATCGGCGAGCGGGCCCGCGAGGGAGCTCTGGTGGCTTACCAATTGATCAACAACCATTTGGGCAATGGGGCCGATGCCAGCGCCACCGCAGACGCAAGCCCAGCCAATGTCGCGCCAACCAATGTAGGCCCAGCGGCAGGGAAAGAGGCGGGTTCTGCAGCAGATCATGTCGTGACTGGCTCCGTTCCGCATCCAACGGTGATCAACATCCCCAAGCCAAGGTCAAAGCCTACCGAGTGATCTGACCCGTCTGAGCCACGCCTTCAACACTGTCACCTTGAACGCCGTGGAGAGCTTGCTCTTTGCGGCTTTTTTTGCGGCGGGGCGTGTTCAAATCCAGGGCGGCTTGGACTATATGCTAGAGTTTGTCAGGGAAAAGTGGAACCCGGTTTTCCCGAAAAGACAAACGAAAACAAAAAAGGGCTAGAGTCTGTCTGGTTCAATCTGAACCTGACAGACTCTAGTCGCAAATCCTCCACCAGCAGCAAGTGGACACTCGCCATGACGCCTATCGATCAGATTATCGACGATTTTGCTTTCCTTGAGGATTGGGAAGATCGCTATCGCTATGTGATCGAGCTTGGCAAGGCTCTGCCGGAACTGGCGCAGGACAAGCGCACGGACGAGAACAAAGTCCGTGGCTGTGCCAGTCAAGTGTGGCTGGCCACTACAGCCGGTGACGGCGTTGATCCCGTGCTGACGTTTGAAGGCGATTCCGATGCCCATATCGTGCGCGGTCTGGTTGCGATTGTGCTGTCTGCCTATTCCGGCAAGCGCGCATCCGCCGTGGCCGCGTTGGACGCGCTGGAGCTGTTTGGCAAGCTGGGGCTGATTGAGCATCTCTCTGCCCAACGCGCCAATGGCCTGCGTTCTATGGTCGATCGTATCCGCTCGCAAGCCAAGGTCTTGCTGGCGGCCTGACGTCTATCTGGTTGCTATTGCGCCAGACAGACGTCAGTCAACGAAGTTTCAATCCTTCGACAGCGCCACCACCGGGTCCAGCCTTGAGGCATTGCGGGCGGGCATAAAGCCAAACACAAGGCCAATCAGGCAGGCGCAGCTGAAGGCTGCCACCATGGATGTGGTGGAATAGACCAGCGCAAAATCCTTGGTGAGCAAGGAGAACAAAAAGCCGAAAGACAGCGCCAGTCCAATGCCGAGACCGCCGCCAATCAGGCACACCAGCACGGCCTCGATGAGAAATTGCTGGAGAATATCCTGTCGTCTGGCCCCCACGGCCATGCGAACGCCAATTTCGCCCACCCGCTCCGACACCGACACCA
>DNPN01000192.1:7057-18247 GCA_003501385.1 Rhizobium sp. | reverse complement strand
CCAGCATGATATTCATCACCCCGATCCCGCCAACAATCAGCGAGATCACGGCAATGGCTGCCACCAGCATGGTCAGCGTGTTGGTGGTACTGGTGATGGTTTTGCGGATGTCGTCGGTGTTGAGAATGAAGAAGTCCGTCTCGCCATGGCGATTGGTGAGAAAGCTGGTGACCGCCGTATTGGCCACCGCGGAATCCACCGTATCAGCCAGCCGCAAGGTCACACTGCGCAAGGACAGATCGCCCAGAAAACGCGCCTGCACGCTGCTATAGGGCAGAAACACCGACAGGTTGGAGCTGGAGCCAAAACCGCCCTCCTGCTTGGCAATCACCCCGATAATCCGCACCGGTACTTTGGAGAGAAACACCGTTTTTCCCAGAGCATCGGCATAGGTGGTGCCAAACAGGGCCTCAGCCGTGTTCTGATCGATCACCGCATCCTGGCTCATGACATCGACGCTCTCCTTGTCGAAAAACCGACCGGCCAGCAATTTAGATCCTTTGACCATGAAATATTGGTGGCCCACGCCATTGATCAGCGCATTGGCAACCGTTGCGCCATAGCGAATGGTGCCAGACGTTGACACGGTTGGGGTGACGGCGGAAACATAGGGCAGCTTGCCCATGGCGTCGGCATCGGCCACCTTCAGCGTGGTAATCTTGCCGGAGCGCACATCGCCAAACCCCTTGCCCGGAAAGATTTCCAGCGTGTTGGTGCCAAGGCTGTTGATGTTGGACAGCACCTTTTGCTGCGTGCCCGCCCCCAGCGCCACAACGCAGACCACCGAGGCAATGCCGATGATAATGCCCAGCATAGTCAAAAAGGTGCGCAAGCGATGGGACGCCAGCGAGCGCAGCGCCATGATGAAGGCCTCACCAAAGCGATCGAACCAGGGAAAGCGGTGAATGCGTGCAGGCTCCTGCTCTGGTGCCGTGCGGATCAGCTTTTTCTTGTCCTGACGCTTGTCCGAGATAATTTCGCCATCGGCAATTTCAATCACCCGCTCGGCACGGGCAGCAACGCCGGGATCATGGGTAACGATAATGATGGTGCGGCCTTCGGCGTGCAATTCATCCAGAATGCGCAGCACTTCCTCGCCGCTTTGCTTGTCCAGCGCGCCGGTTGGCTCATCGGCCAGAATCACCTCGCCGCCATTGATCAAGGCGCGCGCAATCGAGACGCGCTGCTGCTGACCACCGGAGAGCTGACCGGGACGATTGCGCAGCCGCTCGCCCATGCCCAGCCGTTCCAGCAGTTTTTGCGCCCGCGCCCGCCGCTGACCAGAGGCAAGGCCAGCATAGATGGCCGGTACTTCGACATTGCCCAGCGCCGACAGATCCGAGAGCAAATGATAGCGTTGGAAAATAAAGCCAAAATGCTCACGCCGCAGACCAGACAGCGCATCGCTGTCCAGCTGGTCGGTGCGCTTTCCGTCAATCTCATAGGTGCCGGCGTTTGGCCGATCCAAAAGCCCCAGAATATTCATCAATGTCGACTTGCCAGAGCCGGAGGGGCCGATGATCGAGACCATCTCCCCATGGTTGATCGTGACATTAATGTTCTTGAGAACGGTCAGTTCCTGCTCTCCGGCGCGATAAACGCGGGAGACACCTCTCAAATCAATCAGCGCGCCCATATCACCTGCCCCCATCACATGCCCATGGGCGGCGGACCGCCACCCATGTTGGAAGATTTGGTAGCGGTGGTGGAATCGCCAATCACAACGCGGTCACCCTCGCTCAATCCCGATTTGATCTCGGCATTGACGCCATCGTTCAGGCCGATCTCCACGGTTTTCGTGGTGATCTCGCCCGCGTCATTGGCGACGCGCAAGGTGGTGTGTCCGGTTTTTACGGCGGTTGGCAGCGCAGAAGACGAGATAACCAGCACATTCTTGGCCTGCCCCAGCACAATATGCACTTCTGCCGTCATGTAGGTGCGAAACCGCCCATCGGCATTCTCTACAGGGAAAATACCGTTATAATAAATCGCCGTGGATGACGTGGATGAGCTGCTGGAACTGCTGCTGGATGTAGATGTGTAAACGCTGCTGTCGGTGGTGATGGATTCCGGCGCAGGTTCAATCGATTGTAAAACCGCATCATGGCGGGTCGATGGATCCCCCAAAATGTTGAAATACACCGCCTGGCCGGGCCTGACGCGCACCACATCCGCTTCAGAAATTTCGGCACGAACAATCATCTTGTCCAATTGGCCAAGGATAACAATTGTCGGGGCCGATTGGGTCGCATTCACTGTCTGGCCCTGTTGATTGACCACCGCCAGCACTGTTCCATCCATGGGGGCGGTAATGCGGGTATAGCCCAGATTGGCCTCCGCTGTCTCGACAGCAACCTGCGCCTCGACAATCTGGGCATCCAGTGCATCAATCTGCGCCTTGGTGGTGTCCAATGTCGCTTGCGCGCTATCCACGTCCGATTGCTTGCCGGAATTATTGGCAAGAAGGCTTTTCTGTCGTGTCAACGATAGCTCGGCATTGACCAAGGTGGCTTCTGACTGGGCTTTTTGCGCTTTCACATTGTCCAGAGCGGCCCGCGAAGTGCGCAAGCTGTTTTGCTGGGTCACGGCGTCAATTTCGGCAACCAGACTATCCTTCTTGATCTCATCGCCCACTTTGACATGCACGGCTGTAATGCGGCCAGACGCCTGGGCACCCACCGCCACCAGCCGAGACGGCTTGAAAATGCCCGTTGCCAAAACTGTTTGCTCGACATCACCCCGCTTGACTGTGGCCGTCAGCAGGTTGGAAGCCCCGGTGGAGCCTGACCGTGTGAAGAGATAAATCGCCCCTGCGCCACATAGCAACAGAATGAAAATACCGACTGCGAGAGTACGCCGCGTCACATTAAACCTTCCTTTGTGGCAGCCTTGAAACACCACAACTTTCTTTCGATTCACTTTCCGGCATCCTGCCAGCATCAATACTGTGGCTGACGTCCACAGTGGTGATGATATCGATCTGCCTCTCTGGGCCCCAATGTAGAGATCAATATGGTGGTGATGCGCGCAACGTCAATGTTTCACCCCATTACATTTTCGAAGGAAATCCTTTTGAAACAAATAATTACGTAACTTTACAATATATACCTATTGCCGCGCCATAGATCATTGACCGTTCCGGGACAGATCAGCCTCGCACAAGAAATTGATTATAAGTCATATCTATTCTCACGAAGTTACACGGTCCAATAACTTCCACGAGTTTCCGGCACGGCCACACATGGAGATAGGCCCATGCAAGTTTCCAGTACAAACACATCCCTGTACACCTACGCAACCAAGCAAAAAACCAGCGCGGACAGCTCTGACAGCTCCCTGTTTGATAGTTTCACAGACAGCGGCAGCAGCAAGTCTGATGACAGCACGCTCACGACAGCAACCACTGACGAGAGTTCAACAGACAGCACCAGCAGCTCCGATACATCCTCTTCAACTGACACCGGCGCGCAGTTTGAGGCATGGCTGGCGATGATGATGAGCAACGCGTCAACCGCTTCTTCCACCGATGAGACGTCCTCAACGGACAGTGATAGCACCGACACAACCAGCACCGATAGCACGAGCACCTCCGCCACGTCTGGCGCGGGTAGCCCTCCTCCCGGACCACCACCGGGCCCGCCGCCATCCGACTCGACGGATAGCACCAGCTCGACAAGCACGTCTACAGACACAACAAGCTCGTCGACGAATAGTTCCACAACGGATAGCTCTGATTTCCTCGCTCAATTGTTGAGCGCGACGCAAAACAGCACATCCAGCACCTCGACAGATGCAACCACCTCGCAAACGGCATCCTCTGCCGTTCCGCCACCGCCGCCAGGCCCGCCACCAGGTGCACCGCCATCTGACTCGACAGATAGTACCAGCTCGACAACATCATCCACCGCCGCGTCGAGCACGGACACGACCTCTTCGAGCAGCACATCGACAGATAGCACTTCAACGTCCAGCACTTCAACGGCGAGTACGTCCACCACCGACACATCAACAGACAGCACGTCCACGGACAGCACTACCGATCTGCTCGCCGAACTGACGAGCTATACAGGCAACTTGAGCCTCTATGCTGACATGATCAAGAATAACCTGTCGCTTCCAGCTGACAGCAGCAGCACCTAAAGCATCGGCAGAAAATTGGAACCGGCACGATGCTCTCGTTTCTTGTTTTCGCATCGGATTTCTCGAAAAACCGGCTCCTGCTTTTCGGTCCGATACTGTAAAGCACTGACGCATTCACTCGAAATGGCCGGTTTATCCGGCCATTTTGCCCATCTCTGGCCGATAGTCCATCTCGCCCCAATGGCGCAGGGCCGATGATGCCTGAGGACTTTCAGGAGCATAATGCCGCGCAAGCGCCATAAGGGCCGTGCGCAACATCAGCTTGGCAGAGCGCGCTGGCCATTGCCGTTCCCGCTCAACAATTTCCAGCCCCTTGGCAAAGCAGCACACATCCAGCGCCACGCCGGAAAGTTCCGGCCCCAAGGCCAGCAGGGCCTTGGTGACACGATTGCGCGCGGCAAGGGCGCTGTCGCTCAGATCAACGCCGACCGGGCGCTGACCTTTTTGCTTTTGCGCAAGCTTTGGCTCCCATGATGCCGTGACCCTTGGCTGCAAGTGGCCACGCTCAAAATCCGAGGCCAATCTCTCACCGGCATCAAGGGCATCCGCCGGGAAATAGGCTGCCCCCGCCTTATCGCGCAGGCGTGACAGGCTGGAAAGCGGCGAATCATCAAGATTGCGCCGGACCATGCGCGCGCCTGCCGGCTCCATCACAACATCATCGGCCAGTTCACCGTGCTGGGCAGCGAATGCTTCATCCGCCGTCTTTGAGAGCGCGCGGCGCAAAAATGCTTGCGCTTGCTGGGTGGCCGCCAAACGCTCACCATCGCGCCGGACAAGGCCTTGTGCCAACGCATGCTGCAACAGCGCCTCCGGCACGCGCCCAAGCACAGCTTCATCCTCGCCCCGCAGCAGATCAAATTCACCGGGGTGAGACGGACGCAGCAAAACCTCTGTGCGTGCCAGACGCAACAGGCGCAGAAGGGGTTTGGTTGGAAAATCATGAGCAATGGCGCTGGATTTACCCATGCGGCACCACCTTTGCCACCGTTGCCAGTACGGCAACCAAGCGCTCCAGCACGCATAGGAACTGATCCAGCGCTTTGTTGTCGCGCCGATCCTCAATCACCTGACAGGCATAGCTGACGGTGCTGCGATCATAGCCGAACGCGCTGGCTACCTCCTGCTGGGGCAGCCCCAGAACCACATGGCACAGATACATGGAGATCTGCCTGATCTGGCAGCGCCGTCTGCGTCCATCACCCCGGCGCAGCACCGGCTCTTGCAGAACGCCCAGCATTTCTTCCGTCACCCTGTTCACAGAGTGGCACAAGACATGGTTGGCAGACGGGGTCGTCAGCTGAATGTCTGTTGGTATTCCGATCATTTCGAAAACTCCCTGAATAGGATTTTATTCATATCACAACACGAAATGCGCGTGAATATACCCTCCAGGAAATTTCAGAAATTCTATTGTTTTTACGTCGTATTTTGCAATTAAAATGCACTTGTTTCAGGATTATTTTCCACATTCCGTTTGAATGCACCCCTCTTATTTCAAGGGATTTCAATCCCGGACTGTGCGCCCGACTGGCGAGGACACGACCCATCCAGCATGACCGACACGATAAAAGCCGTGCATGAGCTTCATGCACGGCTTTGCGACAAGAGGCAGAGTCAAAATCGGATTTCGGCGCTATATTTTCGGCTCAAACACCATCGAGTAGCCGTTGATGCAGTAGCGCAAGCCGGTGGGCTTTGGTCCATCGGGAAAGACATGGCCTAGATGGCCATCGCAGGTGGCGCAGCGGATTTCTGTGCGCACCATACCGTGGGATATATCCCGAATTTCTGTCACGGCACCCGGCGTTACCGGCTCAAAATAGCTTGGCCAGCCACAACCGGCGTCGAATTTGGTGTCGGAATAAAACAGTGGTGTGTTGCAACCAGCACATCGGTAAAGCCCCGGCTCCGTGTTGTTCCAATAGGGGCCGGTAAAGGGACGCTCGGTACCATGTTCGCGCAAGATGCGATATTGTTCCGGCGTTAACTGCTCACGCCATTCCCGCTCGGAGCGTTCTACTTTTGCGTCTGCTGTCTTGGTCATGAACAGTCTCCCTCTCTGAAATCCTGCTGCGTATTAGCTGTACTCACGTTCAAAGATAAGCTTTCCATTTCATCCTGCAAGTCGCACCGCTTGATCAAACCAGTTGATCACACCTGTTGATCGAGGGCGCGGCTTTCGCCAATTCTGCCCACAACCGGACAGAAATCCATCAAACAATCAGATTTCAGCACGATCCGGCGAGACAATTGGTCCGAAACTCGTTAAAACCACCCATCAGGGACTGGAAATCACCACAACCTCACATGATGTCGGCGAAGCCGAGATCTGCCTCAGATTGGTGCTGCTGGCCGCAGAAGTGCTACGGTAAAACCAAACGATGACGACAGGAGACGAGATGATCGCTGATGTCGCCGGTATGACTTTGCTGGCTTTGCTACTGCCCTTTTTGGGAGCTCTTCTGGCACCCATGCTGATCAAACGGCTTGGACATAACGCGGCATGGATATTGGCCCTCATTCCGTTGGCGTCGTTTGTGCAGTTTTTGTCTTTCCTGCCCGAGATCGCCTCAGGCGGAGTGGTAACGGGCGGCTACGCTTGGGTGCCGAGCTATAATGTCAGCTTCTCGTGGTTTCTGGATGGTCTGTCGCTCACTTTTGCCTTGCTGATTACCGGCATCGGCACGCTGATCATTCTCTATTCCGGCGGCTATATGAAGGGGTATCCGCAGCAGGGACGGTTTATCTCCTTCGTGTTTCTGTTTATGGGCTCCATGTTGGGCGTGGTGGTGTCAGACAGTTTTCTGATGCTGTTTATCTATTGGGAGCTGACATCCATCACCTCCTTCCTGCTGATTGGCTTTGATCATGAACGCGAAGCCGCGCGCCGGGCGGCCTTACAGGCCCTGGTGATCACCGGTGGCGGCGGGTTGGCGCTGCTGGCGGGTCTCATTCTGCTATGGAATATTTCCGGCGTCACGCAACTGTCGTTACTGCTGCACACCGATCATATCGTGGCCCAAAGCCCGTTTTATCTGGCGGCGCTGCTGCTGGTGCTGGGCGGGGCCTTTACAAAATCGGCGCAATTTCCCTTTCATATCTGGCTTCCCAATGCCATGGAAGCGCCCACGCCCGTCTCGGCCTATCTGCATTCTGCCACCATGGTAAAAGCAGGCATCTATCTGCTGATGCGCCTGCAACCCGTGCTGGGCGGCACGCCCGCCTGGGAAATTCTGTTGCCGTTTTTTGGCGGTGTGACCTTGATCGTCGGCGCGGTGATTGCCGTGCGCCAGACCGATCTGAAGCAAATGCTGGCCTATACCACCGTTGCCTCGCTTGGGCTTTTGGTGATGCTCACCGGCTTTGGCTCAACCCATGCCTTGACCGCGGCGGTGCTGTATCTGATCGCCCATTCGCTGTTCAAGGGCGGGCTGTTTATGGTGGCGGGCATTTTGGACCATGAAGCCGGCACGCGCGATGTGACCAAGCTGGGCGGGCTGGCAAAAGCCATGCCCATCACCTTTATCGCGGCCCTTCTGGCTGGTCTTTCCATGGCGGGGCTGCCGCCATTGGTGGGCTTTCTGGCAAAGGAAGAGATTTATGCGGCCCTGGCAATCGGCGGCATTCGCTCCGTGCTGTTCACCAGTGTTGCCGTGATTGGCAATGCGCTGATGATGGTGGTGGGCTTGACGCTGGCGTTCAAACCCTTTCTGGGTGCAAAGGTCGCAACACCCAAACACGCCCATGAAGGCCCTGCCCTGTTGTGGCTGGGGCCTGTGACCCTTGCCATTCTGGCCGTGGCGGCCGGGGTATTTTCTGGCCCGTTCCATGCCAATTTTTCGACGCCCATGGTCAATGCCGTGGCCGGGGAAGCGCACGTGGTTGATATCAGCCTGATCCCGCATATTGGCCTGCCGCTGGGTCTGTCCTTGCTCACAATTGCCCTTGGTGTGGCGCTGTTTTCGTACCTTGAGATCTGCCGCGCCCAATTGACAAAATTGCTGGATGCCATGGGACCGGGGCCGGATCGTGGCTTTGACCATCTGCTGGCTGGCCTGATCCGATTTGCCCATGGGATCACCCATCTGATCCATGGCGGGCGGCTGGATGTCTATGTGACGCTGACGCTGATCATCACCGCTTGCGCCTTTGTGGTGCCGATGGTGGTGTTTGACGAATTGCCCTCCATGCCAGCCCTTCCAGCGCATATCGAGTTGCATGAAGCGGCCTTCCTGCTGATTGCTGTTGCGGGTCTTTTTGCTGTGCTGCGATCCAGCAACCGGCTCACTGCTGTCGTCTCGCTTGGCATTCAGGGCTTTGCCATTTCGGTAATTTTCCTGCTGTTTGGCGCGCCGGATCTGTCCTTTACCCAGTTCATGATCGAGACACTCTCGGTGGTCATTCTGGCGCTGGTGATGACCCGACTGAAACTGCACCCCAGCGATCACCGCCCCTGGCCGCAAGTGCTGCTGGATGGCACGGTGGCATTGGCGGGCGGCATTGGCCTGATGCTCATGCTGCTGAAAATCACCCAGCAACCGCTGGATATGACCCTGACAGCCTTCTTCAGCACCTATTCCAAGGCCATCGCCCACGGCGAAAACGTGGTCAATGTGATCATTGTTGATTTCCGAGGCGTCGATACAATGGGTGAAATTGCCGTGGTGATGATCACCGGTCTTGCCATTCTGGCCTTGATCCGCATTCGCGCGCCCAAGCCTGTTGCAATACCGCAGCAAGAACCGTCTGCAGGGAGCGATGCATGAACACATTGATCTTCCGCACAGTGGCACCGCTGATTACCGCGTTGATGCTGCTCTTCTCCCTGTTTGTTTTGCTGCGCGGCCATAACGAGCCGGGCGGCGGCTTTATTGGCGGGCTGATTGCGGCTTCTGCCTTTGCCATTTATGGCATGGCCTTTGGTGTGCAGGCGGTGCGGCGCGCTCTTTGGGCGCATCCGCTCTCCATCGCCGGTGCTGGTCTGTTGATGGCCTGCCTGTCGGGTCTGGTGTCGATCTTTGCGGGCGTGCCGTTCATGACCGGCCTGTGGGTCTATCCGCACATCATCGGCGTTGAAGTGCCGCTGGCCACCGTGATGAGTTTTGATATCGGCGTCTATCTTGTGGTGGTGGGAGCCATTACCTCGATTGCGCTGGCCCTCAGTGAGCGGGAGAGCGATTGATGGAAGCCATTTTCGCCGTGGTGGTGGGCCTGTTCGCGGCAACCGCCTTTTACCTGATCATGTCGCGCCATATCGTGCGGGTGCTGTTGGGCATTGTCATTTTAGGCAATGCGGTCAATCTGGCGCTGTTCACCGCCGGACGCCTGACGCGCGACGTGCCACCAATCATGATGAACGGTCAGCAGACTTTGCCGATGAGCGCGGCCAATCCCCTGCCGCAAGCGTTGATCCTCACCGCCATTGTCATTTCCTTCTCCTTCTTCGCCTTTCTGCTGGTGCTGTCCTATCGCGCCTATCAGGACCTCGACACCGATGACACCGACGAAATGCGGCTGGCCGAACCGAAAAATCCGCCCGTTCCGCCGCTTGGATACTAGAGTTTGCCAGGGAAAAGTGGAACCCGGTTTTCCCGATGAGACAAACTCAAAAATGCCGCCGGTGACAAACAGCAAGACGAAAGACAATAGAACAGTATGGCCGTTTCAAACCTAAATCCCGACGCCATCACGGTCGCCATCGTGCAAGGGCCGACCACATGGGTGCAATGGCTGCCGATTTTGCCCGTGGTGCTCTGCCTCACAGGAGGTGCCGTGCTGCTGATGATCCGTGAACACACGCGCCATCACGCCATCATCGCGCTGACAGTTCTGGGTGCGCTGGTGCTGCTGGATGCCATGTTGCTCTATCATGTTGCATCGATTGGCCCGTTGACGGTGATGATGGGCCGCTGGATTGCGCCCTTTGGCATTGCCTTCACCGTGGACATCACCGGCGCGCTGTTTGCCCTCTCATCGGCCATTGTTGCCTTTGCGGGTGGCGTCTACGCCTTGGGTGACATCAACACATCGGCGCGACGTTACGGCTTTTTTCCGTTTTTGCTGGTGCTGATGGCGGGCGTGAGCGGTGCCTTTCTCACCGGCGATCTGTTCAATCTCTATGTCTGGTTTGAGGTGCTGCTGATCTCATCCTTCGGCATGCTGATCCTCGGCTCCGAGCGCGAGCAGATCGATGGCGCGCTGAAATATGCCATTCTCAACCTGATTGCCACAACTCTGTTTTTGCTCAGTGTCGGCTTTGTCTATGCCGCCTTCGGCACGCTCAACATGGCCGATATTGCCCGCAAAGCCAATGACTTGCGCGATACAGCCCCGCTATTGACCATAGCAACCCTGTTTACACTGGCCTTTGCCATGAAGGCGGCGGCCTTTCCGGTGAATTTCTGGTTGCCCGCCTCCTATCACACGCCGCGCATTGTGGTGTCGGCGCTGTTTGCAGCACTTCTTACCAAGGTGGGCATCTATAGCCTGATCCGCGTGGTGGCGATGCTGCTGCCGGTGGAGCGCGAGGCTTTGAGTCTGGTGCTGGGTATTGTCGCCGCCGCCACCATGGTGTTGGGGGCACTGGGTGCCCTTGCCCAGAGTGATACGCGCAAGCTGCTTGGGTTTATTGTGATTTCCGGCATTGGCTCCATGCTGGCCGGTATTGCCATTGGCGGCTTGCAGGGCTTGAGCGCCACGATTTTCTATGCGCTGCATTCTATTCTATTGATGGCAGCGCTTTACTTTGTCATTGGTCAGGCGGGGCGGATGGCAGGCGATTTTTCCCTGCATGGGCTGGCGGGGATTTACCGCGTCGCACCCGCGTTCTCCTTTATCTCACTGGCGCTCTTCTTTGCGGCCAGCGGCCTGCCGCCCTTTTCCGGCTTCTGGCCCAAAGCCATGCTTTTGAAAGCCTCGCTGGATATTGGCGCATGGTGGCTGGCAGCCAGCATTTTGCTGGCTGGCTTCATCACCACCATTACCTTGGCGCGGGTGTTTCTGCTGGCCTATTGGCGCGCAGAACCCGCCATTGCGGCGGGGGGGCAC
>DNPN01000192.1:0-6829 GCA_003501385.1 Rhizobium sp. | reverse complement strand
CCTTATTGGCGCGCAGACCCCGCCATTGCGGCGGGGGAGCATCGGGCAAGCCTGTCGCCATCGGCGCTCCTGCCGATCCTGCTTCTCGCCGCATTGATCATCTGGTTCGGGCTGTTTCCCGAGCCATTGATCAGCCTGTCGCAGGATGCCGCCGTTGGTCTGATTGATCCGGGCAACTATATCACATCCGTGTTTCCCAAGGAGATCACGCCATGAGATTGCTGATCGTCACATTGCTGATGGGCATGATCTGGGTTGCAATCAGCGGCAGCGCCAGCGTGCACAATCTGATTTTTGGCCTGATCCTGTCCGTGGGCATTATTGGCCTGTTGCGTGAACAGATCAACGGCACCAGCTATCTCACCCGAATTGTTCGAATCATCTCGCTGATTGGCCTGTTCCTGCTGGAACTGGCCAAGTCTGCGTGGAAAGTCTCGGTGCTGGTGTTATCACCGGGATTGAATGTTCAGCCCGGCATTTTTGCCTTTCCACTCACGGTCACCAGCAATGCCGAAATCACGCTGCTGGCCAATCTGATCACCCTCACGCCCGGCACATTGTCGGTGGATGTGTCGGAAGATCGCAAGACGCTCTACGTTCACGCCCTCGATTGCAGTGACCCGGATGCGGCACGACGCGACATTGCCAATGGCTTTGAGCGCAAGATTCTGGAGGTGTTTCAATGACGCCGTCGCAAACTCTGATTCTTTATGCCTGCAATACTGGCCTTTTTCTTTTATCCATTGCCTTTTTTCTGACTGTTTATCGGGTCATACGCGGGCCAACATTGCCAGATCGGGTGCTGGCTTTGGACATGCTGGTTGGTATTGTTATCGGGTTTATTGCGGTTTTTGCCATTCGCACAGGCTATACACTGTATGTTGACGTTGCAATTTCGCTCGGATTGGTCGGCTTTCTCGCAACCGTTGCTTTCGCCCGTTTCATTATGGTTCGTGGCATACTTGGCGAAACCGCTGAAACGGAGCCGGCTATACGTGCAGTGGCAGAACAAATAGCTGTGGAAAAAGCAAAAAAGACACGCCGGGAAAAACGCGATAGCAATAAATCGCACCCGTCCCAAAAGGAGACAAAATAATGGAATTTGCGATCGCAATTCTCATTTCCCTACTGATTTTGGGCGGCTCTTTATTTTCCGTTATTGCAGCAATTGGCATAAACAGATTGCCGGATCTATACACCCGCATGCATGCCGCCTCAAAAGCCGGCACTGTTGGCTCTGGCCTATTATTACTGGCAACTGGCATTAATTCAGGTGAATTATCGGTATTTTCCCGTAGTTTGGCAGGAATTTTCTTTTTTATATTAACCGCACCCGTCTCGGCACACCTTCTGGCAAAGGCCGCTCATCACGTTGGATATCCGCTTTCGCTGGCCACAGTGATGGATGAAATGAGCGAGAATAGCAAAGATACCAAGAAGGGCATGGTTAACAAATCATAAACATGGTAGCTCACAAAGTATCGCAAGAGCAGAACCTTATTCACATTCGCTGCGATATACGTTTTTTAATGATTCAAAATTCCTGTAAATAGGAACTGGACTTTTTTCTCGATCTTGATAATTCATGAAACAAGCTATTTAAATTTCACATTGGATGTTCTTTCCGGCAAACCATACGCAAGACTGTTATCATGATTGCGAAACTCCCCGGTTAAATCTGTGAACAGCTTAAAAATTTTGGATGTGTTTTTTTGCAATGCATCTGAATTTTAAAAATAATGCCAAGAGTTCAATTTGGATTTTTGGTATAAAATGCGTAATTATAAATACAATGGCCAGATTTATTGGCTCAATTCATTATCAGCGGTGGTGGCAAACGATCCGCAGATAAGTAAAGACAGGAGAAAGAAATGAACGAAACCGTATTTGCACCGTCAGAAAACGATCTGCTGGTCGAATTGACCGCCGAGATTGTCGCCGCGTATGTCACAAATCATGTTGTGCCAATTGGAGACATTTCCCATCTGATTTCAGATGTACATGGCGCATTGGCCAATACCTCGTCTCCGACACCCGTTGTGTCTGTGGTTGAAAAGCAAAAGCCTGCCGTGGCTGTTCGCAAATCCATTCAGGGTGATCAAATCATCTGCCTGGAGTGCGGCGGCTCCTTCAAGTCGCTCAAGCGCCACCTGATGACCCATCACAGCATCAGCCCTGAAGACTACCGCGAAAAGTGGGATCTGCCAGCAGATTACCCAATGGTGGCACCAGCCTACGCAGAGGCGCGTTCGCGTCTGGCCAAGGAAATGGGCCTGGGTCAGCGTCGCCGCCGCGCCAAGTAAGAACACGATCGATAACAAGGGGCAAAAGACCCAAGGCGTTTTCTGCCCCTTGTTTTCGCCATGACTGAATGGCCGCCGCATCAGCGCGGCCTATGGCGGTCGCTCAGCGACACCCGTGAGTGACACACATTGCGGAATGTTGGTCGCCATGCCCATACTGCGGCCCATACGCATGGAACCAGCAGCATTTCATTGCTACGACTGGCATGATCATGCCGAACACATCATGCGCATTTTAATGATTTCTCACAGCGAATGCTCAGCATAATCCTTCACGTTTCATCAGGATATTTTCACTATTAGAGTGTTATTGAATTCGGAATTACACCTTCTTCGACATTCTCCTGTCCCTATGACTACCCCACCTGCCCGCCTTTGTGGTGGGCATTTTTTTGCGCCGTCTCTGACGATCGCGGAGTCGGTTGCTCGCTTTGCGCTTGCTGTGCCCGCCAAACGCTGGGGCTATTGCCTGTCACCCGCAAGAATTCCCGATTGAAGTTGGATTTGGTCAAAAATCCTGATTCGAAGACAATTGTGGTGATGGGTTGGCTGGTGTGCGCCAACAGGCGGCAGGCCTCTTTGATCCGGTGATTGTTGACATAATGCGATACGCTGATGCCATGCACCCGGTTGACAGCATTGGACACCGCCCGCACCGGCAGGCCCATGCGCCGCGCCAGTTTGCCGAGATTCAACTCCGCATCCTGATAGAGTAACTTTTCCTGCATGATGGCATCCAACGCCGCCGCAATCCGGGCATCCTCCTCGCTGGCGGTTCGCTCCGACGGGGACGGCTTTTCCGTGTCGACTGGCTCAAGATCCGGCGCGCCATCGCTGCTCTCCCTGGCAGATCCGCCTTCCGCCTGCAATGCGGCAACGCCAAGCAGGAGTAAAATCACCGACATGAAGGCCGTGACAACGGCGGGCACATGCCGCCCATCACCAAAGGAAAAATCAAGACTGATAAAAATATCACTGAGAGCCGAGGCAATCAGCGATATCGCTGTCAGTTGCAGCGCGCGATAGGACCGCAGTGCCCCATCCAGCCGCGATGTGCTCAATGCATCCGGCCCCAGCCGCGCCAGCCACAGCAGCGCGAGGCCGTAGCCGAGAAACAGCAAAATCAGCACCGCATCAATCGGAGCCCCCCAAGCCACATTCAGCACCACCAGCAGCACAACAGGCAAAGCATGCGGCCAATCCCGAGAGCCATAGCCGTTGGCCCGCTCTGTCAGCGTGCGGAAGGCCAGAAAACTCAAAGGCGGGACGCTGGCCGCCAGCACCGACATCAGCGGCATCACCGCCACAATGCCATAGCCCCAGCGCAAACCCACGATAATGGACTGAACGGTCATGACCGACAGCAACACCATAAAAGGTATGGCGGCAGGCCACGCATCGTCATCGTCACGCCAGATGCGGACGATGAAACTGACCAGAAATAGCGCAACAACAAAGGAAATCGGAACAAAGATCATGATGGGACTTCAGTATGAGATAGAAGCTCTTTATGCCCCAGATCGCGTTTGGCTGCGACCCATAACGTGTTTCAGGTCGCCGATTGGGCGGGAATTCGAGAAAGCTCCAGCATCACATCAACCGGAGCCACTCGTTATGAAAAAACGCACCCTCTTTCTGGGCATTGTTGCTGCCTTTGTTACCCTTTCCGCCGTCAATGGCGCTGTGTTCTATTGGAACCGTGGTGAAACCATCAGCGCGCCCATCGATTTGTCAGCGGTGTCCAAAATTCGCGTCAATGGCGCGGCCAGCATGGTCACCATCTCAACCCAAAAGGACAAGCCCTTTACCGGCCAGATGATTGGACGGCGCGATGGCTGGGGTGCTTTGTGGCACTCAGGCTGGTCGGCGCGGGATTGCCCGCAAAGCGGCACCATGCAGGTCGATGGCGACACGCTGGTGGTGGAAACCTCAGGCCTGTCAAAGTTCTTTGACTGGTCCGATTGCACCCTTGAACTCTCTGCCAATGTGCGGCCCGGCTCTGCCGTTCTGATCCGCCAGCAGGCGGCCCGCATGACTTTATCGGGCGATTATTCCACCGTACAGGTCAATGCCGATGCCGGGGATTTCGCGCTCGATGGTCATGCCGATACGCTGGATATTTCCGGTGCCGCCTTGCGTGCCCGCGCCGTGTTTGAAACGGTGCTGAACACAGAAACCATCAACCTCTCCGGCAAGATGATGGATGCCACCTTGCGCTTCATGTCCCCCACCGCCGTCAGCTATCTGGTGGAAGCCACAGCCTCTTACATCGACAGCAGCCTGCCCAATACGCCGGGAGCTAAACCCGCCATTACCATTCGCGGGGAAATGGTGCGGGCCACCATCAAATAGCGCTTTTGTTTGACGCATTTCCGGACGGAAAACCGGGGACCACTTTTCCTGGAAATGCTTCGTCCAGCCGCAGTTCCATCATCGCCAGATCCAGCCAGCGGCCAAATTTCTGCCCCACCTGGCTGTGGATGCCAACCAGACGAAAGCCCAGCTTTTCGTGCAGACCGATTGAGGCGACGTTTCCCGCCTCAATCGCGGCAATCATCACATGCAGATTGTTGGATTGCGCGTGCGCGATCAAGGCCTGCATCAACAATTTGCCAATGCCAGCACCGCGCTGGTCCTTGTGCACATAGACAGAGTGTTCCACCGTGTGGCGATAGCCATCAAAAGCCCGCCATTCGCCATAGGAGGCATAGCCCGCCACGCGGCCATCGCGCACCGCCACCAGCACCGGAAAGCCACGGGCACGCCGCTGCTCCAGCCAAGCACGGCGATTGGCCACATCGATCAGCGCATCGTTCCAGATGGCGGTGGTGTGTTCAACGGCGTGATTGTAAATATCGCGAATAGCTTCGAGATCACCGTCGACGGCGTCCCGGATAAGGCTTTCAGATGTCATGCAAAATTACGCTTTCGAGATCGGAATTACAGGCTGATGGCCGTGACAACAGCGGAATAATGCACCGCCGCGGCCACCACCACAAAACCATGCCAGATGGCATTTTGAAAGCGCAACCTGTTCCAGATGTGAAAGATCACCCCGAAAGAGTAGATCAGCCCGCCAATGACAATCAGATGCATGGTCACGGCAGGAAGCCGCGCAGACAGAGGCTCAAACGCCAGAAGGCCGCTCCAGCCCATAGCCAGATACAGCACAATCGCCAACCGATCATAGCGGCCCGGATATCGGCATTTCAGCACAATCCCGACAATGGCCGTGAGCCAGATGCCAATCAAGAGCGCGACAATCCACGGATCATCGGCACCATGCTGCAAGAACGGCGTATACGTGGCTGCAATCAAAACGAAAATGGCCGAATGGTCCAGCCGCCGGAGATAGGATTTGAACCGAGATGGCGGCCACATATTATAGGTGAAGGAACAGCCCAGCACCAACACCAGACCCACACCATAAATCCAGCTGGCGGCAATGGCTCCATAGCTGGTGAACACGGTGGCGTAGAAAATCAGCGCGGTCACGCCAATCAGCGCCAGCACCACGCCAATGCCATGGACAACGCCATCGGCAATCAATTCATGAACATCATATTTGCGTCCAAAGCGAAATTCAGCGCTCATACTCTCTCGTCCATCACCCTGCTCACCGCTTTGCCGCGATGATGCGGCAATTCCATGTTGCTCGCAAGTGCTGTCTCCGCATCCATTGCACAACCGGTTGCTTTGACGTAGCTCTGAATCCTAACAGGAGCCGCCATCCATGCGTTACACAGTTCTTGCCACCTTCATGGCGCTCGTTGCCTATAACTGGTTCATGATCAAGGTGGCCATGGCCCGCAAGCAATTTGGCGTGAAAGCACCCAAAACCACGGGCGATGATAATTTTGAACGAATTTATCGGGTGCACCAGAACACCGTGGAGCAATTGGTGTTTTTTCTGCCTTCGCTCTGGCTGTTTGGCACCTATGTCTCAGACGAATTCGCGGGCCTGATTGGCCTTGGCTGGACAGGTGCACGGGTGCTCTACGCCGCCGACTATTATGCCAATGCCGCCAAACGCGGACCTGGGGCCATGCTGTCATGGCTCGCGGCCTGCGTGTTACTGATTGGCGGCACCATTGGGGCTGTGTTGCGGTAAAGCAGCTTTTTAATGCCGCGCGCAATCTTGACAAAACGGCGTGGCGGGTAGAAGCGCCAGCCGCTCCGGCGCAATCGGCTGGCCACAGGAGACGCACTTGCCATAGGTGCCCTTGTCAATGCGGATCAGGGCGGCATCAATGGCCCTCAGCTCGTCTTCGCCTGCGTGGCCAAGCCCTTCCAGCACTTCATCATTTTCGGCTTCCACAGCCTGCTCTTCGCTGTCGGGACTGCGCAAGCTATTGAGATCCTTGTCAATCTTGCCCAGCCGTCGGGTTAGCTCCTGCTGGCGCTCCAACAATGTGTGATAATAGCCGCTCGTGTCCATGGTCCCATCCTTTTTTACTGTTTTTTGCGCATTGTCGAACGCAAAACCGGATTCCACTTTTCCTGACAAACTCTAAAGCCTGTCGCAG
>DNPN01000028.1:28424-30463 GCA_003501385.1 Rhizobium sp. | reverse complement strand
TGGCACCCTTGAAGCTCGGCAGGAAGGAATGGTGAATGTTGATGATCCGGCCCGACATCTGTTTACACAGCTGATCGGACAACACTTGCATATAGCGCGCCAGCACGATCAGCTCGGTGCCGGTCTGATTGACCACATCCAACAATCTGGCTTCGGCCTCGGGCTTGTTTTCCTTGGTCACCTTGATGTGATGAAAGGGAATGTCATGATTGACCACCACCTTCTGGTAATCGAAATGGTTGGAGACCACGCCGACAATATCGATGGGAAGGGCACCGATTTTCCAGCGGTAGAGCAGGTCATTCAGGCAGTGGCCAAAGCGTGACACCATCAGCAGCACTTTCATGCGCTGGGTATCATCATAGAATTCTGTATGCATTTTGAACTTTTCGGCAATCGGCTTCAGGCCATGTTCCAGCTGTTCACGGCTGACACCCTCTTCGGAAATGAAGCTGATGCGCATGAAAAATTGGCCGGTGCCAAGGTCATCAAATTGGGAGCTATCGACGATGTTGCAGCCTTGCCCGGCCAGATAGCCCGAGAGCGCAGCCACAATGCCGCGCGATGAGGTACAGGATACGGTCAGAACATAGGTCGACATCTGGTGTTTCCTCTTTGTGGCCAATCGTTGGCCGATGTTGTTTCAGAGCGAAAAGCGCGTTGATCGGGTGTCCGTTCAAAATTTTAAAATGTATACATTTTAACCAAAGCTCAATAGCTTTCAAAGCGCAAGAGCGCGCTGCCGTTACGGTTAAAGACGATGAGTCTGTCAGGTTCAGATTGTACCAGACAGACTCATCGCTCTTTTGTTTTCGTTTGTCTTTTCGGGAAAGCCGGGTTCCACTTTTCCCTGACAAACTCTAGGGGTAAAATCTTGATGATGCGGTTCGCAAAGCGTCGCGGCAAGCCGCAGATGAAATAATGATAAGGTCATTCCAAGTCGTTTTTGCCTGTTTCAGAGGGCCACGAACGATATAGGGCAAATGATGCTATAAAACGTCACATCGGCCGTATAATTTTCGCTTCAACCGATTTCGGTTTGAAGAATTATGCAATAGGACTGTAATGTAAAAGATGTAGATGGGAACGTCGCGGGCATTTGCTGTGACTGTGGGGTTGCAATCAGAGGGGTATCACCATGGTGACACGTCAAAAAAGACGGATCTACAGTATTGTTCACCGTGCGCTGGTATTCTCAGCAGCAATTTTGATCTCAATCTTGCCTGCGAATGCGGGGCAGGGCTGTTTTCGCGGTATTAATCTGTCCGGGGCTGAGTTTGGTAAAATGGGCGGGCGGGTGAATAAGGATTATACCTATCCCAGCGATCCCACGATCCAGTATTTTTCCGAAAAAGGCTTTAGCTCGGTGCGCTTGCCGTTCAAATGGGAGCGGCTTCAGCCAAAAGCCAATGGCGTATTGAATACGGATGAGTTGAAGCTTTTGGAAGACGCGGTGTCGCGCATCAAAACCGCTGGCATGACGGTGGTGCTCGATCCCCATAATTACGCAGAATATTACGGCAAGCAGCTCAACACAGCCGATGTTGATGTGGATGTGCTGGCCAATTTCTGGGGGCGGCTTGCGGCGCGCTATGCCAATGATCCGTCTGTGGTTTTCGGTCTGATGAATGAGCCGAATGGAATGCCCGCAACACAATGGTTGCCGGTGGCCAATGCCGCTATTGCCGCTATTCGCAAGGCCGGGGCCAACAATCTCATTCTGGTACCGGGCGTGTCCTGGACAGGCGCCCATAGCTGGCAAAACGATATGCCGGGCGGCTCCAATGCGACCGTCATGTTGGGCGTGCGCGATAGCGCCAATCATTATGCCTATGAATTTCATCAGTATTTCGATGCAGATTTTTCCGGCACCAAACCAGAGTGTAGCGGCACTGCGGCAGCGATTTCCGGTGTTCAAAATGTCACTCAATGGCTGCGCGCAAATGGCAAGCGTGGCTATCTGGGCGAATTTGGTGCTTCTGCCGATCCTGCCTGTATCAAGGGCATCAAGGATATGGCAGGTGTTGTGGAGGCCAATC
>DNPN01000028.1:0-28157 GCA_003501385.1 Rhizobium sp. | reverse complement strand
CAATCGTGATCTCTGGGTCGGTTGGTCCTACTGGGTGGCGGGAGACTGGTGGTCGGCCAGCGAGCCGTTGAATATCCAGCCGACGGCTGCCGGTGATCGTCCGCAACTGGCGGGCTTGAAACCCTATCTCATGGATTTTTCGGCGTCGTCTTCGACATGTCCGGCTTTGCGGAGCCAGTGATAAGATTCGCTGCCAGCTTGCTCCAAGCCACCACATCGGATGTGCCCAGCAAAAACCACATCAGGGCAGCGGTTTTGATCGAGTAAGCGGAGTTGCTGATCAGCATCAGCAACACCAGATAGATCACAATCATGCCCCGGAAGATCCAGGCCTTGGCATCCCGCATTGGCGACAGCACGAAAGCGGCCCAAAGGCCGATGAAGCCAAACAGGCCAAAATTGGTCAGCGTGTAGGAAATGCCGGAATCGGCGGTGAAAATATCGGTGGCTTTGGAGCCCAGCACCACCTGAAGATCAAGCTGGTTGAGAATGGCGGCGGTGACCTTGATGCGCCCGGATGCATCATTGGGGCCGCCCTCGGCCCCCACCATGATGCCGTATGCAGCAATGACAGCCAGAAGAATGAAGGGCACCACCAGCCAGACGGTTTTGGGAATGAAGCGATACAGCGGTAAAAACGCGGTGATCACAATACAGGTGAAAAAGCCAAAGCGGGCATCGGCCAGCACGATGCCTGTCATGGCCAGCACCATGACAATCCAGCGCCAGGGCCACCGCCACGGCATGCCGGGCCGAAACAGCGCCCATGCGTAAATGATAACGCCAAAATTGCCCGCCGACACGGGCTCCAGAAACACGGATGAGACGCGATGTGCGCCGAGGAAGGGCAGCAATGTGCGCGGCTCTGGCCGAATGCCGGAGATGAACAGGCCGCGGGTCTGGCCAAAGCTGTCTTTCAGGCTCACGGTGCCACGGGCAATATAATAGCCCAGCACATTGAAGTTATCGAGATAGCTTTCCAGCGCCAGATATTCGTAAAGGGCAAACACCAGCACAATCAGGGCTGAGGCAATCACCAGCCGGTCGGCCAGTTGCACATTGCCCAGCTTTCGTCCCATGAAATAGAAGCCGATTGGAATGAACACATCCCGCAGCGCTTTCAAATCCATGGCACCCCGCAGGGCAAAGATCATCAGCATATAGGTTACAAACACGGTCAACGTGACATACATGCCGACGCGCCGATCCATGGCGAGCAGGAAGGCTGATCCCAGCATGATCATTTCGCCCAGCATGATATGGGTATCGCTGACCAGCATGATGCGGGTGTTGACGAAGCATAAAAACAGGTTGAGCACCAAACCGCCGATCACGGCGAAAGAGGCAAGGCTCGATGTGAACCAGCGTGTGTCGGGTTGGTGTGCCCCATCGCCCTCGGTCATTTCAGACGGCCTCAAGCAGAACGCGACCCAGAATCTTGTTGGTGTCCTCACCGAGCTGTTGGACATGGCGGCTAAACTCGACGGCCACGGATTTTTCGGGTCCGGCGGTCAGCAGCACAATCATGTCGGCTTGCGTGGCGATGGCGTTGAGCTGCTGTGCCAGCGCTGTGCCGCAGGCATTGATCACGATGAAATCGGTGAGCTGGCTTTGTGTCTTTTCCACAAACCGCGCATAGGTCGGACGCGGATAGCTGGCCTCAGGGGGAGGTGCATTATGGCTCTGTTCCGAGCGGTTGCGCGGCAGCGCCAGCCGTTGATAGCGGATTGTCTGCGGCAGTGGCGCATAGGGCGCGTCGTCGCCATCCACCTGATGCAATGCGGATGCAAGGCTTGGCCGTCCGCCAGCGCGCGCCATAGGACGAAGCGATTGTAGCGCGCCGGAGGCAAACAACACACCACGGTCACGATCCATCAGCTTTTGCACCACGTCGCCAATGAATGTTGATGCCGCTGTTTGCCCGCAGTCCATGAAAACAATGCTCAAGCGCGCGCGCCCGGTGCCGCATTCCAGCAAAAAGCGCGTGGTGCTGGCCACGGCATGGAAATAGTGAGCGCCGGAACGGCCTTGAGCTGGGGCAGGGGGAGGGGCGATGGGAGACACCAGCCTTTTGCCCATGGCTCTAATCCACGACAGCGGTGTGCGATTTGGTTTTTTCGGCTCTTTCGCATCGGCAATGATGGCGATGTCGCTTAAGGCCACACCCGGCGCTGGTGCGGCGGGGCTCGCGGGGGCCACAGGGGCATCGTGCGGCAAGGAAGGTGTTGCTGCGACAACGGGGGCTTGCTCAGGTTGTGGTGCATGCCTCTGGCGATCTGGGGACGGCGATGGGGTTTTGGCAGACATAAACTCCCGCAAAATCGCCAGCGCACTGCCCAATGCCAGACCAAACAGAATGGCGGCGAGCAGCACCATGATCTTGAGCACGGTCACGGATTTCATCACGGCGATGGCGGGGGTGATGACGCGGGAATTGTTGATGGAAATGGTCTGTTCCTGGCTCAGCTCTTCCGCGCGGTTGAGGAAGGCCTTGTAAATGGTGCGTACAGACTCGGCCTCGCTTTCCAGCTGCCGCATCTTGATCTGCTTGGCTCCGCTGTCAAAGCTGCTCTGGGTCAGGCTTTTCAGTCGCTCCTCCAGTGCTTTGCGGTTGTTCACCGCGCGCTCATAGCTCACCTTCATGGCCTGCCGCAGCCGATCAAGCTCTTGCTGGATGGCCTGCTGCATGCTGGCCACTTGCGAGCGGATGGCTTTCAATTGTGGATGGTTGGCACCAAGGCTGGTCTCCGCCTCGGCTTGACGATCGAGCAATTGCACATAGCGATCGCGCAACAGGCCCATGGTGCTGGATTGCACCGCTTCTGGAATACCACCCGCCTGCACGGCGCTGACGGTGAGATTGCGGGTCTGGTCATAAATTGATTGCTGCTGCTCTTCAATGCCGCGCGCAGCAATCAATTGCTGGTTCAGGCCCGCCAGCTGCTGGTCAATCACCAGCCCGGTCTCGCCGGTTGTTGCCAGCCCATTGGCAGATTTGAACTGCTCCACCGCCGTTTCGGTCTTGCGCACACGGTCACGCAATTCGCTGGCCTGCGCCTGAAAAGCGTTGCTGGCGCGCCTTGCAGCATCCGCGCGGGCTTCATCCACCTGTTTCAGATAGACCGTTGCCATCATATTGGCGATGTCGGCGGCACTTTTGGCGACAGTGTGATCAACCGTGATGGTCATGATGAGCGATTGGCCCTGACGCTCCACCTTCACATGCTTGAGCAAGGCCCCCATGGTGGCGTCCATGATCACATCCGGCCCCAGAGTGGCGGCAGATTTCGGTGGGATCAAAAATGGATCTTGCGTGAGGTTCAGCCGGGTGATGACCTCGCTGAGCACAGCGCTGGACAAAACGACATAGATCTGGCTGTCGAGGCTGGCCGGATCAACTTGCGCAGGCGCACCGGATTGGCGGCTGTCGCTGCTATTGGCAGAGAGACTGCGCGGATCGAGCAGAATTTGGGTGGATGAGCTGTAGGACGGTTTCAGGTTCAGGGCATAAAGCAGGGCCAGCGCGGCGAAGACGGCCGCACAAACGCAAAGGTAATACCAGCGCTGCCGCAAGATCCGAGGAATTTCAAAAATATCGATATCCATTGTCATGCTCTGGACCTGATAAGCCTGCCGGTTTTTCGCCCTTCGTGGTCGATGTGCCCGCGATAGAACGCATTTATAACATCATGCTACGCAGGTCTTACCCCGGCCAACAAAGCCTGTAATGTGTCAGGTCAAGATTGTACCAGACACATTACAGGCTTGTTTTTTCCTTTGTCTTTTTGGGAAAACCGATGATCCCTTTTCCCTGATGCACTCTAAAATGCCATGTCGTGGTTAATGAGATGTGATTTTTGCGGGTGTTAATCACGTTTCTTTACCGCATATGTTCAATTTGAGGACGGTTATTCACAAGTTGCTTTACCAATTCGTCAACTCATTCTAACCAAGTGCGTGGGATAACGTTTTGCTCTTCCCGCCAATTGGAGGTGTTCGGATGATCATCGGTGCACGAAAAGCGGTCAAGGCCGGAGCATATCCGCCCGCTCCGCTGATTGTTCAGGTGGTGCGCCAATATCCGCCAGTCCGGGGCGGGTTGGAAGATGTCGTCTCTAGCCTCAGCCGGGAGTTGGTCAAGCGCGGATTTCGGGTCCGGGTGGTGACGCTCAATCGGGTGTTTTCCGATCCTACCCGTGTCCTGCCTGCCTATGAAGTGGTGGATGGCGTGGAAGTGGTGCGGATCCATTATCACGGCAGCAGCCGCTACCCGCTGGCTTTTTCGGTGTTTCGTCACCTGAGCGATGCAGACCTTGTGCATGTGCATGGGGTTGATTTTTTCTTTGATGCGCTGGCGCTGGGGCGCTTCATGCATGGCGCGCCCATGGTTGCCACCACTCATGGCGGCTTTTTTCATACGCGCAAATATACTGCCATCAAAAAGGTCTGGTTTCAAACGCTCACACGGCTATCGGCACGGGCTTATTCCGCCATTGCCTGTTGCAGTGCTTCTGATCTCGCACTGTTCAAAACCGTTCAGCCACAGCATTCGTTGCTGGTTGAAAATGGGGTTGATACCGCAAAGTTCATGGGAGCATCTTCGAAAAGCCCTGTGAAACGTATGATCACCATTGGGCGGTTTTCCCAAAACAAGCGGCTGGATCATCTGTTGGGGATGATGGCTGCGCTGGTGGCGAAAGACCCCGATTGGACGCTGGACATTGCTGGACCAGCATCTGATCTTTCGTTCAACGATGTGCAGGCCATGATCGACAAAAAAGGTCTGCGCCAGCATGTGACACTCCATGGCGCATTGGACAATGGAGCATTGAAGGCGTTGATGTCGCAGGCCTCTCTGTTTGCTTCGGCCTCGGAATATGAAGGTTTCGGTTTGGTTGCTGTGGAGGCGATGAGTGCCGGGCTTTTGCCGGTTCTCAACGGCAATGACGCTTATCTGGCGCTGGCGGGCAAGCATAAAGCCATTCGGATTGCTGATTTTACCGATGCTGCGGCCAGTGCAATTGCTGTCGTGGCCAGCTACCAGCACCTTTGTGACAATTCCACTCTGTGCGATGAATTATCCGCCGCAACCCATTCCTATTCCTGGGAGCGGGTGTCGCAACGCTATGTCGATATTTATCGGGAGGTGTCGGGCAAACGGGCTGCATTTTCTGTGTTCCAAGCCCAGTAGCCGTGCCAGATGCCAGACAGCCACGCCAATTTATAGCGCGCCTCAGCGGGATTGAGCCGCAAGAGTGCAAGGCCCGCACCGAGCAACGGCCGCGCGATACGCCAACCGAAGTAGGAAAGGGAGAAATCATGCTTGCGCAACAGGGCACCGAAGCCAGCGCCATATTTTGCCGCCCGTTCAATCCGCTTGGGATTATCCTGCCCCACCACCTGATCATGATGAACAGTCACCTGCGGAAAATAGATCAGCTTTGCCCCGGATGCGATGGCCCGCAATAACAGGTCTGCCTCTTCTCCGCTCTGGAACGGTGTTTGCGCGCCAACGCCCAGTTGTTCATCAAAATGGCCGATGGTTTTCAACAGGTCGGATCGAATGAAAATGCCGTTGGAATTGCCGCAGGAGAGGAAGTTGTCGCGGGAGATAGCACATTGGCTGAGGCCCGTGGGGCTAACAGAGGGTTGGCCTTGCGCGTCTAGCGTTCTGCCGGTGACAATTCGCAAGGCAGGGTCCTGGGTAAACAGGGCGTGGACAACGGATAGAGTGTCTGGTGTGTACCAGCAATCATCATCTGGAAACGCAATCAAATCCGTGCGGGACGCCGTGATCCCGACATTGCGGGCTCTGGAAAGGCCGCGTTTGCTGCGGATATGGCGGATGAGGAAATCAGCAGCAAATGTCTCAACGAGTGAGACCAGCCGATCATCCTCGTTTTGGTCAACGAGGATTACCTCGAACTGGCGAAAGGTTTGCTGTTGCAGCGACACGAACAGACGTTTGAGGTGCTCGTTGCGGTCTACTGTGCAAACAATCAGGCTGAACACGGCAATACCTCATGTGAATGATGCGGCCGTCGCGGCCAAATATAAAAGGTTATTTACACCTTCGGTGTTAAACCTCCCATAACATTCCAGAAGCTGGATTGTTGTTTCGGCCTAAGACGCTCTATTGCATAATTCTTTAAACCGGAATCGGTTTAAAGAATTATGCAATACATATAAAAAATTACAGCGAACCTTTGTGCACCATATATGGCACACGGTGCCGTAAGACCCGTGATAAGCCTTGTTTTCCTTAAAATGCAAGTCTCTCAGCGTTTTGGGGTAACATAGATTTGTTGTTTGAAGGACTGTTGATGACACAAGGCATTGTTGCCAATTCTGCCTTTAACGCCTTGGCCGGTTTGACGTTGCTGGCCACGGGCTTTGTGTGCTCGATTTTTACCGCGCGGATGCTCGGGCCTGAGGCCAATGGCATCATTGCTTTTTCGGTATGGCTTGCCTCAACGGCGGCGCTGGTGGCAGAGCTGGGCACCGGCATTTTGCTGCTGCGCCTTTTGCCGCGTTTGCGGGGAGAAGGGTATAGCGACACTGACCGCAAAGGCTTTGCGGCCTATCTGCTCTGGCCGGTTTTTGGCGCAACCCTGTTGTTGCTGGTGCTGTATTTCCTGTTTTTCTGGGTGGCAGAGGTTGAGCATTGGGCAGAAACCACGCCCTCGGTGCTGGTGGTGACGGGGTTTTTGTTTGTTACCCAGTCGATTGGCATGTTTGCTAAAAACTACCTGATTGGCGAGCAGCGGGTGAATGTGTTTTTCCGCATGACGCTGACCGCCGGACTGTTGCAATTGGTCGGCGTGGTGGTTGGTGGTCTGGTTTGGGGCGTGTTCGGTGCGCTGGCGGGCTATGTTCTGGCCTATGTGTCACAGTTTCTGTTTGCGCTCGGGTTGCTGCGCCATCCGGTGAAAACCTGCGGCATTGGCGTTGGCTATCTGCTGTCGTCGTCCATCATTCTCTCTTTGGAATTCATGGTGGATTCGATTTTTCTCAACCGGATCGAGATTTTCTTCCTACAGCAGTATCAGGGTGTTGAAACGGTTGGTTATTATGCGGTTGCCTTTTCGCTGGCCAATCTGGCGCTGCAATTGCCCATCCAGCTCTCTGGCAGCCTTGTTCCCTATTATTCCGAACACTTACATCGTGAACCAGGTGGCCGGATGCCGGTCGAAATGTTTGCCGGTGTGGTCAGAGGGCTTGCCTATTTTACGCTGCCGATGAGTTTTGGTTTGGCGGCCATTTCTCACCGATTGGTCACGATGGTGTTTGGGGATGTATTTGCGGCCAGTGCGTCGGTTTTGACCATTCTGGCCATGAGCGTGCCGGTGGCGGTTACGTGTCAGGTTGCCACGCAGTATATGTTTGCAATCGATAAGATCCGCGAGCGCCTCTATGTGGGTTTGGGTGGTGCCGTGATTATGCTTGCTGGCGATGTGTTGCTGGTGCCGGTGTTGGCTGGCGAGGGCGCGGCTATTGTGCGAATTGTGGTTTTCACCATGATGAGTCTGGTCATGCTGCGCTGGATGCGCTTTGAGGGCTCACTTGCGCCCTTGGGCATCAGTATGGTGAAGGTCGTTGTGGCATCCGGGATTTGCGCGGCCGTGGCGGTTGGCGTGCTTCAACTGGTTCCAGGCGTGTTTGGGCTGGCTCTTGCCATTATTGCTGCTGCCATGGTCTATTTTCTGGCACTCAAACTGCTGCGGGCGGTGCCGAGGGCCGATGTCGAGGTCATGACACGAGGCATTTCCCGATTGCCAAGACGCCTTGCGTTGCTGTTGAACATAATTTTGTTGCAGTTATCGGCATCGAAATCATAGAAATACGAGGTATTTTGCAAATCTCGCACGAGAACATGGAAATATCCGATGTAAAATATGGAGTAATTCTGAGAAGATGCGGATTTAAGGATAAATTTATGCTGCGGTAATAGAATTTCTATCGCTGCATTTGCGTCGGCCTTGGATGCGAATTTGCAAGATTTAATCCATCAAGGCGTGGGGCGCATACCAATGTCCGTTGGTATAAAAGGGGTAGATGGATGGAAAGTATAGCCGATAAGGTCGGTATGGTCTCTGGTCAGCGTCAATCGGAACGCCAGAAGGCCGCGGCCCAGCCGGTGAACTTTGCGGCAACGTTCGGGCTGTTTCAGCCTGCCAACGGCGTGAGTGCGCATGCTGTGCGCAATGCTGCGGTGCTGTTTCTTCCCCCTTGGGGCTTTGAGGAACTGTGTACCCACAAGCTTTTTCGCCTGATGGCCGAAGAATTTGCCGCAGATGGCATTGCAAGCCTTCGCTTTGATTATCCCGGCACAGGCGATGCCCTTGATGACGCAACCGGAGCGATCACGCTTAATGTCTGGCAAGATACGATTTCTCAGGCGCTTGCACTTTTGCAGGAAAGAACGGGTGGCTTGCCGGTCATTCTGGTTGGGCATGGCCTTGGCGCATCGCTGGCGCTGGCCATGGCCCACGGGTTAGAGGGGCTGTGTGGTCTGGTGGCCATGGCCCCGGTTGTTTCGGGCCGGACCTATTTGCGCGAACTGCAATTTTGGGCGCGGGTGATTGATGATGGCCTTGGCCTGCCCGAGCATTTGCGCATTCGCGGTGGGACCTCGATTGGCGGCATTATCATGCCGGACGGCGTGAGCGCCGCCCTGAAGAAAAAAGATTTTTCGGCTGCTTCTCCTCATCGGTCGATCCCGCATTTGTTTGTGAACAGGCTTGAGCGCCCCGGTGACAAGATGCTGTCCGAGCAGATGGCGGCCAAGGGTGCCCGAGTGGAGTTGAGTGATTACATTGGCTTTGATGCCATGATCGCCAATCCATCCATGGCTCGCCTGCCGCTTGAGACCATGGAAAATCTGGTGAGCTGGGTTGTGCGCCTCGCGGCCGGGCTTGGTCGTCCGGACCATCTGCCACTGGCCAATGCAGTCGTGGATACGGCTCGGTTGGAAACCCGCGATTTTTGCGAGACTGCGATGCGGTTTGGTCGCGGCCAAAGGCTTTACGGCATTTTGTGTGAGCCGGTGGGCGCGCGGCGTGGTGCGACGGTTTTGCTGGCCAGTACCGCTTATGATCGTCAGGCAGGATGGGGACGCTCTGGTGTTGCCATGGCGCGGCGATTGGCCCGCGTGGGAATTGCTTCGTTCCGGTTTGATCCTGCCAATGTGGGAGATAGCCCGCCGGTGCCGGGGTTTCCAGAGCAGGTTCTCTATGCCGAAACGCAATATGATGACGTGGAGGCTGCCTTAAATGTTTTAGAAGAGCGCGACCTTCTGCCTGCCATCGGCGTTGGCCGGTGCAGCGGCGGTTATCTGACGTTTTCCAGCATGCTTAAAGATCATCGTCTGGTGGGGGCCTGTTTGGCCAACGCCTTCGCGTTTTATTGGGACCCCAGGCGGGATGTTGATGGCGTGTTGCGCGTGGTGCCAAGGTCGCTGAACACTTACAGACAGTTGATGTTTCGAGGCGGCACGTTTCGTCGGTTGATCTGTGGCGACGTGGATATCAAAAATGCCGTCCGCAATTTTATCTCAGTTGGCTGGTCTCGTTTTATCCACAGCACCGGGCTTGGCAATATCATGTCAGCCCGTGCAAGATTGGCCCATGCGCAGGTGATGTCAGCTTTCAAAAGACTGGCAAAGCGCAAGGTGAAGCTGATTTTGCTCTACAGCGAAAATGACGTTGGTTTGGAACACGTCTATCAGCATTTCGGGGCCCATGGCCGTGGCCTCAAGCGCTATGACAATGTTCAGATGCAGATTGTACCGGAAACCGACCATAATTTTTCGCCGGAGTCCGCCCAGCAACGCTATTTTGAAGAAATTCGCGATCTCGCCCTCAGTGCCGGATCAACGGCGATACGCCTCGTGGATTACCCGAAAGCCTGAACTGGCCCATGTTTTCTTGGCCCATGTGTTTGAGATCATGCTGCTTTGCTGCTGCGTGGCTGATGTCTCAAAACCGAAACCGCTTGTCTGATCCGGCGGTGATCACCTCGCCTTGTGGCTTTTGGCGGTCAGTAAGCAGGCGAATGCGGCGGGGATGGCCGGGTGAGAGGTGAAAAAAATCGTCTTCAGGGCGACCGTGCTCAAGATCGATATGCACCGATTGGGCCAATCCGTCTGTTTCCAGTATCAGAAACCAACCGCTCTCATCCTGTTCGAGCGTGGTCGTCAGGTTGGTGTCTTGCATCGCGGGCCATCGGCCTTGTGGAAAATGAAAGGCTTGCGAGACAATGTCACCACTGTGTGGATCGCTCAATGTTGCCACTGTGATGGTATGGGCGGGAGGCCCAAAACGGAAGGCATAGGTGGCGTCAAAAAACGCACCAAACACGTCGGTTGCGGGCACGGTGATGCTTTCGCGCGAAGACAGCGTGATGTTGCGGTTGGCGCTGACCACAGGTGTTTTGCCGTCACGCAAACAGCGCAGGTCCAGTATCAGGGTTCGTGATAGCGGGCCGTCGTTGACAAGATACACATCCAGCCCATTGGTGCCCTCATCGGTCATCGACACCCGAAGGGCCGAGAAGGCGCGCCGTGCCGCATACCACACGGGCTTGGGCAATCGGGTGGAATCCACCAGACCCCAGCCGGGGCCGGGCAGGAGATCCTGAAAGGTCCAGATCAATGCGCCATTGCAGGATGAGCCCGCACGCCGCCATTCGCTGAAGGTTTCTTCCAGTACCTCACCGGTGACCGCGCGGGAAAGATGTATGTAGCGCGCTGGATTTTCGCGACGCAATCTTGCCGGATCGAGCTCATACAATAGACCGAGATAATGGTCGCGGGTATCTTCGAAATCCCAACTGGCGCTGCGATCTCGCGGAACGCGCGCCTTCCAGCGTGGATCATGCACGGCGGGAACGGGCAAATGCGCATCAAGCGTTATTTGTTGCGGAATATTGGCGAAGGCCAAACATTCAGCGGCAAAGCGCACGTTGGCGCGGCGGGCATCTTCCAGTGGTCGCTGATAGGCTCCCACGCCATAATAATGGGTGACGCCCGCATTGGGCGCAAAGGGCATGGCACCGCCCACGGGCGAATTTTCAACATACGGCACATCGGGCCGCAAGCTTTGGCTGATCCCGGCAAGGAGGGTGGTGAACAGCGGGCTTTTCCAACTGCTGTCACTCAGGCCCAGCATGGCGGCCTGCTGATAGACCTCGCTGCCGCCGCAGAGAACCGCTATGGAGGGGCAGCCTTGCGTGGCGCTCAAAAACTGCTCGGTTTCGCGTTGCACATGGCTGGCAAAGCCTTCGTCTTGTGCAGGATAATCGAAATTGGCGAAGATAAAATCCTGCCAGACCATCAGCCCCAATTGGTCGCACAGCCGAAAGAAATCGGCGCTTTCATAGGTCATGGTGCCACCAATGCGGATCATGTTCATGCCCGCTGACGCTGCCAACATCAACCAAGGGGCATAATCTTCTCCAGAGCCGGGCAGGCGGGTGATGTCGGCATTGGTCCACACCGCGCCTCGGCAGAAGATTTTGATGCCGTTGACGATCAGAGCAAAATCCTTGCCATCATGACCATGATCAACCCGGATGCGCCGAAAGCCGGTGAGGCCTAATGAATAGCGTTTGTCGTCCAGCGTTACTGTTACGCCATGCAGGGTCGGGCTTCCGTGGGTTGCTGGCCACCATGGCGTAATGGCGGGCACAGTTAGGCGGGCGCGGTAAATGCCATTGGCTTGCAGGCTCAGTGCTGTGGTGTGACCTGCGCAAGAGAGAGTGGCGGTCTGCATTGTTTCGTTCAGCGAAAAAGAAACATCCAGAAGCCCGGTACCGTCCTCATCCAGATCAGCATGGATGCGCAGATCGCTGATCGAATGGCGCTTGGTGCGGATCAGGCTGATGGGGCGATAGGGACCAAGGGCGTGAATATCCGGGCACCAGCCGGGCATATAGCCCAAGGGCGTGGCGCGGATCAGCCGCAGGCCTTGGCTGCTCATCATCTGTGGCCGCCACTTTGCGCGGGGGCCGCGCTTTTCCAGATGCGGGGTCATGGCCCGAAAGCAAATGGCCAGTTCATCGTCGCCTGTCAGGTTGATTGTGACATCGTGGGATTCGAACATGCTCTCGGATGTCAGCACCAATGTGCCATTGAGATAAACATCGGCGAGCGTTGCCAAGCCTTCAAACCGCAAAACAGCCGGACCGGGTGCCTCGCCCTGAAGGGGCCGAAAATACCATGCCTCTTTGCCATGCAGCGGCGTGGGATGGGCCGGATCAAACAGGCCTGCCTCATGCAGCGCCTGTGCGACAGTGCCGGGAACGGGTGCGCTGAGGCGCGCCAGTGCACGGTTGATGCTGTCTGGTCCCTCAAACGTGCCGGGTTCGCACAGCAGCAGTGTCCAGCCCTGTTCCAGCGGACGGATATCGGCATCGAGATAGGTGATCACGGTTGCGCGTATCCTTCAATTTTAGCCTATGTGCGACTGCAAACCTGTCATCAGTCGATCCCACGCTTCAATCGCGGGATCAAGAGCAGTTTTCAGCGGCTCGAACTTTTTGCGGGTCACGGCGCGGGCCAGCTGGAATTGGGCAGACTTCGCCACTTCGGAGATTTTCAACGCATCCGCAATCGCCTGTTGATAGCGCCCATCGCTGTGCAGCCAGATGAGATGGCTGGCCAGAAGCTCAAAATTGGCCCCGAACTGGCGAAGTGTGTTGAAGGCATATTTGTGGAAAAAGCCAAAGTCGCGTTCTGCCAAAGCTTCCACATGCTGGGGAAAGACTTCGGCGAAAGCCTTGATGGGATTGTCCACCGGGCGGCGGGCAAAATGCTGAACGAGGAGCCGTTCTGCCACCTGTCGCTGATGGCTTTCGCTCGGTAATATGGCCGGAAATTTGGCAAATTCCGTATAGGGCAAAAAGGCAAGGCTGCCTTCTGCCGCATTGCGCTGAAACAGGCCATCCACATCATCCCCGGTGACGGTGAAAAACCCGCCATTGTGGAAATAATCCATCACCCGGCTTTCCAGATCCAGCCGGTTGATGCCAACGGTGGTTTTGCCATGCTCAGAGCCATAGCCCACCCCTTGGGTGTCGGGCAGGTAAAAACTGTCCATCTCCACCAGACACAAGCGGCCCCGGCTGATTTGCGCACTCACATGCCCTTCGACCCGGTCAAAAATCGCAAGTTCCGTGACGCGGATGCCGTAGAGCGCCTCAAGATCCTCCAAAGGCACTTTGAAAAAGGTGAATTGATCGCCCTCGAAATCCTGGGTCAAGGTAAAACCCAGCATGGCTTCGGGCGCGGCCCCAAGTGATGCCAGCACCTCGATCCACAGATCAACATAGCAATTGGTTTCTGGCCACATCCGCTCCAAAGAATGCAGCGGATGGGCTTTATAATCGGCCGGATCAATCGGCAGAACCCGCACCATCATCAGCCCCAAAGTGCTTTGCGCACCTGTTCCGGCCATGCGTTCACATCCAGACCATGGTGGTGGAACAGCGCCAGCGCAATGCGCTCCAATCCAAAGCCAACGCAGGCGGTGTGGGCAACAGAGCCATCTTCAAGGTTCAGGCCCCATTTCGTGCCGAACGCATCCTGATGGTAATTAAAGCTCATGCAGGCGGTGGGGTTGGTGGTGGAGGTGATGGGAATCAGTAGCTCGAATTTCAGGTTTTGGTCGCGCTGGTTGTTGGCCAGCATTTTGCCAGCCCGGCCAAAGAACGGGTCATTGGCAATGTCGATTTCAACCGTGAGGCCAACCTCTTCCATCATTTTCAGGCCGCGATCCATCCATGTCTGACGAAAATCCGTGACATGATCCTGCGTGCCCATGCAGACATATTCGCGCATGCGGAAAAGCTGCTGGCGGGCCGGGTCTTTGGACGGTTCATGGCGGAAGCAATAGGATTGCAGATCAAACAGCGCGCCCGTGGCCGCAATCGCGCCGCGCTTGGCAATGGTGGGATAGAGTGGATAGCAGGCAGCAGGTGTCAGCACGATATCGGTGATCTTCTGCTCTTTCGACCAGTCCTCATCGGCATCCATGCATTTCAGCAGGCTCATATGGTCCAGCTCACTGCCGCAAAAACTGTGCACAGTGCCCGCCAGCTGCGGAAAGCTTTTCATATAGCCGCTGGTTTCAAAATAGGCCCGGTTCATGCCGGGCGGAAAGCGGATAGCCTCGGCCCCGTCTGCGCCACCAAAGCGATCAATCAAACGCTCAAAAGCGGCAATCACGTCTTCAAACTGGCCGCTTCTGCCATAAAGTCCGTCCACGCCGGTGTCGATCAACAGGCCTGCGTCAAACAGCCGGTCGAGGAAATTGGTTTGATTGGTCATGAGATTATCCCAGCAAACGAGTGTCGAGTTTATGGACGAGAAGCATGGTTGAGGTATTGCCAAGAATACGATCATTGGAAATCATCAACCGTGCCGAATGCGCATCGCGCAGGTGGCGGCCCAGACTGTAGGGCGTGCCATTTTTGTAACCCATGATGCCGCAGATCAGCATGGCCTGATTGATGATGTCGATGATGGTCTCGGAGGAGGCAATCTTGACATTGTTCATCGTCACCGAAAAACCAAAGCTTGAGAGCTTGTCGCCATCCAGCTTGGCGTCTTCATAGGCTTTGAGCGCTGCCACCACATTGGAGCGCACCAATTGCAGCAGATTGGCGACTTCGGCCAGCCGCAATGCACCCGGTGGCATTTGGCCTGCGCTTTTACGCGCCGCTGCCCGTACAAAGCTCTGCGCTCGGGTTACAGCATCCACAGCAATGCCATACCACACGCCGCTCCAAAGAATGTGCGAGGCCGCCAGCATGGAATGGGCGGCAATTTCGGCAAAGGGTTTGGGCAGGATCTGGCAGGCCGGAGCCTCGCCCTTGAAGAGAAAGCCATCGGAGCGGGTGCCGCGCATGCCCAGCGTATCCCAGTCCTGGGTCTTTGAGAGCGTATATTGCCCTTTCAGAAACACCGTCATCACCTGATCAGAGGGAGCGGCGTCCTTGTGAGCGCGGGAGGTGATCAGGACGGCATCGGCGTATTCAGCGTAGGAAATCACGGTTGCGTCTTTTTCCAACCGGCAGATGTCACAATCGACATCAATGGCGCAGATGGAATTGCGCAAATTGCCACCAATGCCGCCTTCGGTCGTGGCCGAGGCCAGCAGCAATTGTTCACTTGCCACGCGGGTCATAAACGCCGCTTGCCATTCATTGCCCTCAGCATGTTCCACAAGGCTGGAGCATTTAATGTGATGCATGGCAAAAATCATGGCGCTCGAGGCGCAGGCCTGCCCCAACGTGGTGCAGATTTCAGCGATCTGGGCGAAGGTTGCCGCTTCTCCGCCAAGCGCTTGCGGGATTTGGATACCCAAAAGCCGCTGAGCCTTCATGGCATCCATTGCTTCTTGCGGAAAGCGGCCCTGCTTATCGACATCATCGGCAAACTGGGCTGCAACCTTGGCAACGCGGCTGGCGCGTTCACTGAATGTCAATTGGGGCAGAGTGACGGGGGCGTTCATCACGCCACTTTCTGATCTTTGACAATCTCGTCAACGGTGCGCTCAATGGCGTCAATGCTGGCAAAGGATTTGCGGTTCAGCAAATGATCGGGAAATTCGATATCAAACGCTTCCTCAATCGCCAGCATCAGCTGGACCGAGGCAAAGGATGTCAGGCCCAAACCGTAGAGATCGGCATCTGTGGCAATATCCGCGCTTGCAACACTCAAGCCGCCAACCTTGCCAAGAATAGTCCGAATGGTGTCGTTCATGTCATATCCCTCTGGTTGTCAGGTGTTGCAGATAAAATGAAAACGCCTTCGTATAGTTGTATAAAAATCAGTATACACTCACGATAAGCGCCTCCGGGCCGTATTCTCTGCTTGCCTAAAATCTGCGCGTGCGTTTTCTATTGCGCATATTGTAAACCAACCAGAGCTGGTCGTAATCATAAAAAATAATACGTGACACAGCAAAGGGCCTGTTCAAACACCTGATGTTTGATTTTGAAATATTATGGCTGCACTTGTTAAAGGGAAATGAAGAAACACGACTAAAAATGGGGGTATTGTTTCAGGCATCTTTGTAAAGATGATGCGTGCCCCGGAAATCGGCAATGCGATAGTCGTTGTTTTCATCCGCACTCACGTTTGTGCTCATGGAGGTCTTGCCAAAGCCGCCGGGAATATCCAGCACATAGGCTGGCTGACACAAGCCAGACACATGCCCTCTTAACGCGGCGACAATCTCTTGCCCGCGTTTGATGCTGAGGCGAAAATGGCTGGTGCCGGGCGCGAGATCAAGATGGTGCAGGTAATAGGGCCGTATCCGCAGCTCCACAAACCGCCGCATCAGCTCAGCCAGAATGGCCGGATCATCATTGACGCCCTTCAGCAGCACCGTCTGGCTGACAAGCGCAATATTGGCGTTGAGCAATCGATCAATCGCCGCCTTGGCCTGATCCGTCAATTCGCGGGGATGGTTGGCGTGGATGGCGACATAGGTGGTTTTGCCGCTGGAGGTAAGGGCATCAATCAAATCATCGTCAACGCTCTCCGCGTCTACCACCGGCACACGGGTGTGGAAGCGGATGATTTTGACGTGATCAATCGTCGCCAATTGCTCCAGAATGGCTCGTAAACGCCGTGGCGATAACACCAGCGGATCGCCACCCGTAAAAATCACTTCCCAGATTTCAGCATGGTCGCGGATATAGGCTATGGCGCGCTCCAGCGCCGCCCCGGTCAAAAGACCATCACCATCTGGCCCCACCATTTCGCGGCGAAAGCAAAACCGACAATAGACCGGGCAGGCGTGAACGGCTTTCAACAACACCCGATCGGGGTAGCGATGCACAATGCCTTCCACTGGACTATGGGCGTGATCCCCAATCGGATCAGCCAGCTCCTGTGGCAATTGCACCAGCTCGGCAGCTTTTGGCACAAATTGGGCGGCAATCGGATCGTTGGGATCGTTGGGATCGATCAACGCCTGCATCGACGGGGTGATGGCAATGGCATAGCGCGCCGCCACCTCGGCAAGGCCAGAGATGTCGTGATTGTTTACCAATCCGGCATCGACCAGTTCGCCAACGGTTTTCAGTGTTTTTTGCGTCATGCATCCGGCTCCGCCACCGGGGCCCAGAGCACTTGCTCAATCCGCTGGGCACCCGTGGCCAAAAGCACCAGCCGATCAAAGCCGAGCGCAGCACCAGAGGCTTGCGGCATGATGGCAAGGGCACTTAGAAAATCCTCATCCAGCGGATAGGTCTCACCATAAATCCGGGTTTTTTCGGCCATTTCCAGCTCAAACCGACGGCGTTGCTCCTGCGCATCGGTCAGCTCGCCAAAGGCATTGGCCAGTTCTACACCGCAGGCGTAAAGCTCAAACCGGTCTGCCACGCGCGGATCATCGGGGCAGGGGCGGGCAAGGGCCGCCTCGGCTACGGGGTATTGATCGAGAATGGTCGGGCGGCCAAAGCCCAGATGCGGCTCCACCTTTTCCACGATGACCCGGCTGAAGAGGTCAGCCCAGGAATCATCTTGCGCAATGCGAATGCCCGCGCGGACAAGCTCGGAGGCCAGATGATCGCGATCCGTCTCACCATCCGCGCTAACAGATGCCAGAAGATCAATGCCCGCATGGCGCTGAAAGGCTTCTGCCACACTCAATCTCTCAGGCGTGGCAAACGGATCGCAAACCCCGTCGCGATAGGCAAATTGTCGGGTGCCGGTGGTTTGCGCGGCAAGCTTTACGATGTCGGCGCAATCGTCCATCAATTGCTCATAGCTTTCGCCTGCGCGATACCATTCCAGCATGGTGAATTCGGGATGATGCAGCGGCCCGCGCTCGCGGTTGCGATAGACATGGGCAAAGCAGGCAATGCGCGGCTCTCCCGCCGCCAGCAGTTTCTTGCAGGCAAATTCCGGCGAGGTGTGCAGGTAAAGCGGCTGGGCGGTGCCATCATTGCCAATGGCCTCAGTGGCAAAGGCGTGCAGATGCGCCTCATTGCCGGGGGAGGTTTGCAAAGTGGCGGTATCGACCTCTATGAAATCGCATGCAACGAAATAACCCCGCAATGCGGCCTGAATGGCGTTGCGACCCAGCAAAAACGGACGCCGATCCGCATGGACCTTTGGTGTCCACCAAGGGGAGGCCTGGGTCCGTTGCTTCGTCATTCCGGTGCTCCGGTCTTTCTTTCACTGGGCCTTGCGCAATTGAAGTGCAACACGGGCTGGCTATTTTGACAAATTTAGGTTAGGTGCCGCCCAAAGAAAATTCGTAGCACGTATTTTGGGCGGCGGGCCGTCCTTTACGACGTGTGCTAGAGAGATACAAGGAATTCCGATGGTCAAGGTAATCGCCTCTTCGGTCCGCAAGGGCAATGTTCTCGAAGTTGAAGGCAAACTCTACGTGGTGCTGACGGCGCAGAACTTCCACCCCGGCAAAGGCACGCCTGTTACACAGGTGGATATGCGTCGCATCGTTGATGGCGTGAAGGTGTCTGAGCGTTGGCGCACTACCGAGCAGGTTGAGCGCGCTTTCGTGGAAGACGTGAACCACCAGTTCCTCTATGAAGATGGCGAAGGCTTCCACTTCATGAACCCTGAAAACTACGATCAGCTGGTTGTTGACGTTGACACCATGGGCGACCAGAAGGCCTATCTGCAAGAAGGCATGACCTGCGTTCTGTCGATCTTTGAAGGCAATGCGCTGGCTGTTGAATTGCCACGCCATGTGACGCTGGAAATCGTTGAAACCGAGCCGGTTGTGAAGGGCCAGACAGCGTCTTCCTCTTACAAGCCTGCGATTTTGTCCAACGGCCTGCGCACGCTGGTTCCACCGCATATCAATGCCGGCATCCGCGTTGTGATTGCAACGGAAGACAATTCCTACGTTGAGCGCGCCAAGGACTGATTTTTTCATCCTGTTTGTCGTTTTGAACCCGGTGTCTCAGGCACCGGGTTTTTTTATGCAGTTTTTCCGGGATACCGTGTTTTCCAGTTGAGGTTGCATCTGGACGGAGGCGGGTGCGAAGCGCTACGGTACATGAGCACAGGTTCTGCGAGTACAACAACGCTCAAAGATGAAAAGGGAATACGGTGAGGACGACCCAATCGGGGTCTGAATCCGTGGCTGCCCCCGCAACTGTAAACGGAGAGCAATGTCCAACAGGCCATTGACTGGCAACAGTCGATAAGGCGGACGGCGCAAAGACCCGTGAGCCAGGAGACCTGCCCGTGCATAGAGCCGCACATGCGGCAATCGTTGAACTTTGCGCGGAGGGCGCAAAAGAAAGGACATTTCTATGCATATTGAAGTCGGTATTATTGATCCGGCGCGGTTGGTGTTTGCCAATGCGGCGGCGCTCTCGGTGGTGGCATCGCAGCTACCTGCCGTGGTGCGCAATCCCATCGTCGTGCCCAAAACTGTGCTGGCGGCCGTTGCGTTCTCAGCCTTGATGCAAATGTGGCATTTTCCGGTGGGACCGTCAGAGCTGCATCTGATTGGCGCAACAACCGTTTATCTGCTGTTTGGCTTTGCGCCTGCCATGTTAGGCTTTGCGCTCGGGCTTGTTTTGCAGGCGTTTTTGTTTGAGCCGGGCGATATTCCCCATCTGGGCGTCAATGCGCTGTCGCTGATGATTCCCATGATCGCGGTTCATCTCACGTTTGGCAGGCGCTTGTTTTCCATTGGTGTCAAGGAGCGGTTTACGCTGGGCAAGGTTTTGCGTCTGGATGCTACCTATTATGCCGGGGTCTCGGCCATGGTCGCATTCTGGCTGCTGATCTCTAATGATGCCTTTGCCGTGGCCGATTGGGCGCGCTGGGCTGTTGCCTATGCACCGGTGTTTGTGGTGGAAGCCTGTATCACATTTGCTGTGGTGCATGGTGTCAAACGCTTTGGCCAACACCCGCTGGCAATTCGGTTTACCGATGTTGGCCGTTTGACCTTTGTGGCATAACGGCGCAATTTGGGCTTATAAATGGGCGTGCGTCCTGTGGCGCGCGCTTTTTCTTTGAAATTTTCGCTATGATGCGCTAGGCGCGCGGTAGAGTTTGTCGCGGAAACGTGGAATCCGGTTTTCCCGAAAAGACAAACTCCACAAAACAGCAAGAGTCTGTATGGTTCAGTTTGAACTTGACAGACTCTATAGATCGCTTGGGCTTGGGCGAGCAAGACGAAGGAAACCGATGTGATGCGCATTCTGACAGAAGCTTTCTTTCCTGATCTGCCGAATTATTACGGCGGCAAGGTGCGGGAAAATTACGATCTGCCCGATGGCCGTCGCATTATTATTTCCACAGACCGAATCAGCGCCTTTGATCGCATTCTGGCCTGCATCCCCTACAAGGGGCAGGTGCTGACGCAAACGGCACGCTACTGGTTTGAAGAAACCGCCGATATTTGCCCCAATCATGTGATTGCCTATCCGGATCCTGCTGTGGTGGTTGGCAAGCGCCTCAACATTCTGCCTGTGGAAATTGTTGTGCGCGGCTATCTGGCTGGCACAACAGGCACGTCCATTCTGACCCTTTACAAAAAGGGCGAGCGCAACATGTATGGCATCACCTTGCCGGACGGCATGCGCGACAATCAAAAACTGCCGCAAGCCATCATTACCCCGACCAGCAAGGAATTTGATGGCGGCCATGATGAGCCACTGACGCCCGCAGAAATCATTGAAAAGGGCTTGCTGACCAGCGAGCAGTGGGATCAGCTCTCAGCCTATGCCTTCGCATTGTTTGCCCGTGGCCAGCAAAAGGCTGCCGAGCGGGGCCTTATCCTCGTGGATACCAAATATGAATTTGGCACGGATGAGACGGGCAAGATCATTCTTGCCGATGAAATCCATACGCCAGACAGCAGCCGCTACTGGATTGCCGATAGCTACGAACAAGCCTTTGCGGACGGCACCCGCCCGGCCAGTTTCGATAAGGATTTTGTGCGCTCATGGGTCGGCGAGCGGTGCGACCCCTACAAGGACCCTATTCCGGAAATTCCGCAAGACTTGGTTGAGGCGACCTCAAAGGTCTATATTCAGGCCTATGAAGCCATTACCGGACTGACCTTCCAGCCGGATGATTCCGGTGAAACGCCGCTTGAGCGGGTGAAGGCCAATCTTTCAGCCTATCTGGCGCGGCCCTGATCGCCATGACAGACGATAAATGCAGCCACCGAAACGTGAAGGCGATGGGGGACAATGAACGCCTGTGTCGGCCCCGCCGCTCACGCCGGCCGGCTGCTGAAACCCGCAAGGAAATTCTGGACGTTGCAGACGCCCTGTTTCGCGAACGGGGGTATCAACAGGTTGCCATGGCGGATATTGCAGCGGCACTCGATATGTCGCCCGCCAATGTGTTCAAGCATTTCCATGCCAAAACGGCATTGGTCGAAGCGATTGCATTGACCCATGTTGAAAAGATGATGCAGCGGTTGGCCAATCTGGAATTGCCGCTGGCACCGCAAGCCAAACTCTTGAAGGTGGCAGAAGAGTTGCTTGGCAATCTGTTGCTGAATGTGCGGGAAAACAGGCATCTTTTTGAAATGATTATGCTGACGGCCGATATGGAACTGCAGGCCGGAGATCTCTATCGCACCAAGATTTCCATCATTCTCGAAGCTATTATTCTCGAAGGTGTCGCCGCAGGCGAGTTCTTCGTTCGCGACGCGCGTCATACAGCATCCGTTGTCACCACAGCGCTTGAGGGTGTTATCAACCCTTTGTCAGTGTCTGGTCAGAAGCCAGACGTGCTCTACCGCAAATGTCGCGATGTGATCGACCTGGTGAATGCCGCATTGCAAAATCCTCTTGCAAAGTGACGTTTGTTAAACTACGTCACCATATGGCTGTGATTTCACAGCGAGTGTGACTTTGTTGCGGCTGACTGGTACTATTCATGGCCCGCATCAGTTGAAACCAACGATACCGTCTTGTGATCTTGCCCATTTGGTGAAATTCTGGGTCAAGTATCGGATTTTGAATTAGGACCTTTGCATGGCCAAAACTATCAGTCTGTTACCTTTCGTTTTTATGATGGCTCTTGCGGCGAGCGGTTGCAGCGATCAGACGAATGATAAGACTGCCAAGGGCACAGGTGCAACGGGTGGAGCGCGTCCGCCAAGCCCTGTCAGCGTCGTTGAAATCCACAAGTCCTCACAGCCTCTCACCACCGTTCTGTCCGGTCGTGCAACGGCATTCCAGTCTGCCGATATTCGCCCCCGCGTGGGCGGTGTGATCAAGAAGATTGCCTTCAAGGAAGGCAGCTTCGTCAAGGCTGGCGATCTGCTGTATAAGATTGACGACGAGACCTATGTTGCGGCTGTCGATGAGGCTAAGGCCACTCTCGAAAAGTCTCAGGCAAGTGTTCCTGCCGCAGAAGCGAATCTTGATCGCTATGAGCGTCTGGCGAATACCGGAGCGTCGCAGAAATCCTATGAAGATGCCCAGACAACCTTGCTTCAGGCCAAGGCTGCGGTTTCCGAATCGCGTGCTGCCTTGCAAACAGCACAGATCAATCTTGATCTGACGGAGGTCAAGGCACCGTTTGACGGCGTGACATCTGCCACCAATTACTCGGTTGGCAACGTGGTAACGGCCAGCCAGACTGAATCGCTGATGACGTTGCGCAAAATCAACCCGATCTATATCGAGTTGAATGAATCCAGCGTCAATCTGCTGCGGTTGCGTGCTGCAATTGCGGCTGGAGGCATGAAGAAACAGTCTGATGGCCCGGATACAACCGACATCCGTTTGACGATGGAGGATGGCACCGATTATCCGCAGGTGGGCAAGCTCGACATGTCGGAAATGGCTGTCAGCACCACAACAGGCACCGTGTCCATTCGGACCCTGTTTGATAATCCCAATAATTTGATCCTGCCAGGAATGTATGTTCGGGCAACCATTACGGTTGGACGCGAAGACGGCTATCTTATTCCTCAGCGGGCCGCCGGTCGAAACGCAGATGGCGACCTCACCGCAAAGTTCGTGAATGCCGAAAACAAGGTGGAAACCCGCACATTCCGTTCCAGCAAGCTTTCTGGCAACAGCTGGCTTGTGAATGATGATGTGAAAGATGGCGATAAGCTGATTGTGGACGGTTTTCAATGGATAACCGACAATGCCACTGTCAATCCTATCCCTTCGGAAGTGGATGCCAAGGGATTTGTCGTGGAGAAATCCAACGATCCGAAAAACGCAGCCGCAGCCCCGAAATCATGATGTCAAAGCACATCACCGCCAACATCGTGATCAGGAACTAACGAATGGCCAAATTTTTCATACGGCGACCAATTTTCGCCTGGGTGATTGCGATTGTGATCATGCTGGGCGGTGCACTCGCCATCAACACATTGTCGGTCTCGCAATATCCCGATATTGCGCCGCCAACCGTGCGCATCAGCGCCAGTTACACGGGTGCAAGCGCCGATACGATGAAGAAGACGGTGACCCAGATCATTGAGGACGGCATGACCGGCCTTGATGGACTGACATATATGACGTCATCCTCCACGACGGCCCAATCGACCATCACGCTGACATTCGACAACAGCGTTGATCCTGACATCGCGCAAGTTCAGGTGCAGAACAAGTTGCAATTGGTGACCACGCAGCTGCCGTCCGTAGTGCAGTCTCTTGGTGTTGAAGTGACGAAATCGACATCCAGCATTCTGCTGGTGGGCGCGTTGGTGTCGACGGATGGCAAGAAAACCTCTGCAGATCTGGGTGACATTTTCTCAACTCAGATTGAAGATCAGGTCAAACGTCTTCAGGGTGTCGGTAGCATCAATTCATTCGGGTCCGCCTTTGCCATGCGCGTCTGGCTTGATCCGTTCAAGTTGAAGAAGTTCCAGCTGACACCCGCTGATGTGACATCGGCCATCGAAGCGCAGAATACACAGGTGTCTGTTGGTTCCGTAGGCGGTCTGCCTGCCATGGAAGGTCAGCAGCTCAGCGTCACCATGACGGCCCAAAGCCAGCTAACAACAGTGCCGGAGTTTGAGCGAATCATTCTGAAGGTTGATACCAGTGGTGCAACGGTGCGTCTGGGCGATGTTTCCCGGGTGGAAATCGGGCAGGAGAGCTATACCTCCACGTCACGATCCAACCGGCAGCCAGCTTCCGGCTTTGCGGTCAATCTCGCAACTGGTGCCAATGCGCTGGATACAGCCGCCCGGGTGAAGACCAAGCTGAACCAGATTGCGCCTGCCTTGCCGCAGAACGTTAAAATTATTTACCCTTACGACACGACGCCTTTCGTATCGCTTTCGATTGAGAAGGTGGTTCATACCCTGATCGAAGCCATCGTGCTGGTCTTCTTCGTTCTGCTGATTTTCCTGCAAAATCTCAGGGCAACATTCATTCCAATGATTGCGGTTCCTGTCGTTTTGCTGGGCACTTTCGGCGTTCTGGCCTTGACGGGATATTCCATCAACACGTTGACAATGTTCGCCATGGTTCTGGCCATCGGTTTGCTCGTCGATGACGCCATTGTGGTGGTGGAAAATGTCGAGCGTATCATGTCCGAAGAAGGGCTCGGTCCGCTGGAGGCAACCGAGAAATCCATGGGCGAAATTACCGGCGCTATCGTCGGCATTGCTCTCGTGCTGACGGCAGTTTTCATTCCCATGGCCTTCTTTGGTGGCTCGACAGGGATTATCTATCGCCAGTTCTCTGTCACGATTATCTCAGCCATGTTGCTGTCAGCTCTGGTTGCCATTGTGTTGACGCCAGCACTTTGTGCCACGATGCTGAAGCCGATTGATCATCACAAGAAGGGCAGAGGCCTCGGCGCATGGTTCAATCGTAATTTTGATAAGACCACCAACGGCTATGTTGGTGCGGTTGGTTATCTTCTGGGTCGACCTCTGCGTCTGTTGCTGATGTTTGCCATCGTCATCGGCGGTTGCGCATGGTTTTTCACCAGATTGCCGTCCTCCTTTCTGCCGCAGGAAGATCAGGGCGTGTTGATGACAATTATTCAACTGCCCAATGGTGCAACATCTTCGCAGACGGCTGAAGTGATCAAGAAAGTCGAGAATTATTACCTCGACAAGGAACAGGATGGTATTGAAAGCGTATTCTCCGTCAATGGCTTCAGCTTCAACGGCTCAGGTCAGAACAATGCCCTCGTTTTCGCAAAGCTTCATGATTTCGACAAGCGTAAGGATGCCAAACTCGCTGCAAGCGCAATTGTGCGGCGTGCCATGGGCTATTTCTTTACAATCCGCGAAGCGCAGGTCTTTCCGTTGCTTCCTCCTGCTATCCAGGGCATGGGCAATTCCAGCGGTTTCACCATGTATCTCGTTGATAGTGGCAATCATGGTTCGGAAGCATTGGTCAATGCCTCCAAAGCTCTGGCGCAGGCCGCCAACAGCGGCAAGCTGATCAGCGCCATGCGCAGCAATGACCGTGATGAGGAAAGTCAGCTCAAGATTCTGTTGGATCAGGAAAAGCTGAGCGCAATGGGCGTAACAATATCTGACGCCAACTCTATGCTGACAACTATTTTTGCCAGCACACGTGTCAATGATTTCACCCTCAACAACAAGATCAAGAAGGTCTATGTTCAAGGCGATGCGCCTTATCGCATGCAGGCGGAAGACTTGAAATACTGGAATGCCCGTAATTCCAGTAATGAGATGGTGCCTTTCTCCTCCTTCACGGAGAGCAAATGGGTCAACGGACTTCCATCAATTTCGGCCTTTAATGCCGTGTCGTCATTTTCCATGGAAGGCTCGTCTGCGGCTGGCGTCAGCTCCGGTGATGCCATGAACGAAGTGGAACGACTGGTGTCTGAAATGGGCAATGGTTATTCCGTTGCGTGGACAGGGATCTCCTATCAGGAGCGGTTGTCAGGTTCTCAGGCTCCGCTTCTGTATGCGCTCTCGTTGCTGATCGTGTTCCTTTGCCTCGCTGCTCTCTATGAAAGCTGGTCGATTCCTTTTTCGATTATCATGGCGGTTCCTGTTGGTGTTCTTGGTGCTGTTGCCGCAGCGCACTTCATGGGGCAGGATAATGATGTTTACTTCAAGGTGGGGTTGTTGACGACAATCGGTTTGGCAGCCAAGAATGCTATTTTGATTGTAGAGTTCGCGAAGGAGCGGCAAGAGCATGGTATGTCGTTGTTTGAAGCTGCCAAAGAAGCAGCACGGTTGCGGTTGCGTCCTATTATCATGACATCTCTGGCCTTCATTCTTGGAGTTGTACCATTGGCCATTGCCACGGGTGCAGGTTCTGCCGCGCAAAATGCAATTGGCATTGGTGTGCTCGGTGGGATGCTTTCAGCTACATTGATTGGTATTTTCTTTGTGCCATCCTTCTTTGTGATTATTCGCAGTGCATCTAACCGTGCAAAACCGCAAACAAATGCTGTCATAATAGAAGAGAATCGATAAGTTAATGAAAAGTTGCCGCATGTTCGCACATGCGGCATTGTTGTGAATTAAAGCGCTGTAGCGATAAAGAGTTATCCCAGCGCCACTGACGTTTGAAACAGGGATAGAAAGATGCTCTCCATTCGCGTAGCAACGCCCCTTGCAATGCTGTTACTGTCGGGCTGCGTAATGGGCCCCGATCACACGGCGCCTGAAACAGCGCTGCCTGCCAAATTCGCAGAAGGTGGCAAAGCCTCTGCGCAAGACACAACCACCGTCGAGTGGTGGAAGGCGTTCCATGATGCGCAGTTGAATGCGCTGGTGATAAAGGGCATCAATCAGAATCTTGATATCCTGCAAGCAATGGAGCGTATTGAGCAGGCGCGTGCGACTGTTGTTACGTCTGGTGCCGGTGGCTTGCCAAGCTTGACCGCAACGGCCAGCGAGAAGGGTACCAAGACAAATGGTTCCTATAATCCTAGCTCGGAAACGTGGTCATCCGATGGCGGATTGTCTGTGTCATGGCTGGTTGATCTGTGGGGTCAGTATCACCGCGCAAGACAGAGTGCCAAGGCTTCGTTGGATCAGGCTTATGCCAGCGTCGATACATATCGCTTGGCCTATCTTTCTGATCTCGCAACGGCCTACATCAACGCACGCTATTATCAGGCTCAGATTGGGATCTCGAACGAGGCTGTCAAATCCCGTCGGGATACCTTGGAGTTGACCAAGCTTCAGCTTGAGGCTGGTGCTGCTTCGCGCCTTGACGTTGTTCAGGCTGAAGGTCTGGTGAATTCGACTCTCGCCGATATTCCTGGCTATGAATCGAATTTTTATAGCAATGCTTATCATATCTCGACGCTGCTCGGGTTGCCTGCGTCGTCTCTGATCAATGACCTGAAGAAGAATACAGGACAGCCGGTTGCTCGCGGTAAGGTTCTTGCCGGTATTCCAGCTGATCTTATTCGCAATCGTCCTGATATCCGCAGTGCTGAACGTGCTCTTGCTGCTGCTGTTTACAATATCGGCAATGCCAAGGCACAACTTTTGCCATCCATTACTTTGGGTGGTTCGATTTCACCGTCTTACGTTCATTCTGCCAGCTCCAACGGAACGGCTAACACTTGGTCTTTTGGTCCGTCGCTCAGCCTGCCAATTTTCGACGGCGGTACATTGCGTGCTAACGTCAAGAGCAAAGAATCTGTTGCTCGAGAAAAATATCTGGCATGGAAGCAAACCGTGCTGACGGGCGTTGAAGAGGTCGAAAGCGCACTTGCCGCTTACAATCGTGATTCTCGCGCTGTCGCAGCGAACCGTGCTTATGTAGCATCCTACAAGGAAGCATTGGTTCTCTCCACGGCATCCTATAAGGATGGTGCTTCGTCTCTCCTGGACGTTCTCGACGCACAGCGTTCTCTGACAACCGCTCAGGCCAGCCTCGCAACGTCTATCCAGCAGATGGCAAAAGATTTCGTGACATTGAATGTCGCAATCGGCGGTGGCTATAATTTCAACGGCAAGGCTGAAGTCGTGACAGACAAGGTCAAGCCAGCAGAAATTCCTGCTGCACTTGCAAAGAAGAGCTAAAGCTAACCCTCTTTGATGTTATGACGCCCGGCAATCGGTTTGATTGCCGGGCGTTTTTCGTTTCTGGTCGCTCGACATGCGGTCCCGGCGGCTTGTCCAATAGGGCACATATTCTCATATTATTAATACAAACCAGGATGTTATGTGAATTATGATAAAATTATAACGGGGCGTGTTGACATAACGGGGATGTGGGCC
>DNPN01000198.1:14435-19874 GCA_003501385.1 Rhizobium sp. | reverse complement strand
TGACAACCACCAGTGAAGCAGCCCTTTCCACGGCTCAGATCAGTGCTCTGACCTCCACTCAGATCGCTGCTTTCTCCACAGACAAGGCTGCTGCACTCACCACCACTCAGATCGCTGCACTGAGCTCAACGCAAGTTGGCGCTCTGAACACCACCAACCTTGCCTTGCTGACCAGTGACAAAATCGGTGCCATCAGCTCGAAGGCAATTGCTGGCCTGACCACAGAGCAAATTGGTAGCTTGACCACAGCCCAGGCTGCTGGTCTGTCGTCTACCCAGATTGGCGTCTTGAGTTCCAAGCAGCTCTCGGCTCTGAGCACAGCGGTCGTAGCAGGTCTGACAACAACTCAGGTGACATCCGTTAGTGCAAAGGCAATTGCTGGCCTCACCAGCGACCAGATCACTGCGCTCACAACAGGTAGTGAAGCTGTGCTTTCCACGGCACAGATCGGTGGCCTGACCTCATCGCAGATCGCTTCCTTGTCAACTGACAAAACAGCTGCTCTGAGTTCTACGCAGATTGGTGCTCTGACATCGACGCAAATCGGCGGCCTGACAACTGCAAGCGTCGGTGTGCTGACATCCGGCCAGATCGCTTCTATCAGCACAAAGGCGATTTCTGGGCTGACCTCAACCCAGCTCGGTGTGTTGACAACCACCCAGGCTACAGCCCTGAACAGCAGCCAGATCGCAGCTTTGAGCTCCGCTCAAATTGCAGCTTTGAGCACGGCCGATGTCGCAACCTTCGCAACTGACGAAATTGCAGCCATCAGCACAGCAGCGATCGCCGGTCTCTCGACCGATGATCTGGCGGCACTGTCCACCACTCAGGTTACCTCGTTCTCGTCAAAGCAGATTTCGGCGATGAACTCTTCGCAGGTCGCTGTGGTGATTGCAGCCTATCATTCCGTCTAACGATCGACGGCGCGGTTCTACCCGCACCGATCCGATCCAGGATGACCACGAAACCTATGCGGCGCTTTTCCAAAGCGCCGCATTTTTTGCACGCAAAAACATCTGACACCTTGGGCATATCTCACCGTGCAAGCCACAACAAATTCCTCCACCAGAGGTGCCACTCACTCCTACTCAAGCGGCGTCAAACGTTCCAAAGATGTAAAAAATCTCTCGCGTGTAAGGCACAGCTGAGATAGAGCAACACAGAGGGCATTTACGACAACGCCCTTGAGCGCGGTGATTTTGCGTGGTTTGCATGAGAAGGATAAAGCATGTCTGATAAAATCGTTCCCGTCATCATGGCCGGGGGAAAGGGTACCCGTTTGTGGCCTTTGTCGCGTGCGACAGCCGCCAAGCAATTCTTGCGGATGGTTAGCGATCAAACGCTTTTTCAGTCGACATTGAACCGCGTGCGCGATAGCGCCATTTATGAAGCGCCGCTTGTTATCACCAATGAAGAATTCCGCTTTCTGGTCGCAGAGCAAGCCCGCGAACAAGGCCTGCCTCTCTCCGGCATTGTTCTGGAGCCAGAAGCCAGAAATACAGCAGCCGCTGTCGCGGTGGCAGCCCGTGTGGTAGCGGATCGCTTTGGTGACGATGCCTTGCTGCTTTTGTTGCCATCTGACCATGCCATTACCGTGGATGAGGCCTATACCTCCTCCATCACCAGAGCCGCCCGGTCCGCAAAATCAGGCAAGCTGGTGACATTCGGTATTACCCCCACCGAACCAGCCACCGGTTACGGCTATATCGAACTGGGCGCAGATCTGGGCAACGGTGCCCATGCTGTTCAGCGCTTTGTGGAAAAGCCCGATGAGGCAAAAGCCAAAACATTGCTATCCGCCGGGAATTTCTACTGGAATTCCGGCATGTTCCTGTTTTCAGCCGCCAGCATTATGGCCGAGCTGGAAACCTTTGCCCCCAAGGTGATGGAAGCCGCCGCAGATTCGGTTGCCAAATCCACCCGCGATATTGATTTCATCCGGCTTGATGGCGCTGCTTTTGCGCAAGCCCCATCCATCTCCATCGACTATGCGGTGATGGAAAAGACCTCCAATGCCGCCGTGGTGCCTGCCGCCATTCAATGGTCAGACATGGGCAGCTGGGATGCCGTATGGAAAATTGGCAGCGCCGATGCTGACGGCAATGTTGTGCAGGGCAATGTCACCGTTCACAACACCAAAAATTCACTGGTCATCTCACGCAACAGCCATATGGCTGTGCAGGGCATGGATGGCGTGGCGGTGATTGCAAGTGAAGACGCGGTGTTTGTTGGCAGGCTCGACAATGCTCAGGACGTTGGCAATCTTGTCAAAATACTCGCCGCCGACAAATCCACGGCAAACCTGACGGAGACCCACCCAACATCTTTGCGTCCGTGGGGTGGTTATACCTCGATCCTGAATGGTGACCGTTTTCAGGTAAAGCGGCTTTTCGTACAGCCGGGCAAAAAATTATCGCTGCAAAAACATCACCATCGCGCCGAGCACTGGATTTGCGTCAAAGGTGCCGCCGAAGTGACGATTGATGACAAGGTGACGATGCTGCACGAAAACCAATCGATCTACATTCCGCAAGGCTCAGTGCATCGGCTTGCCAATCCGGGCAAGATCCTGCTGGAGATGATTGAAATCCAGACCGGGTCCTATCTGGGTGAAGATGACATTATCCGACTGGTGGATGAATTCGGGCGCGCCTGATCTTTGTCACGGATGTTTGCAAATCTACAAGCCGCCTCACCGGGCGGCTTTTTCATGAGCGACGATTACAGGCTGATATTCATCAACTGTACCTTGCTTTCTGCCTGTGCATTGCACAAGATCACTGTCAACAAGAGTGACGACAGATCCGGATCACCGGACGAGGGGTTTCATGGCAATCAAGGCAAGCATTTATCATCTCACCCATTATAAATATGATAATCCGGTTCGGCTTGGACCGCAGGTGATCCGGCTGAAACCAGCCGCCCATTCCAGAACCAAAGTTCTCAGCCATTCCTTGAAAGTCACGCCTGAAAACCATTTTGTGAACCTGCAACAGGACCCCTACGGCAATTATCTGGCCCGGTTTGTGTTTCCCGATCCGGTGACAGAATTCAAGATCGAGGTTGATCTTGTGGCCGATATGACGGTCTACAATCCCTTCGACTTCTTTACCGAAGAAGAGGCTGTCACCTGGCCGTTTTCCTATCCGCAGGATATTGACGCCGATCTGGCGATTTACAAAAAGCCGGAGCCGAATAATCCCGCCCTGTTGGCATTTATGGAGACGTTTGACCAAACCCCGGGCCAAGGCACGGTGGATATGATTATCGCCATCAATGCCCGGCTGCAACAAGAGATCGGCTATGTGATCCGTATGGAGCCGGGCGTGCAGACGCCCGATGAAACCCTGACCCTGGCCAAGGGCTCTTGCCGCGACACCAGCTGGCTGTTGGTGCAAGTGCTGCGTCATCTGGGCATAGCCGCCCGGTTTGTCTCAGGCTATCTCATTCAGTTGAAGCCAGACTTGCAGGCATTGGATGGCCCATCCGGCACCGAGGTGGATTTTACCGATTTGCACGCCTGGGCAGAGGCCTATATTCCGGGCGCTGGCTGGATTGGCCTGGACCCCACCTCCGGGCTGATGACGGGCGAAAGCCATATTCCACTGGCGGCAGCACCGCATTATAAAAACGCCGCCCCGATTTCCGGTGGTTATTTCGGCCAAGCCAACACCGAATTCGATTTCGCCATGGAGGTGAAGCGCGTCTCTGAGCATCCGCGCATTACCAAGCCGTTTTCCGATGACAGTTGGGAGGCGCTCAACACCCTTGGCCTCAAGGTCGATGGTGATCTGAAAGCCAATGATGTGCGCCTGACCATGGGCGGCGAGCCAACCTTTGTTTCCATTGATGATTTTCAATCGCCGGAATGGAACACCGAAGCCGTTGGCCCGACCAAACGCGACAAGGCTGACCTCTTGATCCGCCGCCTGCGCGAAAAATTCGCCCCCGGCGGTTTTCTGCATTATGGCCAAGGCAAATGGTATCCCGGCGAGAGCCTGCCGCGCTGGACCTTCTCGCTCTATTGGCGCAAAGACGGCAAGCCCATCTGGCATAATCCCGATTTGATTGCTGCGGAGAGCAAAAACACCAATGTCACGGCGGCACAGGCAGAAGCCCTGCTGTCTGGCATTGCCCGTCAATTGGAGATTGAGCCGGATATGTTGATTCCGGCCTATGAAGACCCGGCGGAATGGATCATCAAGGAAGGCAGCCTGCCGGAAAATGTTGACCCATCCAATTCAAAACTGGAAAGCCCCGAAGAGCGCGCCCGCATTGCCAAGGTGTTTGAGCGCGGCCTGACCACCCCCACCGGCTATATCCTGCCCGTGCAGGCGTGGAATGCAAAGGCTTCTGGAAAGCGCTGGGTGAGCGAGCGCTGGCGCACACGACGCGGCAAGATTTTCCTCATTCCCGGTGATAGTCCCATTGGCTTTCGTATGCCGCTGGGCACGCTGCCTTACGTGCCACCGTCGCAATATCCCTATATCCACACCGCAGACCCATCGCTGCCGCGCCCGCCTTTGCCCGATTATGGCGGCGAGAGTGACAAGCTGGGCCGTCCCCTGTCTGAAGCCTCGCGCAAATCCGTTGAGACGCAACAGGACCGCAACGAGCAAAACATCACCGGCTCGGCAGGCGATATTCGCGGCGCGGTGCGCACCGCCATGAGTGTCGAGCCACGCGATGGTCGCTTGTGCGTGTTTATGCCGCCGGTGGAACGGATTGAGGATTATCTCGAACTTGTTGCAGCGGCGGAAACCGCCGCACGAGAACTGGGTCTACCCGTTCACATCGAAGGTTACGCGCCGCCGCAGGATGAGCGCATCAATGTGATCCGCGTAGCACCCGATCCGGGCGTGATCGAGGTGAACATTCACCCTGCCGACAATTGGCGCGATTGCGTTGACACCACCAACATTATCTATGAAGAGGCCCGCCAGACCCGTTTGGGTGCCGACAAATTCATGATTGATGGACGCCACACCGGCACAGGCGGTGGCAACCATGTGGTGGTGGGCGGGGCCAACCCCAATGACAGCCCGTTCCTGCGCCGCCCGGATCTGCTCAAAAGCCTTGTGCTGCATTGGCAGCGCCACCCTGCCCTGTCCTATCTGTTTTCGGGCATGTTCATTGGCCCCACCAGTCAGGCTCCGCGCATTGATGAGGCCCGCCACGACAGCCTTTACGAGCTGGAAATTGCCATTGCGCAAATTCCGATGCCCAATATCAATGGAATGGGCAACGGTACGCTGCCTCCCCTGCCTTGGCTGGTGGATCGGCTGTTTCGCAACCTGCTCGTGGACGTCACGGGCAACACTCACCGGTCGGAATTCTGCATCGACAAGCTGTACAATCCCGACGCGGCCTCGGGCCGCCAAGGAATCGTGGAGTTGCGCAGCTTCGAGATGCCTCCGCACGCGCGCATGAGCCTCGCGC
>DNPN01000198.1:14161-14336 GCA_003501385.1 Rhizobium sp. | reverse complement strand
GGCTGGTGGATCGGCTGTTTCGCAATCTGCTCACCGATGTCACGGGCAACACGCATCGATCAGAGATCTGCATCGACAAGCTGTTTTCTCCAGATGGTCCTACGGGTCGTCTTGGTCTGGTGGAATTCCGTGGCTTTGAAATGCCGCCGAATGCGCGCATGTCGCTGGCCCAGCA
>DNPN01000198.1:13602-13779 GCA_003501385.1 Rhizobium sp. | reverse complement strand
TCTGGCAGGATTTTCTCGACGTGCTGGCCGACCTGCGCGACCACGGCTTTGATTTCCGGCCGGAGTGGTTTGCAGCCCAGCTGGAATTCCGCTTCCCGTTCGTGGGCGAGGTCGAATATGAAGGCTCCAAACTGGAGCTGCGACAGGCGCTGGAACCCTGGCATGTGATGGGCGAAG
>DNPN01000198.1:13035-13348 GCA_003501385.1 Rhizobium sp. | reverse complement strand
TGGCATGTGATGGGCGAAGAAGGTGCCGTTGGCGGCACCGTGCGTTATGTCGATTCCTCGGTCGAACGCTTGCAGGTCAAGCTGGAGACTGCCAACCCCGAACGCTACGCTGTTGCCTGCAACGGGCGTAGAATTCCAATGACAAAATCGGGCATCAACGGCGTGGCCGTGGGCGGCGTGCGATATAAAGCGTGGCAACCGGCCTCTGGCTTGCATCCTATGCTTCCTGTAAACACACCGCTAACATTCGATGTTTATGATACATGGACAGGGCGGTCGATTGGCGGTTGCGTCTATCATGTCGCGCATCCCG
>DNPN01000198.1:12328-12791 GCA_003501385.1 Rhizobium sp. | reverse complement strand
TGCGTCTATCATGTCGCGCATCCCGGTGGTCGCAATTACGATACTTTCCCTGTGAATGGAAATGAAGCGGAGGCCAGGCGGCTTGCGCGGTTTGAACCTTGGGGTCATACAGCCGGATCTTATCCCCTTTGGCCGGAAACCGTATCGCCAGAATTTCCGCACACGTTGGATTTACGGCGACCTCAAGGTATTTAAATGAGAAAGACACCCGCGATGGAGGCCGACAAACCCCATCTGGACCCTATAGCGACATTGGCCGATGATTATCGGACACTGCCCGGCGTTGCCGATGAAATGTTGGACGGCCAAGGCAACATCCGGCCTGTCTGGCAAAACTTCGTCAATGCCATCAACAAAATGGGACAGGAAGAGCTGCATGAGCGGTTCGCGCGGGCCGATCGTTACCTGCGCGATGCCGGGGTATTTTACCGCGCCTATGTCTCGGCAGCATCCAGCAGCGACC
>DNPN01000198.1:0-12075 GCA_003501385.1 Rhizobium sp. | reverse complement strand
CCAGCAGCGACCGGGCCTGGCCGTTTTCCCATATTCCGGTGTTGATTGCTGATTCCGAGTGGCAGGAACTGGCCAAAGGTCTGGTGCAACGCGCCGAACTGCTGGAAGAGGTGGTTGCGGATATCTACACCGACAATCGGCTGGTTCAGGAGGGTTTTATCCCCCCTGCCCTGATTGCAGAAAACTCAGAATTTTTGCGCCCTCTGGTCGGAGTCAAACCTGCGGGCGGGCATTATTTGCATTTCTGTTCGTTTGAAATCGGACGTGGCCCTGATGGCACCTGGTGGGTGCTGGCCGATCGAACTCAAGCCCCCTCTGGTGCTGGCTTTGCGTTGGAAAATCGGGTTGCCACGGCGCGTGCCTTTTCCGATATCTATGCCGAAACCCATGTGCATCGCTTGGCATCGTTTTTCGGCGCGTTTCGTGATGCCTTGCAGGGCCATAAGCAAAGCCCGGATGATCGCATTGCCGTTCTCTCGCCCGGCCCGGCCAATGAAACTTATTTTGAACACGCCTATATTGCCCGCTACCTCGGCATTATGCTGCTGGAAGGCGAAGACCTCACGGTGGTCAATGGCAAGGTCATGGTGCGCACGGTCGCGGGGTTCAAGCCCATTGGTGTGTTGTGGCGACGGCTGGATGCGGCCTTTGCCGATCCGCTGGAATTGAACCAGCAGAGCCATATTGGCACGCCCGGCATTGTGCAGGCTTTGCGCGATGGCTCCGTCAGCTTTGTCAACGCCCTTGGCTCCGGCATTTTGGAAACGCGGGCGTTGATGGCATTTTTGCCCAACCTGTGCCACCATCTGCGCGGTGAAGAACTGGCCCTGCCCTCTATTGCCACATGGTGGTGCGGGCAAGAATCAGAACGCGAACATGTGGCCAGCCATGTCGAAAAAATGGTGATTGGCCCGGCCTACTCCTGCCAGCCGTTTTTTGATGACAACCGCCAATCCGTGCTGGGGGCGAGCTTACGCTCTACCGCGCAGCATTCCATTGCCAGCTGGCTGGAAACGGATGGTGCCAAGCTCGTGGGTCAGGAAGCCGTCACCTTGTCCACCACGCCGGCTATGGTGGATGGCAAGCTGCAACCCCGGCCCATGAGTCTGCGCGTGTTTGCCGCCCGCACCCGGAATGGCTGGCAGATCATGCCCGGCGGATTTGGCCGCATTGGCTCCGGCAATGATGTGGCCGCCATTGCAATGCAATCGGGCGGCTCGGCGGCGGATGTCTGGATTGTCTCCGACAAGCCGGTGGAGCGCACCACGCTGTTACCCGATGCGTCGGAATTCACCCGCAACCTACCCGGCAGCCTGCCCAGCCGCGCCGCAGACAACCTGTTCTGGCTTGGCCGCTACATTGAACGCGCCGAAGGGGCTTTGCGTATCCTGCGCGCCTGGAATTCGCGCTTTGCCGAAACCGCTGATCCCAAACAGCCTCTGCTCTCCTATGTCAGTGACTATATGGATGCACTGGACATTGACCCCATGCAGGGCGTGCCGGAAACCCTGCTCAACAACATCAACAGCGCCGTCTATTCGGCCAGCAATATCCGCGACCGTTTCTCGCCCGATGGCTGGCTGGCCTTGAATGATCTGGCCAAGACCGCCAAGCGCTTCCACGACAAGGTCAAGGCGGGCGACGACGCCACCCATGCCATGACCATTTTGCTGCGCAAGCTGGCGGGCTTTGCGGGTCTGGTGCATGAAAACATGTATCGCTTCACCGGCTGGCGGTTTTTGACCATTGGCCGCACGCTGGAGCGCGGCCTGCACATGACCCGCCTTTTGGGCCACATGACGGGCGAGGATGCGCCCGACGGTGCCCTCGACATGCTGTTGGAAATTGGCGACAATGTCATGACCCATCGCCGCCGCTACAACGTTAACACCGCCCACCTCACCGTCACAGACCTTCTGGCGCTCGACCCGCTCAATCCACGCTCCATTCTGTTTCAGCTCAATGAAATCCTGAGCGAAGTGGAAGAATTGCCAAACGCCAAAGTGAATGGTCAAATGTCGCGCTTTTGCCGCGAAACCATTCGCCTTCAGTCCAAGGTTGTGGTTATGACACCCGATATGATGACGCAGGAGGTTTACAGCAATCTGGAGCGCGAGCTGGAAGCGCTTTCCGATCTTTTGGCACAAACCTATCTGGGATAAGCAAAGAAACGCCGATGCTTTATGATCTGACACTGCATATGGGCTATGTTTACGATGTTGCAGCCGCAGGCGGTCGCCACATCCTGCGCATCATGCCGCTGTCTTTGCCAAATCGCCAAAGGCTGGTGGCAGGTGCCATTGACATTGAGCCGCAGCCGGAAGAGCGTACCGGCTATACGGATTTTTTTGAGCACCCGGCCATGACCTTTGCCTATCGCTCGCCGCACGACAAGCTGGACATTCGCATGCAGGCGCGGGTGCAGGTGGATATGCAAGCGATGACCGCCGATCTTTCGCCGTTAGTGGACAGTCTGAAAACCGAGCTTGCGGGCTATTGGTCTTTGGAAGCCAACTCACCCCATCATTTCACAGGCAAAAGTCCGCGCCTGCCGGACACGCCTGAAATCGCAGCCTATGCCCGTGAGGGCCTGCAACCGGGCATGACCGTGTTTCAGATTGCGCAAAAGCTGTGCGCGCGCATCTATAAAGATTTCAAATATGACCCCAAAGCCACGACGGTGGATAGCACGCCCAAACAGGCTTTTGTGCTCAAGCGCGGCGTCTGTCAGGATTTTTCCCATATCATGATTGTCGCCCTGCGTAGCCTTGGCATTCCGGCAGGCTATGTCAGCGGTTTTCTGCGCACCATTCCCCCACCAGGCAAGGAGCGGCTAGCGGGTGCCGATGCCATGCATGCATGGGTGCGTGTGTGGTGTGGCAAAACCATGGGCTGGATCGAGCTGGACCCCACCAACAACATTCCGGCGGGCTCCGATCATGTGGTCGTGGGCTATGGGCGGGATTATTCAGATGTTGCCCCTGTGATTGGTGTGTTGAAAGGCTATGGCAGCCACAGCACGGTTCAGGCTGTGGATCTGGTGCCGACATCGGAGAGCACGTCCGGCAAAAGTGCATGATTGTCGTGCGCTTTCCTTAACGAAATCAACACATATATATATATAAAAGCAGTTGCACAAAGATACAAACATCGTAATTGTGCCATCAAGCCAAAGCCCTTTGGGAATACGATGGCGTGTTGCGATTGTCTTACAATATTAAAAGATGAGCCTTCATTGTTGATTTGACGAAGCGGATAGAGCGGTAGCAGGGACGGATATGATGGTCACTTCAGCTTTTCGAAACCGGCTGTTTGCATTGCTGCGCGAAACATCCGGTAATTTCGCCATGATGACGGCGATTCTTCTGCCGGTATCCATTGGCGTTGTTGGCCTTGGCATGGACGTGAACAGCATGATCCAGAGCAAGCGCAATTTGCAAAACGCCGTAGACTCAGCAGCCCTCGCCACCGCGACCGCCATGGTCAACAATTTGAGTGCAAGTGATGCCGACACCTTAGCAAAAAGCTATGTCACATCACAAATGGCCAATGCATCCAGCACAGCAACATCCAGCAGCGCCAATCTATCGACCACATCGACAATTACCACCACAACCAATTCCAGCAACGGCAACAATTATGATGTTGCGCTGACCAGTTCCTATACCGTGCAGATGAACCCGCTTTCGTCAGCTCTGGGCTGGAAAACCGTGACCATCAGGGCGACCAGCAAGGCGGAATCGTCCACGCAGACGTCGCAGACGCCTGATCACGGAATTTCACTCTATCTCGTGCTGGATCGCTCCGGCTCCATGTCGTTCGTCACCGATCAGGAAGATACAAGCCAAAAATCGTGCCAGAACTATACGGCAGACAATTGGGGATATTACCCCAATCTTCCGGCGAGCAAGCCTTGCTATATCAACAAGATAGCGTCGCTTAAAACCGCCGTGAGCACCATGGCGAGTGTTTTGAACCAGGCAGACACGACGGCAACTGCAAACTCAACACCGCATTCCAAGGTGATTCGCGTCGGGGCAGACGCTTTTAACGACCAGGCATTCACAGAACAGTCGATGGATTGGGGTCCACAATCGGCTTTGAGTTACGTCAATAATATTCCACAGTTCCCGACAGGCGGAACAGACGCAAGCACGGCCCTGACCAACGCCTATAACGCGCTTAAAGCGGCCAATGCCACGGAAAAGAAGGCATTTGCGGCAAACAGCATCTCCAAATTCAACCGTTATGTGATCTTCATGACAGATGGAGAAATGACCGGCAACAGTTCGGACTGGAATTCAAGTCTGGATACGAAGGTGCGGACCATCTGCACCAACATCAAATCTGACGGCATTCAGATCTTCAGCGTTGCCTTCATGGCTCCAACACGGGGCAAGGCGCTTTTGCAAAATTGCGCCTCCAGTGCCGCCAATTATTATCAGCCAGATACGATGGCGGGTATCGTGTCCGCCTTTGGCGACATTGCCAAGAAGACGATGTCCAGTACAACGCGCCTGACAAACTGACGCAGGACCGAGACATCCGAAAGTCTTTGCAAAGCGTGGCTACCACCATTGCATCAATGGCGATAGAACCATTGAAACGGACAGGTTGAACGCCCAAGGCACATATTTCATGAGGCCGGGAACGTTAACGCATGTGGTGCGTTCTTGAAAGTATGAAAATGCGCTATCTCTTTGTTTTCACGGATTGTTGGGAACAAAAAGTCCGTATGGCCCGTGCAAAAATACTCTCTACTTACCGTTTCCAAAATAGGCTGTTGCAACAGCTCACTAAGGATGCATAAACTACGTTTGCTGGTGGTTAGCAAAGCTTATCTCCGGTCCTTACGCCCTGCCCATCCATTCTCACCATGTGGCGAACGTTATGATCAAAAATCTTCCCAAGGCTGACCTTCCGCTTCCAACGCCGCGCGTTTCCAACCCGGAAACATTGGCCGCCGAGATCATCGAACGGCTGACCTATGGCATTGGCAAGGACGCCAAGGTTGCCAAGCCGCATGACTGGCTGACGGCCACCATTCTGGTGGTGCGCGACCGCATTATTGACCGCTGGATGGAATCCACCCGCGAAACCTACGCCACAAACGCCAAGCGGGTCTATTATCTCTCGCTGGAGTTTTTGATTGGCCGCCTGATGCGCGATGCCATGAGCAATCTGGGCCTGATGGAAGAAATCCGCGAGGCGCTTGGCTCGCTCGGCGTTGATCTTTCCGTCATTGCAGGACTGGAGCCAGATGCAGCACTTGGAAATGGTGGCCTCGGCCGCCTCGCCGCATGCTTCATGGAAAGCATGGCGACAGTGAATATTCCTGCCTATGGCTATGGCATTCGCTATGTCCATGGCCTTTTCCGCCAGCAGATGGCCGATGGCTGGCAGGTGGAACTGCCCGAAACATGGCTGGCCCACGGCAACCCTTGGGAGTTTGAGCGCCGCGAAAGCTCTTACGAAATCGGCTTTGGTGGCAGCGTGGAAACTATCAACACGGGCAGCAACGGCTCAGAAGAAATCCGCCATGTGTGGAAGCCCAGCGAGCGCGTCATTGCCATGGCGTTTGACACGCCCATCGTCGGATGGCGCGGTGCGCGCATCAACACGCTTCGCCTATGGTCGGCCCAGCCGATTGACCCGATCTTGCTCGACGCCTTCAACGCAGGCGACCATATTGGCGCGCTGCGCGAAAGCAACCGCGCCGAAAGCCTGACCCGCGTGCTTTATCCTGCTGATGCCACACCGGCAGGGCAGGAATTGCGGCTGCGGCAGGAATATTTCTTCTGCTCCGCCTCGCTGCAAGATATTGTGCGCCGCCATTTGCAGCAGGGCAATGCACTGACTGACCTGCCACAAAAGGTTGCCATTCAGCTCAACGATACCCATCCGGCGGTGTCGGTGGCCGAATTGATGCGCCAGCTTTGCGATATCCACGGGGTGGATTTTGACACGGCTTGGGAAATCACCAAGGGCACCTTCTCCTACACCAACCACACGCTGTTGCCAGAAGCGCTGGAAAGCTGGCCTGTGCCGCTGTTTGAGCGCCTGTTGCCGCGCCATATGCAGCTGGTTTACGCCATCAATGCCAAATGTCTGGTGGAAGCCCGCAAGGAAAAGAATTTCACTGATCGGGAAATCACCAGCATTTCGCTGATTGATGAAAGCGGCAGCCGCCGTGTGCGCATGGGCAATCTGGCCTTTATGGGCTCTCATTCCATCAACGGGGTTTCGGCCCTGCACACCGAGCTGATGAAGGAAACGGTGTTTGCCGACCTGCACAAGCTCTATCCCGACCGCATTAACAACAAGACCAATGGCATTACCCCGCGCCGCTGGCTGATGCAGTGCAACCCCGGCCTGACCTCGCTGATCCGCGAAGCGATTGGCGACGAGTTCATGGACGACGCTGAAAAGCTGACGGCCTTGGATGCCTTTGCCCATGACAGCGCGTTTCAGGAAAAGTTTGCCGCCATCAAACGTGCCAACAAGCAGCAGCTCTCCAATCTGGTCGCCAGCCGCATGGGGCTCAGACTCGATCCATCGGCGATGTTCGATATCCAGATCAAGCGCATCCATGAATACAAGCGCCAATTGCTCAACATCATCGAGACGGTCGCGCTCTATGACCAGATCCGCTCTCACCCTGAGCGTGACTGGGTGCCACGGGTCAAACTCTTTGCAGGAAAAGCAGCTCCAAGCTATCACAATGCCAAGCTGATCATCAAATTGGCCAATGATGTAGCGCGTGTCATCAACAATGACCCATCGGTGCGCGGGCTGTTGAAGGTGGTGTTCATCCCCAATTACAACGTCTCGCTGGCCGAGGTCATGGTGCCTGCCGCTGACCTGTCCGAGCAGATTTCGACCGCAGGCATGGAAGCTTCCGGCACCGGCAATATGAAATTTGCGCTCAATGGCGCGCTGACCATCGGCACGCTGGATGGGGCCAATGTGGAAATGCGCGATCATGTGGGTGAAGACAATATCTTCATTTTCGGCATGACGGCGGAAGAAGTCGGCAAGGTGCGGGCTGAAGGCCACAACCCCCGCGCCATTATCGAAGGTTCGCGTGAACTCTCGCAAGCTTTGTCTGCCATCGCCTCCGGTGTGTTCTCGCCGGATGATCGCGGTCGCTTCTCGGAGCTGATGGATGGACTGTATAACCACGACTGGTTCATGGTTGCCGCCGATTTCGATGCCTATGCCAGCGCCCAGCGCACCGTAGACGAGGTCTGGCTGGACCGCGACGCATGGAATTCCAAAACTATTTTCAACACTGCCCGCATGGGTTGGTTCTCTTCTGACCGGACGATCAAACAATATACGGCCGATATCTGGAGAGCCTGATGAAAAAACCAAGCACGCAGGCGGAAAAGTCCCTAGAGCCAGTGGCTCCCGCTCCTGCTGTTATTGAAGCCATTGTCTCCGGCCTGCACACCGATCCTTTCGCGGTGCTGGGGGTGCAAGACAGCACCGACGGGCTGGTGGCCCGTTGCTTCATTCCGGGTGCCGAAACCATTACCGCCATGGCGCTGGATGGCGCTGTGGCGGGTGAGTTAATCTGCCTTGATCCAGCTGGTTTTTTCTGCGGGCTGGTGACTACGAAATCCATCCAGCCGCTGCGCTATCGCGCCACCCGTGGTGATGTGGAATGGTCGGTCACCGACCCCTACAGCTTTGGCCCGGTGCTGGGGCCAATGGATGATTATTTCGTGCGCGAAGGCTCGCACCTGCGGCTGTTTGACAAAATGGGCGCACACCCCATCCATCATCAGGGCGTGGATGGCTTTCACTTTGCCGTCTGGGCACCCAATGCCAAGCGGGTGTCGGTGGTGGGTGATTTCAATGAGTGGGATGGCCGCCGCCATGTGATGCGGCTTCGCCGCGACACCGGCATTTGGGAAATCTTTGCCCCCGATATTCGCCCCGGTGCCAAGTATAAATATGAAATCATCGGCATTCATGGCGATGTGTTGCCATTGAAGGCCGATCCCTTTGCCCGCCGCAGCGAATTGCGCCCGCAAACCGCCTCGGTGACGACGGCTGAACTCACCCAGACCTGGGAAGATGCAGCCCATATCAAGCATTGGGCCAGTGTGGACAAGCGCCGCCAGCCCATGTCGATCTACGAGGTGCATGCAGGCTCGTGGCAGGTGCGCCATGATGGCTCGTTTCTCAGCTGGGATGAACTGGCCGAGCGGCTGATCCCTTATTGCGTTGATATGGGCTTTACCCACATCGAGTTTCTGCCGATTAGCGAACATCCCTATGATCCGTCATGGGGCTATCAAACCACCGGGCTTTATGCACCCTCGGCACGGTTTGGCGAGCCAGAAGGCTTTGCCCGCTTTGTCAACGGCTGCCACAAGGTGGGCATTGGCGTGCTGCTGGATTGGGTGCCGGCCCATTTCCCCACCGATGCCCATGGGCTGCGCGAATTTGACGGCACCGCCCTTTATGAACACGAAGACCCGCGACAGGGTTTTCACCCGGATTGGAACACAGCGATCTACAATTTTGGCCGCATCGAAGTGCTGTCCTATCTGGTCAACAATGCGGTCTATTGGGGCGAGAAATTCCATCTGGATGGTCTGCGGGTCGATGCCGTGGCCTCCATGCTCTATCTCGATTATTCGCGAAAAGACGGCGAGTGGATTCCAAACGAATATGGCGGGCGCGAAAATCTGGAATCGGTGCGATTCCTGCAAAAAATGAACCAGCAGGTCTATGCCGCCCATCCGCAGATGATGACCATTGCCGAGGAAAGCACATCCTGGCCCAAGGTGTCGCAGCCAGTGCATGAGGGTGGTTTGGGCTTTGGTTTCAAGTGGAACATGGGCTTTATGCATGACACATTGAGCTTTTTTGCCCGTGATCCGCTGTATCGCAAATTCCATCATCAGGAAATCACCTTCGGCTTGCTCTATGCCTTCAGCGAGAATTTCGTTCTGCCGATTTCCCATGATGAAGTGGTGCATGGCAAAGGCTCGATGATTGCCAAAATGCCCGGCGATGACTGGCAAAAATTTGCGAACTTGCGCGCCTATTACGCCTTCATGTGGGGTTATCCCGGCAAGAAACTGCTGTTCATGGGGCAGGAATTTGCGCAGTGGAGCGAGTGGAGCGAAAAGCGCTCGCTGGACTGGAACCTGCTGCAATATCCCCTGCATGAGGGCATGCGGCGTTTGGTGCGCGACCTCAACCTGACCTATCGCAACAAGCCAACCCTGCATGCGCGCGATTGCGAAGGCGAGGGTTTTGAATGGCTGATCAGCGATGATGTCGAGCAATCGGTGTTTGCGTGGTTGCGCAAGGCACCGGGTGCCAAGCCCATTGCCGTGATTGCCAATCTCACACCCGTTTTTCACGAGCACTATACGGTGCCGCTGCCGGTGGCTGGCCGTTGGCGCGAGATTTTGAATACCGATGCCGAAATTTATGGCGGCAGCGGCAAGGGCAACGGCGGCCGCGTGGAGGCGCTGCCTCAAGGACAGGAATGGGCATCCGCCACGCTGTCATTACCACCGTTGGCCGTGATTATGCTGGAGTTGGAACAGTAATGCGGGAGGGCATTTTATGACGACGAAGAGAGTACAACCCCTGGCCCGTGACGCCATGGCCTATGTGCTGGCAGGAGGCCGAGGCAGCCGCCTCAAAGAACTGACAGACCGCCGCGCCAAACCGGCTGTCTATTTTGGTGGCAAAGCCCGTATTATCGATTTTGCCCTGTCCAACGCGCTCAATTCCGGCATTCGCCGCATTGGCGTGGCCACGCAATACAAGGCCCATTCGCTGATCCGCCATTTGCAGCGCGGCTGGGACTTTTTGCGGCCAGAGCGCAATGAGAGCTTTGATATTCTGCCCGCCAGCCAGCGCGTATCCGAGACGCAATGGTATGAAGGCACGGCGGATGCGGTGTTTCAAAACATCGACATCATCGAGTCTTATGCACCCGAATATATGGTCATTCTGGCCGGCGACCATATCTATAAAATGGACTATGAGCTGATGCTCCAGCAGCATGTCGACCAATGCGCCGACGTGACCGTGGGCTGTCTCGAAGTCTCCCGCGAGGAGGCGACCGGCTTCGGCGTGATGGGGATCGACGAAAACAACCGCATCGTTTCCTTCCTCGAAAAGCCGAAAGACCCGCCGCCCATGCCGGGCAAGCCTGACCGCTGCCTCGCCAGCATGGGCATCTATGTCTTCGAGACCAAATTCCTGTTCGATCTGCTGCGCAAGGACGCGGCCGACCCGGAGTCCAGCCATGATTTCGGCAAGGACCTGATCCCCTATATCGTCAAGCACGGCAAAGCCTGCGCCCATCATTTCTCCTCGTCCTGCGTGCGCTCGACCATGGAGGTCGCCCCCTATTGGCGCGACGTCGGCACGGTGGACGCCTATTGGTCCGCCAATATTGACCTGACCCAGATCGAGCCGGAGCTGGACATCTTCGACCGCGACTGGCCAATCTGGACCTATTCCGAACTCACCGCCCCGGCGAAATTCGTCCATGACATCGATGGACGGCGCGGCCAGGCCGTTTCGTCGCTGGTCTCGGGCGGCTGCATCGTCTCCGGCTCGAACCTGCGCAATTCGCTGCTGTTCAGCCGCGTGCGCATCAATTCCTACGCGCAGGTCGCGAGCGCCGTCGTGCTGCCCGACGTGAACATCGGACGCGGGGCGCGGCTCACCAAGGTCGTCGTCGATCATGGCGTGCGCATCCCCGAGGGCCTCGTGATCGGCGAAGACCCGGATCTCGACGCTGCCCGCTTCCGCCTCACGGAAGCCGGCGTCTGCCTCGTCACCCAACCCATGATCGACCGGCTCCCGTCATGAAAAGCATTTCCGCGCTTTCTGTCGCCTCCGAAATCTATCCGCTGGTCAAGACCGGCGGGCTCGCCGATGTCGCCGGCGCCCTGCCCGGCGCGCTGCTGACGGAGAACGTGGCGTTGCGCACGCTCTGTCCCGGCTATCGCCCCGTTCTGGCCGCGCTGAAAAAGGCCGAGCCCGTCGCCAGGTTCGAGGACCTGTTCGGAGGCCCTGCGCGCCTGCTTGCCGGACGCGTCGGCGCGCTCGATCTGTTCGTGCTCGACGCCCCGCATCTCTATGACCGCGACGGCGGCCCCTACGCCGGGCCGGACGGCCGCGACTTCACCGATAACGCCTTTCGCTTCGCCGCGCTCGCCAAGACTGGCGCGGCGCTCGGCCAGGGCCTCGTCTCGGGCTTCGCGCCGCAGGTCGTCCATTGCCACGACTGGCAGGCGGGCCTGACCGCCGCTTACTTGCATTACAGCGGCCTGCCGCGTCCGGGCGCGGTGATGACCGTGCATAATCTCGCTTTCCAGGGCCAGTTCCCGGCCGAGATTTTCCCCGCGCTCGGGCTGCCGACGCAGGCCTTTTCCATTGAAGGGGTCGAATATTACGGCGGGGTCGGCTTCCTCAAGGCGGGGCTGCAACTCGCGGACCGCATCACCACGGTCTCGCCGACCTATGCGCAGGAAATACAGCAAGGCCCGTCCGGCATGGGCCTCGACGGCCTGTTGCGCGTGCGCGAAGGCGAGCTGTCGGGCATCCTCAACGGCATCGACACGGAGGTCTGGAATCCGGAAACCGACCCGATGATCGCCGGCAATTTTTCCGCCAAAAAACTTGCCGCCCGCGCGGACAACAAGAAGGCGCTGCAAACACGGCTGGGACTGGCCCATGAAGCGAATCGCCTGTTAATCGGCGTCGTCAGCCGCCTGTCGTGGCAGAAAGGACTCGACCTGCTGCTCGACTGCCTGCCCGTGTTGGCTGAATGCAACGCCCAACTCGCGCTGCTCGGCAGCGGCGACCCCGCGCTTGAAGCCGCCTTTCAGGATGCGGCGCAGAACCATCCGGGGCGAATCGGCGTCCATTTCGGCTATGAGGAGCGCCTCGCCCATCTCATCCAGGCCGGCGCCGACGCCATTCTGGTGCCCTCGCGCTTTGAGCCGTGCGGCCTGACCCAGCTTTGCGCCATGCGCTATGGCGCCGTGCCCGTGGTCGCGCGAGTCGGCGGCCTCGCCGACACCATCA
>DNPN01000293.1:2695-7056 GCA_003501385.1 Rhizobium sp. | reverse complement strand
GAAACATTTGCGTCGTGTACTGTGCTTAAATCGGAATCGATTTAAGGAATTATGCAGCAGATATAAAGAGCTACAGCGAACCTTTGTGCGCCATATATGGCGCACGGCACTGTAGAGTCTGCCTGGTTCAATCTGAATCTGACAGACTCTAAGTTTTTGTCTGCGCATCGGATTTTTCCGAAAACCGGTTCCCACTTTTCGGTCCGATGCTATCGAAAAATCAGAACTTCATGCCGGGCACAGCGAGAGGATTATCCTCCAGCGCCTGCCTGTCAGGCCGATCCACGGCCAGCTTGCCGGTAAAAGCATCAAACAGATCGCGCACATAATGTTCTTCCAGCCCGTCGGTGATAATCACCAAACGGCTGCGACGATCAGATGGATCAGGCCATGCCGCCAGCCGATGCGGAGGATGAAAAATCGATTGCACGCCATGCACCACCACAGGCCGCTCCGGGCTGTCTTTCAGCCCGACAATGGCTTTCATCCGCAGCATTTTATCGCCATGGGCAGAGCGCATCAGATCGATAAACATATCAAAGGCGTGCGCATCGATCAGTCCGTCATGAATGATGGAGAACGACCGAATGGTATCGCCATGGCGGCTGACATCATCGTGGTGATGGTGCGTGTGTTCATGATCATGGTGGTCATGGTGATGGTGATGGTGATGGTGATGGTGGTCATCAGCTTTCGCCTCATCATGCAGCCAACGCGCCACGTCTGCGGTTTTGCTGGCAGGATCGTACAGACCGTTTTCCAGAATAGCGACACTGCCTGCCTCATCCGTATCGCCATCCATGATCGCCGTGCGCGGATTGAGCGTGGAGAGACGTTTTTTGAGCCGGCTCAATGTTGCGCTATCGGCAAGGCTTGTTTTGCTGAGAATAAGACGATCGGCCACCGCCACCTGCCGCACCGCCTCGGCATATTTGTCCAGCGTCGCAAGACCATTGACGGCATCAACCACCGTCACCACACCTTCGAGCTGGAAGGATTGAGACAACACCGGATGTCCCAAAACCGATTGCAACACGGGTGCCGGATCGGCAAGGCCCGTCGTTTCAATCACCACCCGCGACAGTGTCTTGATCCGCCCGGTCTGAAGCGCATCTATCAACTCTGCCAGCGTATCGATCAATTCGCCCCGCACCGTGCAGCATAGGCAACCATCAGACAACTGAACAATGGAATCGCTGGAGGATTCGACCAGCAAATGGTCAATCCCCACCTCACCAAACTCATTGATGATCACCGCCGCATCACGCATGGCCGGATCTTTCAAAAGCCGGTTCAGCAGGGTCGATTTTCCCGCCCCCAGAAAGCCGGTCAAAATCGAAACGGGAATACGATCCGCAACAGAGGCCATTTCGAACACCTTATCTCACTTGCTTTCACAACGGGACTGCCCCGGCCACAATCGCTGCGGACAAGGCATTTCACCAGGAGGAGTGTAATACTATAACAGTACGGTAAATCAAGCTCAAAGCTTGGGCCGCGGCAGCGGAATTGGAACCGCACCCTCTGGCTCACCGGGAGCCTTTTCCGGCGGTTCTGTTCCTGGAATAAGTCCCGCAAACACCGTCACAGGGGGGGCTGTCATCTCGTGAATATAGGGCGATTGCAACTTCATCCGCCCCGTCTCATCGCGGGTTTCACTGCGGCGCTTACGCGCCTCGGTCGAACACATCTGAGCAGAAACATCGTTGACGGCATCCAATCCTTCAACACTATCCGGCCGAAGTGCCGCAAGGGGCTGGCCACCGGCCTGCGGGTTGGAGAAATATTTCTGCAAAAGATCCGCCGACATATCGGCGCGCTCTGCCAAGCTATCGGCTCCCAGCACCACCGAGAGCAAGGTGCGGCCGTTGCGGGTGGCAGACGTAATCTGGTTGAATCCCGAAGCACAGATGTAGCCGGTCTTCATGCCATCCGCGCCATCAAATCGGCCAATCAGCATATTGACGTTCGGGTAGACCTTCTTACCTGTATCAATGGCTTCGATCTTGAAATAGTTGGAATATTCTGGAAACTCCCGCCGAATCGTCACCGCGAGAACCGCAAGATCACGCGCTGTGGAATATTGCCCTTCGGCTGGCAGACCATTGGGATTGACGAAATGCGTAGAGGTCAAGCCAAGCCGTGCCGCTTCCGCATTCATGCGGTTGACGAAGGCCGCCTCGCTGCCACCGACATTTTCGGCCACCGCCATGGCAATATCATTGGCGGATTTCACCAGCATCATCCGCAGGGCATTGTCGAGGGTCATCTTGGACCCCGGCTTGAAAAACATCTTGCTGGGAGACTGCGACGCGGCAAGGGCACTCAAAGTCACAACGCTATCCAGATGCACTTCATTGGCCTTCAGCGCACGAAAGGTCGTATAGGCAGTCATCAACTTGGTCAGCGATGCCGGATACCATTTCTTGAAGCTGTCACGGTGTTCCAGCACTGTCATGGACCCCACATCAACCACCAAAACAGGATTGGCCAGCGCGGACAGGGGAAGCATGGCGGCAAGGAATGCGGCGGTCATCAAGAAACGCTTCATGGCATTAGGCTGGGCGGACAATGCGATCTCCTTAACCTCATTCTGCGATGGACCATGCCGAATGTCTCTCGCAAACGGTGGCCATATGACTTATATGTTGCAGCAATGGCAAAGCCAATTCGCCACGTCAATCGCAACCGAGTGATAAAAGAGCCGGGAAGCCCTCGGTTCAAAAGCATGTGATCAGGAACTTCGATGCCTATCTTGAACCGCGCCGCCGAACTGCAAGCTGATGTCACTGAGTGGCGTCATCATTTGCATGAAACCCCCGAGATTCTCTATGAGGTCCACGCGACCGCAGCTTTTGTGGCCGAGAAGCTCAAGGAATTTGGTGTCGACGAGATTGTCACGGGGCTTGGCCGCACGGGCGTTGTCGGCATCATCAAGGGCCGTGGCAATGGCAAGCGTGTGATTGGCCTGCGCGCCGATATGGATGCCCTGCCGCTTCAGGAAATCACTGGCAAGGACTGGGCCTCCAAGACCGATGGTCGCATGCACGCCTGCGGCCATGATGGTCACACCGCGATGCTGCTGGGCGCGGCAAAATATCTCGCTGAGACACGCAATTTTGATGGCACTGTCGCCGTGATTTTCCAGCCCGCCGAAGAGGGTGGGGCCGGCGCACTTGCCATGGTCGAAGACGGGTTGATGGACCGTTTCAACATTGCTGAAGTCTATGGCATGCACAACATGCCCGGCATGCCGGTGGGCACCTTTGCCATCCGCAAGGGCGGCATCATGGCGGCGCCCGACAAGTTTTACATCACCATCAAGGGCCGTGGTGGCCACGCGGCAGAGCCACACCGGGCCATTGACCCCATCGCCATCGGCGCACAGATCGTTTCCAATCTTCAGCTCATCGCCGCCCGCACCGCCAACCCGGTTCGCTCAGTCGTTGTCTCGGTCACCCGTTTTCAGGCCGGCACCACCCACAACATCATTCCTGAAACGGCAGAACTCACCGGAACCGTCCGCACGCATGACGACGAAACGCAGGACATAGCCGAGCGCCGCATCCGCGAAATTGTCGCGGGCATTGCCTCCGCCCATGGCGCAACAGCCGAGGTCATTTACGAGCGTCCCTGTCCGGTCACCTCCAATCACCCACAGGAAACCGACAATGCTGCCCGTGCCGCCATTAGCATCGTCGGTGAAAACAATGTCGATACCGATGTTGACCCATCCATGGCGGGCGAGGACTTCGCCTTCATGCTCAAGGCCCGTCCCGGTGCCTATATCATGATCGGCAATGGCGACACGGCGGGCCTGCACAATCCAGCCTATGACTTCAACGACGAAGCCATCGCCTATGGTATTTCCTACTGGGCAAAGCTGGTTGAACAGCGTTTGGCCGATTGAACAGAATCAACACCGAAAACCCCTTGGCGAACGGTCAAGGGGTTTTGTATGGAAAGATCAGTGGTTCCGTAGCTCAGCAGGATAGAGCACTTTTTTAAGCGTACCGGTCGTACCGGAAAAATCTGTGAAAAGCTTCGAAGATTTGAATTCAGGTCGACCATTGATCGATCAAACCCCCACTATTTTTGACTGTGCAGCAAGCCATAGGATCAGGACTCATTATTATAGATAATAGCAGCAAGCTGCAGCAATTTTGATTGCTGATAAGAATGTGTGGGCGCACCTGTCATATCGCGTTGAGATGCGCCTCCAGTCTTTGATCCTTGCGGACATGTTTTCGATAAGATGGCGTTTACGGTAGATTGCCTTGTCATAGACAATAAAGCATGTCGCGTTTTATTGTCCTCAATAAAACGATAACGTACATGCGGCTAAATAAGAGATAAAGCCT
>DNPN01000293.1:0-2429 GCA_003501385.1 Rhizobium sp. | reverse complement strand
TGTCGCAGTGAATCCTATTCACTGCGACAGGCTTTAGGCTTCTTTCGATGCTTGCGCGGAGGGATGCAGGGAGAAACTCCCCTTTCTTGCAATGCTTTACGGAACCAGTCGGCGCCATAGCCACGATCTGCCAGCAAGTCGTTTGCCTTTGGCAGCCGATCCACCAGTTCACGCGCTCCCTTGAAGTCGCTGACCTGACCTTCGGTGAGAAGGAACATCAATGGCCGTCCAAGCCCATCCGTGACAGCGTGCAGCTTTGAGTTCAGCCCTCCTTTCGTGCGTCCAATACAGCGGGAAAGAGCCCCTTTTAAAGCAGGCTGGCTGCTGTGCGGTGTGCTTTGAGGTGAGTGGCCTCAATCATCAGCCGGTCCGGCGGCCCCGCTTGATCCACAAGCATTTCGAATATGCGATTGAAAATCCCCATTTTGCTCCAGCGGATGAAGCGGTTGTACAGTGTCTTGCGAGGGCCATATTCTTTGGGCGCGTCTCGCCATTGAAGCCCATGTTTCAAAACGTAAATAATGTCACTGATCACGCGCCGGTCATCAACACGCGCAACTCCGGGAGACAAGGGAAAACAGGGTTGGATGCGAGCAAGCTGCTCCTCGCTGAGATAAAAACATCATTCATGACAACCTTCTGTCATGAGTGAAGCAAAAAACGACAAAACGAAAAGACACAAATTAATAGGTCCTGACCCTAAAATGATATACTACAACAGAATTAGTGATGCTCGACAGCCATTGTATAACTTTCGATCAGCTAGGATTTGACAAGAAAACGATACAGTCTAATTTCATTTCTTTGAAAATTGACAAAACGAAAATTCTAAACGCATGAACAAACGTAACGGTCATGGGGGAAAAATAGAGCTTGAGTCACTATTGGATGACGCCGAAGCCGCTGCAAAGGTGATCTTTCAATCGCAAGCTATGGCCGAAGCACGGCGAAACGCGGAGGGTTCATTGGGAACCCTGCAAAGAATCTCCTTGGTCTGTAGAGCGTTGTTGAACAGTAATCCCCCCTCAAATACCTGACTATCGCGCCATTTCCCATAGATGGGCGGAGCTTTACGGGAAACCGATAGCCACTCAAACGCTCAAAAATACCTACTGAAAATCCATCAAGGCATGGTAAGCCGCATAAGATGAGTTAGACGATGGTCGCGTAGGCCTGTTGTTCGACCAAAAAGCAGCTCGTCGTTCGGGGTTCACGGAGCTTCCAATCGATGTTGCGATTGAAAGCCAAGCAGTCCACATTGCCAACCTCGAAACGGGGGGCAAGGAGCCGCAGCTTGAGGTAAACAACCTCAGAAGTATCGCGAAGAAAAGATCGAAGCTGCAATACAGCATCATGAAACCCACAAAAGCTGGGATCGGCTCTTCTATGGCGTCAAATGCGGAAGTGCTAGACCTCAATCCGTTGCGCGACTGGTTAAACTCACCGGAAAAGATGGGTCGTTACTCCGCATTACCGACGTTGGGGCCGAGTTTACGCAGTTTGCTCGGCCTGGGCGCACAATCCTGAGCCGCAAGGCCATTCATGTCCTGAAAACTCTTTCAGGCTTGGGTTAGTTTATGGCAGCATCATCACTCTTTGCTTGTATATTTGGTGTCCACGAGAGGATTCGAACCTCCGACCCCAGGATTCATACCACTTCGACTTTCGCCGCCGCTGAGCGTTCGTGGTCTGGACTGTCCCTTCACCATGAACCTTGTCGGTCTTTAGGTGCTGCCCATCCAGTCTCTACACCTTCACCAGATTTCTCTGGAGCTTGGCTCGGGATTGGCATGCTGAAAAACAGCGAAGCGTTCCCCGACTTTGAGCAAATCGATTGCAGTGTTTCCATCTGCAACCCCCAATTGAATTCAGGAATCCTGTGCTCTATCCTGCTGAGCTACGGGGACACTAACTTTGCTTTTAGACGAGACAAAAAAAAACGCAACCCCTTGCCGCTCGATGGCCCGAAAATGATAACGGCCCAAGAAGTTTTCGCATAAGAACTTCGAGTTCAGAGTAGTAATGGGCAGGACACGAACTGAACCGGACCGTGTTTGCCGGAGACCAAATAGTTCGTGTTACGCGACCATATCGAACTTGGAGGCGATGATTGTTGAATCCGTAGAACCATTTCGGGGTTTGGATTTCAACCGCATCCCCGAAGAAACAGACGATAAAGGCAAGCGCATTCGGGCGGCCAAATATCCCGGCATTCACGCCTTACGGCATTTTTACGCATCATGGTGCATTAACCGAAAGGAAGACGGCGAACTCGGCTTGCCTTCAAAGATCGTACAAGAGCGCATGGGCCACTCGACTATCACCATGACCATGGATATATGTGGCCACCTGTTTCCAAGGGGTAACGATGCCGAAGAAATGGCCGCAGCGGTGCGATCTCTTTTGGCCTAAAGCATGTCGCGTTTTAT
>DNPN01000222.1 GCA_003501385.1 Rhizobium sp. | reverse complement strand
GGCCTGCATCACCAAGGCGCGAGCAGCGCAGGTTGGAATTGAGCGCCATATAGTGAATATCGGTCTTGATTGCGCGGATGGTTTCAATGCCCGCGAGCAATGCCTGCGCCGATTCTGTCACGGAACTGACGAAGGAGTCGGATTCGTGAGAGCGGTCCTGCACCCGGTTTGATAGCGCGCAGGCATGGGTGATGTCAGCTTCCATCTTGTGCAGCACACTGTGTTCGGATGAGCCGCCAGATTTGTTCAGCTCGTCGCGGAGCGACAATACATGCGCGGCGTCGCTGGTGAAGCTGGTAAGATTGGAAAAAATAGCGCTGCACTTCATGCGGAAATCGTCCAGCGATTCCTGCAATTGCGCATGGGCGAGGTGGGCTATGGCCTGTCGAATGCCATTGGCAATACCGGGATCGGAGACCGTTCCCTCAGCCAAAAAATCCTCCAGGCATTCAAACATGCTCTGAACATGCTCGATGCGTTGGCGGGTGATGTCGCCAATCTGCAGAGCGGACAGAACTGTACTGACCTTGGTTTGAATATTGCGGGTGACACTTTTCACCTCATTGGCAATACCCGTCATGGACTGGTGCTGGGTGGCCAATTGGTCTGAGCTGGTGTTGAGCGAGTTGACGATGGTGGGAATGGTTTCCCGGAAATCGGTGAGAATGCTGTCAGAAAATGCCCTTGCCGTGTCGAGCTGGCTGCGCATATGGGCCAGCTTGCTGGCAAAACGGTCAATTTCTTCCGCACCAGATTGAATACGCTCGCGAATTTCGTCGGCGAAGCCGGAAAATTCATCAAGACCAGCGCCGGTGATTTTCACCGTAATGGCAAATGTGCGCAGGTAACGGATCGTCTCGCGCATTTCTTCCACATGGGCAGAGGTTGACGCGCAAAGATCGAGAATCTGGTTGAACGAGGTTTGCCGCGCGATCGCTTGCTCTGGCAGCAGAGCCAGATCGGACACGGTCCGGCGCAGGCCTTTCACTGTTTCAGCTGTTGTTTTGCCGTCCAGCACGCCTGTTAACGCATCGAGGCTTTCTACGAGGCCATTGATGATTTCCACCACTGAAACCAGCACGGCCCCGCCCTCAAGGAAGGATTTTTCAAGACGGGAATGCGCTGTCGCGAGCTTGACCTCAAAATCTGTCCGCAGACTTTTGGTCGGATGTGTCTTTAAAACTGCGTGCACGAAAACACCTCACCTGAGCGATATCGCTGCACATTAGATCAAATTCAAGAATGACAAGTAAACGCTGGGACGAATTGAGAAAATTTAGTCAACCCAAAAATGCCAGGGGCTACGAGATACGCAGCCCCTTGTTTTGGCAAGTATTATTGTTCGCCAAGTTTCATGGAAGGATCATACTCCTTTCCATGCACGGTCTTCACCACAGGCTGACCGCAATACATCTGATTGGTTGCGGCATTGAAGGATAGACTGGCTGATCCGGCCAATTCCCAGCCTTTGTTCAGGGCATCGGTGACGCGGTGACAAAAGGATGCGTCATCGGGACCGGTAATAAAACGATAGACTTTCATTGGGATCATGCCTTTCCATTGTGAAGAAGAGAAAGTTTTGCCAGCAGGCGCTTGGCCTGCTCGGCGTGAAGACGCTCAATCATGCGTCCGTTCTGGTTGATGATGTTGAGGCTGGCGGCCTCGGGAGCCGCGAAGGCGGCAATGAGCGCCCTCGCCTCGTCGATTTCGGCCTCGGAGGGGCCAAAATGCTGATTGGCGGCCTCAATCTGGGCGGGATGGATCAGCATTTTCCCATCAAAGCCCATGGCTGCCCCCTGCCCGCATTCGGCCTCAAAGGCTTGGAGATTTTTGAAATCATTGCTCACGCTATCAATCACATCCAGGCCATAGGCGCGGGCAGTGAGCACCACCTGCATCAGCCATGGTACGAGGAATTGCCGACCGGGTTCTGCCGGAACACGGGTTTCCTTGCGCAGATCGTTGAGGCCCACGACAAAGCAATCCAGCCCCATGCGGGAAGCATGCTCGGCAAGCTGTGCGGCCTGCAGGATGGCTATGGGCGTTTCAATCATCGCCCACAGGCGCACTGTATCGCCAACGCCGTTTCGCAAATCTGAAAGTTCATCTGGCTGCTCTGTTTTGGGCAGTAAGACCGCATCAGGCTGGCACGCTTTCACCAGCGCCATATCGGCCTCCAGAAAGGCAGATGTACTGCTGTTGACGCGGATAATCGCTTCACGACCGTTCAAATTGCCGTGTGCCAGCAGAGTCCGCAAATTCTCGCGTGCCTCATCCTTTTTGTCGATTGCAACCGAGTCTTCCAGATCGAAGATAATGCCGTCGCACTCCAGCGACAGCGATTTTTCCAATGCCCGCTTGTTAATCGCGGGGACACTGATGAGAGATCGGCGTAATCTGGCCGGACGGGTGGAGGTCATTCTTTCCCTGTTCTGCAATCTTTGATGTGTGGATGCGACTGTGCGCGACAAACTGCGACTTTATTACCCCTTGTAACGCGCAGTGAGAAGGCCCACCTTGAGATCGTGAAAGGATTATCATGATGCAAAATCTTCGCGTTTTAGGATTGGTTGGCCTCGGCGTCGTCGCTCTCACTGCGACCGCGGTTCTCACTGTCTCCATGACCTTGATTGCGGGTGTTGTTTTGAGCGGCACACTCGCCTGGCGCATGTTGACGCTTCGCCAGAAGCCCGCCCCTGTGCATGCCCGCAGCCAAGGCGGCGCAACACCAAAGCGGATCTGGAATGATGGGCACGGCACCATCATCGACATGTAAAATCATTCTCGCGGCGGGTTGATAAGTTTCTCCTTCAAATCCGCTGGAAATTCCGCTATGCGGGGGATAAATCATCCGTCATGCCGAGCGAAGGTCACGTCTATGGATAAATTCACCAAACTCACAGGCGTTGCTGCGCCATTGCCGGTTGTCAATATTGACACCGATATGATCATCCCGAAGGATTACCTGAAGACGATCAAGCGCACGGGTCTAGGATCAGGCCTCTTTGCTGAGGCCCGCTACCTTGATGACGGTTCGGTGAACCCTGATTTTGTGCTGAACAAGCCTGCATACCAGAACGCCAAGATTCTGGTTGCTGGCGACAATTTCGGCTGCGGCTCCTCGCGTGAGCATGCGCCATGGGCATTGCTGGATTTCGGCATTCGCTGTGTGATCTCCACCAGCTTTGCCGATATTTTCTACAATAACTGTTTCAAGAACGGCATTTTGCCGATCGTTGTCAGCCCGGAAGATCTGGACAAGCTGATGGACGATGCTCAGCGCGGCTCCAATGCGGTGTTGACCGTTGATCTGGAAACCCAGGAAATCACCGGTCCCGATGGCGGCACCATCAGCTTCGAGCTTGATGCGTTCCGTCGCCATTGCATGCTGAATGGTCTGGACGATATTGGTTTGACGCTGGAGAAGGCCAATTCCATCGCAAGCTTTGAAAAGTCGAACGCTCAAACACGTCCTTGGGCCTGATGAACTTGGCTGTTGAACGAAATTGAGAAAGGCAGGTCGCAGGACCTGCCTTTTTTCATGGCATCTACAGCATTTATGCGTACCGCATCCGGTTTTGCTGTCCTTGAAATGCTGACCATAGCCCGATAAAACCCCCGCAATCTGGTATGCCAATCCTGTTTCCAACGAGGTTTACTCTCATGACAGTTCGCAAGCTTTTCCTTCTTCCAGGTGACGGCATTGGGCCGGAAGCCATGAACGAAGTTCGCAAGATCATTTCCTATATGAACACTGAACTGGATGGAGGCTTTGAAACCGATGAAGGTCTCGTTGGCGGCTGTGCCTATGAAGCCCATGGCGCTGCGATCTCTGAAGAGGACATGACCAAGGCTCTGGAGGCCGATGCCGTGCTGTTTGGTGCCGTTGGCGGCCCGCAGTGGGATGGCGTTCCTTATGATGTGCGCCCCGAAGCTGGCCTGTTGCGCTTGCGCAAGGATCTGGAACTGTTTGCTAACCTGCGCCCCGCCATTTGCTACCCTGCCTTGGCCGCCGCTTCGTCGTTGAAGCCGGAGCTGGTGGAAGGCCTCGACATTCTGATCGTGCGCGAATTGACTGGCGGCGTTTACTTCGGCGAGCCAAAGACCATTACCGATATTGGCAATGGCCAGAAGCGCGCGATCGACACGCAGGTCTATGACACCTATGAAATCGAGCGCATTTCTGCTGTGGCCTTCGAGCTTGCCCGTACCCGTAAAAATGCCGTGTGCTCGATGGAAAAGCGCAATGTCATGAAGTCCGGCGTGTTGTGGAACCAGGTGGTGACAGAAACCCACAAGGCCAAGTTTGCCGATGTGAAGCTGGAGCATATGCTGGCCGATGCTGGTGGCATGCAGCTCGTTCGTGCGCCCAAGCAGTTTGACGTGATTGTTACCGACAACCTGTTTGGAGACATGCTGTCTGACGTCGCAGCCATGTTGACCGGCTCGCTGGGCATGCTGCCGTCTGCATCGCTGGGTGCGCCGGATGCCAAGACTGGCAAGCGCAAGGCGTTGTATGAGCCTGTTCATGGCTCTGCACCTGACATTGCTGGCCAAGGCATTGCCAACCCGATTGCGATGATTGCCTCTTTCGCCATGTGCCTGCGTTACTCGTTTGGTCTGGTTGAGCATGCCGATGCGCTGGAAAAAGCCATTGCCAATGTTCTGGACAAGGGTATCCGTACCGGCGACATTATGTCTGAAGGGGCAACCCGCGTTGGCACCGTTGAAATGGGCGATGCCATTCTAGCGGAATTCAAGGCGATTACTCAGTAAACCAGCTGGGCTTTGAAGCGCCGTGCACCCCTATCAAGGATTGCACGGCGCTCTTCGTTTTGGCCTTTGCCTTAAGCCGCACCGATTTTCGGAAAATGCAGCGCTTGAAAGTCCACAATGCTCGCTAGGGCACTGACGCATTCACTTCGTTCAT
>DNPN01000035.1:14288-30280 GCA_003501385.1 Rhizobium sp. | reverse complement strand
TCCACTTTTTCCGGGCAAGTCCAGGAAAGAATTTCCTGTTTCTATAACGTTCTCAAAACAGCTTGGGTTCGCGTCTTCACGTCAAGCTTTTCAAAAATACTCTTCACATGTGATTTGACCGTATTCAAGTTAATGCCGAGTCGTGCGGCAATATCCTTATTTGACAGGCCGACTTGTAGAAGCTCTAGAACCTCAATTTCACGTCCTGTCAGAAGGGCATCTCGCTCGGGCTTCGGCCTTGCTCCTGGATGCACAGCATTACCTCGCTTTGCTGGTATCTCTGGGAAGGAGAACACAAAGGTCTGAATTACCCTTGCCAATCCAACCTCTTCGGCCTGATCCATATAGGCCTGTATGGCTTTTCTGGAGTCGTTTGTGTTCGAACTTTCGTAGCGGTAAACAATGGCCAGCGCCTCACACTGTGCGGCGGCAACCGAACGGCCTTGCGCACGGGCGACCTTGGCAACGGCGTCAAGCCTCTCAATTGCAACATGCATAAGCCCACCCGCTGCCAACATTCGGGCCTCCAGAATGGCAAACGCATCCCATATTTGCCAGATGCATGAAGGAAATCTCCGTTGAGCCTCCGTCAGTTGCAGGCCGATCCTCTCCCATTCGCGCCGTCCCTCTGCCGCGTTTCCAGACCGTAATGCCCGATCTGCACGTTCAATTGCCAACTGGAATTCCAACCGGAAGTCTTCGGTTTCATACGCGCGCAAACTGGCATGCGCGAGCAGCGCCGACGCTTCTTCGGAACGTCCTTGCGAATCGTAAAGTCGTCCAAGGTTGATCGTTGCGACGAGAACACGCTCCGATAGCCCCGACACATGAGTTAACGCCTCTGCGGGGATTGCGCGCAGCCACAAGTCTTCAGCCTGAAGCTCATCGCCAGCGTTCTGAGAGACGATCCCAAGGAGCGCACAAGGCAATGCCACCATATAAGACGTTTCGGCAAAATGCTCTTTCGCCACTGAAAATGCATCTTTCAGCAAGACCTCGGCATCACTGAACCAGCCCCGGGCCAGATAGGACATGGCCGCAATGCATCGCGAATGTATACCACCCCAATGGCAGGCCATCGCATCGTAGATGCCCTTTGCCTTGAAGGTTAACCGTTCGGCTCGCACCAGATCACCTTCATTGTAAGCAACGTAGCTCTGAATTGAATCCAGATCTACTTGCCCAAAAGCCAGTTGATCCAATTCCCTGTTGTCAAGCGCTTTAAGATGCATTTGACTGACTGAAAAGTCACCGCCGTAAGACCCTATAAGCGCGCGCATCAGGCGCAGACGACCTTTGATATCCACACCGTTATCACGGGCAATCATCGAAAGTCGGCTTTTGGGGTCGCTCGCCGCCGTTTCAATTGCCTTCAAAGTTTGTTCAGCCTGCAGGAAGCGTCGCAGATTGATGTATCGCCAGACAAGAAGGAACATCAACAACGGCCGCTCTTCACGGGAGTTGCGCGGCAATTGCTGCATCCAATGGGAATAGGTTTCGAAACGCCCGTGGCTTAGATAATCATAGAGGCAATAGCTTTCGATAAGTTCGGCTGCCCATTGTGGCTGACGCGCCAAAAAGGCATGGCGGACGGCATAAATCGGAGAACCGGATGCAATAAACCACTTTGCCGCTCGGGCATGTGCATCACAGAAACGTTCGAGGCTTTCGCCATACAGGCGCGTCTGCAGAAACTCTTGAAACAGATGGTGGTATTTGTACCATCGCTGCTGGCCGGGCAATGTCACGATGAAAAGTTGCCCCTCCTCCAGCCTCACCAGCGTGGCTCCGGCATCATTGCGGCCAGTGACTGCATCGCAAAGGTCGGCATTAAAGGTTTCAAGTATCGATGTCTGCGTGAGGAAGTCATATACTGTAGCGGGCAGACCGCTGATGACCTCTTCCAGAAAATAATCGGCAAAGGCTCTGTGGCTTCCCGCAGGGGCAGCTTCCATAAAGTTTTCAGATGTCCGTCCAAGGACCAGAGACGCGAGCCGAAGTCCAGCCGCCCAGCCTTCGGTGTGATTGTGCATCTGTCGACTCTGGGTCGATGACAAGGCAACATCCGAGACAAGCCGAAAAAACGCCTCAGTCTCCCCCTCGTCGAACTGCAGATCCTTGACCGAAACCTCAATCATTTCACCATTGGCCCGATAGCGCCCCAGCGCGAATGACGGACGATTTCGACTTGCAAGGACAATTGTAACATTTGCCAGGCGAGCAGACAGCAGAGCATTGATCGTTTCAGCGCCCCCATTTGCTTCTGATAGGTGGTAATCATCAATGAAAAGGACCAAAGGGCGTGCAAGGACAAGATCTGCAACAACACCCACAAGGCGGCGAAGCGCATCGGCATTGTCGCTTGTGGGAATGAAATCGCCGGAAAATCCCGTGGTTTGTTCAATAGCAAGCAGGAGATAATCAGCAAAATGAATGGGATCCCTGTCAAGGTCACTGGCTGAATACCACACGGTGTGAACATCGGCCGCATGCGCGGCCTGATACCATTGCGCCAACAATGTTGTCTTGCCCGATCCCGCTGGCGCATGAATCAAAGCCAACCGGTGGCGGGCCAGAAATCCCGCAAGACTGGTCAAACGTGGACGATCAATCACGCCAGCCGATGTATGGGGCGGCAATGATCGTCTATTCAAGAGATTGGTTCGTCGCAAAAACATCACCCCACAAGGAATGCCTGACATTGGCTGTAAACGTATCACCCTTTCGGGTGAGATAAAGTTATTTTTCAACGTCACCCTTATGGATCATGCTAAAAATATAAGCGCGCCATAAATTTGTGCAGGAATAATGAAAGGGATCACACTCATGAACTTGAGTGAATATGCACAATACGATGCAACAGGTTTGGCAGCGCTGGTGGCAAGACGAGACGTTCAGCCCCAGGAACTCCTTGAGACGGCGCTGGCAGCAGTGGAGGTTGTGAACGGTCCTCTCAACGCTGTTGTGGCGACATTTGAGGACGAGGCATCGCGTTTCATCGCCGAAGATCTGACGAGCGGACCATTCAAGGGCGTGCCATTTTTACTCAAGGATTTGACGGCCCATTATGGTGGTCAGCCGACAGGGGCAGGCTGGCCGCCGCGGGCGAATATCAAATCCGCACGAGACAGCGAACTGGTCCGCCGCTTCAAGCAGGCGGGTCTGGTTATCTTCGGCAAAACTGCGGTGCCAGAACTGGCGATGGATTGGACAACACGATCCCGCGCCCATGGCGTAACTGCCAATCCTTGGGATGTCGACAAGACGGCAGGCACATCCAGTGGGGGAACGGCAGCCGCAGTCGCGGCGCAGATTGTGCCAATGGGTCATGGCAATGACGGTGGCGGGTCTATTCGCGTTCCATCGTCCTGTTGCGGCCTGTTTGGCATGAAACCAACCCGAGGCCGTAATCCTGTTGCTCCGGCTGGCAGCACGTGGCAGGGCATGTTGGTGGAGCATGCACTGACACGCTCCGTGCGCGATAGCGCGGCGTTGCTGGATGCAACGGCGGGGCCTCACAAAGGTCAATTTTTCAACAGTCCCGACGGTGGTAACTTCAGTGCCGAAGTTGGACGAGAACCGCGATCCCTCAGGATTGGCGTTTCAACAAAAGCGCCCTACGGCGCAGAAACCCATGACGACTGTAAAGCCGCGGTGAGTGAAACGGTGACCCTTCTGGAAAGCCTTGGTCACATATGTGAGCCTTTTGATATCGATCTGCCGGACGATGGCTGGGATGCGTTCGAAACCTTTATTCTTGCGGAATATGCAACGGACATGCGGCTGGAAGCTGATTTCATTGGTCGCCCGCTCACGGCCGACGACTTTCCACCCATGCTTTGGGACATGATTGACGCGGGCAACCGGATCAGCGCAGTTGATGTCAATGTTGCCACAACAAGGCTGCATCAGGTGGCAGCATCCGTCACATCAACCTTCGACCGTTATGACATGTTTCTTTCGCCAACGTTGGCGCAACCGCCACTTCCCCACGCCGCCTTTCCAGACGCCACGTCCATGCGTGGTCACTACGATTTCTACCTTTCCTGGATGCCGTACACCCATATCTTCAACGTGAACGGATCGCCAGCCATGTCTATGCCACTGTGCTGCAACGCAGACGGTCTTCCGATTGGTGTTCAATTTGCGGCGGCACCCGCAGCAGAAGGGCTGCTCTTTCAACTGGCCGGGCAGCTTGAAGCGGCAAGGCCCTGGACACACCGGAAGCCACCGATTTCCATCGCATGACATCAAAACAGAACAATAAAGAAGGGAACAAAGCCATGATACCAAAACGACGCCACAATATGGGCAGAGCAACGGCCGTTGCCACCTTGCTGGGTTCTGCACTGATCGCTTTTCCAGCCTTCAGTGTTGATCTAACGGTTGCCCGATCGGTTGATGCTGACGGACTTGATCCGCAAAAAGCGAGCACCACCCAATCCTTGCAGATGACCAACCTGATGTTCGATACGCTTTTGACCATGGACAAGGATGGCTCAGTGCATCCCGGTCTTGCCAGCGCATGGTCGATGTCTGACGACGGCAAGACGTATTCCTTTACCATTCGTGATGGTGTGAAGTGCCATGACGGCACGACATTTGACGCCGCCGCCGCCAAGGCCAGCGTTGATCGCGCCCTTAATCCAGCAACGATCAATCCCAATCTGTCATCCTGGGGCCCTATCAAAACCACGAGCGTGGATGGTAAAGTACTCAAGCTGACATTGTCTGAACCATATGGTCCTTTTGCATCCTTCCTGACCAGCATTCAGGCTGCTTTCATTTGCCCCAGCTCTGTGGCGGGTGGAGAGTTCAAGCCAATTGGCACAGGGCCGTTCAAATTCGTCAGCTGGACGCGCAATGACAGTTTAAAGCTTGAAGCCAATCCAGATTACAAGAATGTCAACCCGCTCATTACCAACCCCGGCAAACCGCATATCGAAAAGTTGACGTTCAAGGTTATTCCAGAAGCCGTTGCACGCATGGCAGCTCTTCGCTCGGGCGAAGTGGATATGGTTGAACCTTCTTTGGAAGAAGCTGCTGACCTAAAGGCTGACAACAATTTCAAGGTTTATGCAGCAGAATTGTCTGGCCAACAAATGCTGGCTGCCTTTACGTGGAAGATCAAGCCCTTCGACAATCCAGACATCCGCAAGGCAATTGGCATGGCCATGAACCGCGATGCCTATGCGTCAATTGCATTTGAAGGCTTGGTAAACACCGCGAATTGCCCAGTGGCACCCAATCTTTTTGCCACAGATGAAGCGCTTTGCGCGACATGGGGCGTAAAATATGATCCTGTAGCAGCCAAGGCTTTGATGGCAAAAGCAGGCTATGGACCGGATCATCCACTGAAGATTAAACTCCTAGTTCACAAATTGCCCGGTTGGGATCAGATGCATCAAATCATGCAACAGGATCTCGCAGCAATTGGTGTCGATGCCCAAATCGAAACCCGTGAAGTGGCCGCGTTCTTTGACTATATGAAGGGTGTCAACGCAAAGACCGACGGCGAGCCTGCCGTCTGGACCATGGGCATGTCTGGCGTTGATCCTGACTACCTCTACTTTTTGTGGAAGCAACCGGGCTTCGTCAACATGGGCCTGAATGCCGACGTCGACAAGATGCTGGAAGAGCAGCGCAAATTGAGTGGTGATGCGCGTGCGGCCAAGATTCATCAGATCGAGAAATATCTGATGGAGAATGCCTATGCAATTCCGCTGCTCTCTCCCGGTTGGGGCTGGTTGATGGCCTCGACCTCTAAGGTTGACGGCTTCAAAATGGGCTTCATGGTGTCTCTCATCTTCAACGATGTGACCAAATCCTGAAGTTTGTCAGGGAGCCGGAAACTCCGGCTTTCCTGAAAAGACAAACGCAAACACAATGATCGAGGGCCTGTCCGGAAAAATCGTGAACCGGACAGACCCTGGCACGTGCCGAAACTCAAGATGATCAAAAATAACACAGGTTAAAATGCCACTCATCATCGCCAAAAGATTGCTGACAGCTTTCTTGACCATTGTCATTGTTATCATCCTATCGGGCATTCTGATCCATCTGGTTCCGGGTGACCCCGTCACGGCAATGATGGCCCAGTCTGTAACGGCAACACCGCAGGTCATGGCTGAAATGCGCTCGCGTCTGGGGTTGGACTTACCTGTGTGGGAACAGGTCGCACATTATCTTATGCGGGTTCTGAGCGGTGATCTCGGCACAACAATCCGGGGCAATGAGCCCGTCGCACGGCTGTTGTTCGAGCGACTTCCAAATACCTTCTCATTGGCGGCATGCGGATTAGCGGTGGCACTGGCGATTGGTATTCCGCTTGGCTTTGTCGCTGCGATCAATCGTGGCAAGGTCGCGGATACCGCAGTGATGATCATTGCAGTTCTGGGAGTGTCCATTCCCGGTTTCTGGCTTGGCCTTATTTTGATTCAGGTGTTTGCGCTCAAGCTTGGCTGGTTTCCCGTCGCTGGCTCCAGCTATCGCAACATTATTTTACCTGCACTCACACTTGGTCTGACCTATTGCGCGCTTGTTGCCCGTATGACCCGTTCAGCGCTGGTGGATATATTGGCAGAAGATTACATTCGCACAGCACGCGCCAGAGGCCTGCGTGAGCATCAGGTCCTGCTTGTTCATGCGCTGAAACCTGCCCTCATTGGCATCGTGACCGTTGTTGGTATGATCTTTGCCTATCTGATGGGAGGTCAAGTGATTGTCGAAAACGTATTTTCCTGGAATGGCATTGGCCGTCTGGCCGTGCAAGCAATGCTTGAGCGCGACTATCCCATGATCCAGGGATTCATCGTGGTCTTTGCCACATCGGTCGTCATCGTTTCGATGCTGGTCGATATTCTCTATATCGCACTTGATCCCCGCATGAGGCAAAAATGAAGCCTGTCGCTATCACCAAAGCCAGACAAAAACAGCCACCTTGGAGCTTCATCCTCGGGCTTGCCCTTGCCGTTTCCATCATTTTGATTGCCATTGTGGCTCCCTATTTCACACCTTATGATCCGATGCGGATGGCGGCTGGACCACGCTTGCGCCCACCGGACAGCGCGCATCTGTTTGGCACGGACGAGTTTGGCAGAGATCTTTTTAGTCGCGTCATGATCGGAGCACGGCTGTCACTGGGCATCGGCGTGACCGCCGTGATCAGCGGCCTTGCACTTGGTGGCATGATGGGGCTTGTTGCCGCTTTTTCCGGCAAGATAATCGAGACAATCCTGCTGCGTTTGATCGATGTCCTCTATTCCTTTCCTGATACGTTGATCGCGCTCGCACTCGTTGCCTTTCTGGGGCCGGGTATTGGCAACGCAACACTGGCCATCGCTATCAGCCTTGTGCCATTTTATGCGCGTGTCACCTATGGGCTTGCTAAAGGCGAGCGGGTCAAACCCTATATCGAAGCGGCACAACTGGCGGGTATTCGCTCTGTTCGACTGGTGCGGGTGCATGTCATGCCGAATATCACTCAAAGCTTGATCGTTATGGGAACCCTTGGCTTTTCATCGGCAATCCTGTCTGCGGCAGGCTTGTCCTTCCTCGGCCTTGGCGTACAGCCGCCATCACCTGAATGGGGTGGCATACTTGCATCCGGTCGCAATTATATCACCAAGGCCCCATGGATTCTGCTTTTTCCCGGCATCGCAATCTGCATCACAGTGCTATCCTTCAATCTAATCGGTGACGGTTTGCGCGACATGATTGACCCGAAGAGAAAGGCGTCGTCATGAGTGACCCCTATTTGAAGGTCAGCCATCTCACCGTCACGTTCGAAACCGCATCAGGTTCATTTCTTGCGGTTGATGACATCAGCTTCGAGTTGCGACGGGGTGAGATTTTGGCCCTAGTCGGTGAATCAGGCAGCGGCAAGAGCATGACATCCCTTGCTGCCATGCAGTTGCTGCCCTCGTCTGCAAGGATGGGTGGCACAATCGAGATTGACAGCACCATGATTTCCAATCTCAACCGACGCGCGATGGAAGATATACGCGGCGCAAAGATAGGCATGGTTTTTCAGGAACCAATGACGTCTCTGAATCCGGTGCTCACCATAGAACGGCAAATGACGGAAGGCTTGATCCGCCACCAGAAACTCTCGCGGGCCAAAGCTCGTGCTGCGGCAATCACGGCCCTTGACGATGTCGGTATTGCTGATCCGGCCCGGTTGCTTCGCCAGTATCCGCATCAGCTCTCCGGTGGCATGCGCCAGCGCGTCATGATCGCAGCAGCCCTTGCGCTCAAGCCGGGTGTGCTCATTGCAGACGAACCAACCACCGCTCTTGATGTCACAATACAGGCTCAGGTGCTTGATCTTCTGGTCGATCTCAAAACGCGCTTTGACTCCGGCATTCTTCTCATTACTCACGACATCGGTGTTGTCGCTGAAACAGCGGATAGGGTTGCGGTGATGCGTGGCGGTAAAATCATCGAAACAGGGACAATCGATAGGATTTTAACGCATCCCCAACATGAATATACAAGGAAGTTGCTGGCCTCGCATTTAACCGTTGATGGCGCAATGCAGAATCGATTTGCAGGTCCGCGCGAAGGTGTCCAGTCATGACCATGAAGCCTCTACTTGAACTACGAGATATACGCCGGAGCTTTTCATCGCATGGCCAGACAATTCATGCCGTTAACGGCATTTCCCTAACGCTTTCCCGTGGTGAAACACTTGGTATTGTTGGAGAAAGTGGGTCCGGCAAGTCCACTCTTGGCCGCATCGCAGTTGGCCTGGACAATGCTTCTGCCGGGCGGATCCTAATCGATGGTGTTGATCTCCATGCTCTCAGTGTTGCCGAACGGCGAGAACGGTTCCGAGATAGCCAGATGATTTTTCAAGATCCGTATTCGTCGCTCAATCCACGCCTGACAGTCGGGCGCCAGATTGCTGAAGGACTTTACGCCAGCGGCATATCCGATTGGACTGATATTCGTGAGCGTGTCAGGGCACTGTTTCTGAAAGTCGGCCTGAAGGCGGAACAGGCAAATCTTTTCCCTCACGAATTCTCAGGTGGACAACGCCAGCGTATCGCAATCGCGAGAGCGCTGGCACCGGAGCCCAAAATCATCGTGGCTGACGAACCCGTGTCTGCTCTTGATGTAACGATACAAGCTCAGATTCTGGATCTGCTGCGCGAGTTGCAAAAGCAAGCCTTTCTTTCGTATATGTTTATTTCTCATGATATGGCCGTGGTTGCTCATCTCTGCGATCGTATCGCCGTCGTGCATCGAGGGCGGATTGTCGAAATTGGCCCGACACGAAGTATCATTGAAAATGCCCAGCATACTTATACGAAGACATTGTTAGAAGCAGTCCCGCGGTTTGGCCGCAGGCGTACAGGCGAAAAGCACTGGTTACCCTCCCAACCCGATCATGGCCCAAATGACCTGTTTGAAACAGTTGCACCTGAACACGAAGTTCTTATTCATAGTTCTCTATGACGTTGTTGCGGGGTTCTGCCGCTGATGGTGAAGACTGCGTCGAACCCCGCCGGCCGCTTGACGTATTTGACGGCTTCAGCAATGCGATGGCTGCGAGAGCAGCAGACCGAAAACCGGAAGCGGCACGATACTCTAAATTTTTGTTTACGCATCGGATTTATCTGAAAATCGGTTACCACTTTTCAGCCGATGCTCTAACGCCGCCCATCCCACCAATTGGCGGTTCAGGCCAGCGATCATGTCGACCGTACTGACACTATGATTGCCGGAAAGGGTTTCGGTCAGTCTGCCAACAAACCCCTTGGCCTTTTCCTTGGGTATCGTCGTAACGATGGACATCCGTCCATGTGCCCCACGCTTGCGGATGATCCGGTGCTCCAGAAAGACGAAGCCGTCATTGACGTGGGTGACATGGGTCTTTTCCATGTTCAGCGTCAACTTCAACTCACCTTCCAGAAACGCCCCGCATTCCTTGAGCCAGACAGTGCCTGGGTGGCCACCGCTGCCACCAATGCCGCCGTGGTTGGCGAGGTCTCAGTGCGGGCAGTGTCGCTTGCGGTTGCCGGGCAAAATCCCGGCCATTCGGTGTTGTTGAAGCCAACGTTGATTACCCGCGATGATCTGGTGAACAACAAGATTGGCTCGATTGAGGAATTGCAGCAGAAATTCCCCGCGTTTTTGAAGAGTGATGCCGCCACGGCGGCGTGGATTCCATCAACCGTCAAGTAAATGCCGCAAGTCGATTGAAAGAGAGAGAAGCCCGATGACCACCATAGACCTGCCAAAGCCGGATTTTGCCCGCAATATGAAACTGATCGGCCATAGCGATATTGGCGGACGCGGTGACGGGCTGCAATTGATGGTGCATCACGGCCATGCCTATGTGGCGCATCCGTGGTCGCAGGGCTTCTCCATTGTCGATGTGCGTGATCCGAAAAAGCCGAAAACCGTGAACTATGTGCAGGCCACCGCAACACATGGAACATCCATCTGCAAACCCATGGGGATTTGCTGCTGGTGATCAATGCGCTGGATCTGTTTGCCGATGTCGGCAACTTTACCGACGAAAAGGCCTATTACACCCAGTCTATTGGCGAAACCGTGGGTGCCAGTCAGCGCGAACGCGCGTGGACGGCCGGCATGAGCGTCTATGACATTTCCACACCAGCTGCTCCTCGCAAAATCGGGCAATTGGATGTGGAGGGCGTGGGCTTTCATCGGATCTGGTATGTTGGCGGGCGTTATGCCTATGCATCGGCCCTCCTCGATGGTTTTTCCGATTATATTTTCGTCACCATCGACATGACTGATCCCACCAAGCCGGAACTGGTGGGCCGTTGGTGGCTGCCGGGCATGAACAAGGCAGCCGGCGAGAGCCGCACATGGGCAGATGGCAAACGCTATGCGCTACACCACGCGCTGGTGCATGGCGACACCGCCTATGCCTGCTGGCGCGATGGTGGCCTGACACTTCTCGACATCAAGGACCACGCAGCCCCCAAACTGATCAAGCACCACAATTGGTCGCCACCCTATGGCGGTGGCACGCATTCTCCGCTGCCGCTGCCGGGACGCGATCTGCTGGTGGTGGCCGATGAGGCGGTGGCAGACAATGAGGAAGATGGCCGCAAGCACACGTGGGTGTTTGATATCCGCGTGCCGGAAAACCCGATCAGCATCTCCACCTTTCCGATTCCAAATGAGATCGACTATACCCAGAAAGCGGGCCATTTTGGCCCCCATAACCTGCATGAAAACCGGCCCGGCTCGTTTGTGTCAGAGACGCTGATCTTCGCCACCTGGCAAAATGCGGGCATCCGCGCTTTTGATATTTCCGATCCATACCATCCGGTTGAAACCGGCGCGCTGGTTCCTGTCGGCCCAACAACGACGACTGACCGCAGACCCGGTCGCCCAAAAGTCATTCAGTCGGCGGATGTGTTTGTGGATGCCAATGGCTTGATCTACGCCACAGATTACAATGCGGGGCTGGAAATTATAGAATATGGGGGCTGATTGTTGTTCTGTATGAACGAGAAACAGGAGCCGACTGCTCTTTGAGCCAGAAAGGCTATGGTATCATCGTAGAAGATCAATAAAGGCCTCGCAACGCCAGGAAAGCGGCAAGCCAGCGGCCCAAATGATGCCGTATGACGATTTACTATCCTGAATAAACGGTCGCAAGGTGATGGCATCACTGCGGAAGAACTCTGCTATAAAGGTGGGCACAATCGCAAGGCCCAATCCTTGTGCCGCGCAGGCGCAAGCAGTTTCAACCGAATGCACTTCAAGACTACACCGATAACTGGGCACCATACGTCGTAACTCGTGTTCCAATTCATTGCGATTCATGCGTTGACGGCCGAGCAAAATGAGATTTTGGCGGGCGAGATCATTGACGCTGACAGCTTGCTTTACTGCAAGCTCATGCCCGGCAGGCATGACACAGGTGGTACCGCTTTCGAACAGGGTGCACGCATCGAACCCCGGCTCCTCGGCCGGTAATCTCACAAAGCCAAGGTCAGCCCGACGGTTCCGAATCATTTGCTCGATTTCGGTATAGGGGCCGTTCAGCACTTCCACGGTGACTTTGGGATGATCCATTTTAAACTGTGCCAGAAGCGGAGGCAGCATTGTGGTGGTCAGGCTGTGAGGAAAAGCCACCCGGATCAGCGCGTCGCCAAACACTCCTGAGCGGATATCGGTAATCTTGTTGCGCAAACGCGAAACGCTCGCTCCGACATCTTCCACCTCCTCAATCAAAAGTCGCGCCTCAGGTCGCGGAATGAGCCGACCTTTGTCACGCAAAAACAACTCCCTGCCGATTTCCTCCTCAAAGGCTGCCAGCTGCCGACTGATCGCAGATTGTGACAGGCCGAGCTGGGCCGCTGCCGCAATGGTCGAGCCGGTATCCATGATGGTTTTGAAGACTTCGATATGTTTGAGATTCATGCCGTAACACTACTGCATAATTTGCAGAACCGGAATCGGTTTATGCACTTTGTCCGACTTGTGGAAATGCATAGCCTCATGCGCTTTACGCATAATATTGCGGGCTTTTTCAACTGTTGTATCGTCGCCGCAGAAAAACAAAAAAGGGGTTCCCAAAAATGAAGATTGTTGAGCCGCAGTGGGCGCAGGCCCAATGTGAGTATCCGTCGTGACCGTCTTTATCATCCGCCGGTTTTTGCAAAGCATCACGGTGCTGCTTGTCACCGCCATCATCGTTTTCCTGGGTGTTTACGCCATCGGCGATCCGACAGAGATGCTGATTTCACCCGATGCCAGCCCGGCAGAGCGCGCGCAGGTAATTACCTCGCTTGGGCTGGATCAACCGCTTTGGCATCAGTTTTTAACGTTCGGATGGAATGCGCTGCATGGCGATCTGGGCCGCTCCTTTGTGTTCAACCAGCCTGCGATTTCGCTGATTTTCGAGCGCTTGCCCGCCACGCTGGAGTTGACCATCACGGGTCTGTTTATCGCACTCGCGCTCGGTATTCCGCTCGGGCTTATTTCTGGTCTGAAACCCAACAGCATCACCGATGAAACCATCATGACCGGCTCTATTCTTGGGTTTTCACTGCCGAGTTTTTGGCAAGGCATGATGCTGGTGATGATTTTTTCGGTCTGGCTGGGGTGGCTTCCCTCCAGCGGACGTGGTGAGGAAGGAACATTTTTGGGCCTGCATTCCAGCCTGTTTACACTCGATGGATTGGCACATCTGCTGTTGCCCGCCATCAATCTCTGTCTGTTCAAACTCTCGCTAGTGATCCGGTTGACGCGGACGGGCGTGCGCGAAACCATGCCGCTGGATTTCGTCAAATTCGCCCGCGCAAAAGGCTTGTCCGAAACCCGCATCGTCTTTGTCCACGTGCTCAAGAATATTTTGATCCCGCTGATCACCGTGATTGGGCTGGAACTGGGCAATATGCTGGCCTTTGCCGTGGTCACGGAAACCATTTTTGCCTGGCCGGGCATTGGCAAATTGCTGATCGATTCCATCATGCGGCTCGATCGGCCCGTGATCGTTGCCTATCTGCTGGTGATTGTCAGCCTGTTCATTCTCATCAATTTCGTTGTCGATGTGCTCTATTCCATTATCGATCCCCGCATTCGTCTGGGAGGCAACGCATGACCATCGGCACCGTCAAAATGCGTGAAGATACGCTGGCCACCCGCCTGATCATGGGCATTCTCTCCAGCCCCAAAACAACGGTTGCCGCGATTATCTGTCTGCTGCTGCTGTTGGCCGCCATCATCGGTCCATTTCTGACGCCACAAAACCCTTATGATCTGGCGATTTTGAACATTATGGATTCAAAATTGCCACCCGGCTCGCAAAACATGGATGGCATGACGTTCTGGCTGGGCACCGACGGTCAAGGCCGCGATATGCTCTCGGCCATGATCTATGGCTTGCGCACCAGCCTTGGTGTCGGGGTCGTGTCTGGCGTGGTTGCGCTGATGGTCGGCACGCTGCTGGGCCTGATTGCCGCCTATTTTGGTGGGCGAATTGATACCCTCATTATGCGGTTTGTGGATCTGATGCTCGGCTTTCCCACCATTCTGGTGGCCTTGATGCTGCTGGCGCTGCTGGGCCAAGGGCTTTGGAAAGTGGTTCTGGCGCTTATTCTGGTGCAATGGGCCACCTTTGCCCGCGCCGTCCGCAGTGCAGCGCTGGTGGAAAAGAACAAGGATTATATTGAGGCCGCGATCACCCTTGGGCTCAGCACGCCGCGCATCATGTTTAGCCATTTGCTGCCCAACTGTCTGCCGCCGCTGATTGTCATTGGCATGTTGCAGGTGGCCAGCGCCATTTCTGCTGAAGCCACCCTGTCTTTCCTTGGCATTGGTCTGCCGATTACCGAGCCATCGCTGGGCCTGCTGATTGCCAATGGTTATCAGGTGCTGATGTCGGGTGAATACTGGATCAGTGTCTATCCCGGCCTGCTGCTGCTGGTTCTGGTGTTTTCCATCAACATGGTGGGTGACCGTATCCGCGAAATTCTCAATCCACGTCTGAGCGGGAGATAAAACCATGACATCTCCTCTTCTTCAGGTTAAAAACCTCTCCACCCATTTTGTCAGCCGCAAGGGTGCGCTCAAAGCCGTAGATGATGTGAGCTTTGATGTGGGTGCGCGGGAGATTGTCGGACTGGTCGGCGAATCCGGCTCAGGCAAATCCATCACTGGCTTTTCCATTCTTGGCCTTCTGGAGCCGCCCGGTCGGGTCGTTTCCGGCAGCATCCACTTCAAGGGTGAAGACTTGCTGGCCAAAAGCCGAAAAGACATGCGCAAGCTGCGCGGACGCCGGATTGCGATGATTTTTCAAGATCCGATGATGACGCTCAATCCGGTGCTATCCATTGGCACGCAAATGATGGAAACGGTGCTGGCCCATGAAAAAGCCTCACGGGCTGAAGCGAGAGCCCGCTCTCGCGATGCGCTTGGATTGGTGGGCATTCCTTCGCCGGAGGAGCGGCTGGATGCCTATCCGCACCAGTTTTCCGGCGGTATGCGCCAGCGCGTGGCCATTGCCATTTCGCTTCTGCACCGGCCTGATCTCATTATTGCCGACGAGCCAACCACGGCGCTGGATGTGACCATCCAATCGCAGATTTTGTTTGAAATCAAGCGATTGGCCCAAAGCTTCGGCATGTCGCTGATCTGGATCAGTCATGATCTGGGTGTCGTCTCGGCTTTGGCTGATCGCGTCATGGTGATGTATGCGGGCAAGATTGTGGAGGCGGGCTTGGTGGGGGACGTGCTGCGGGCACCACGGCATCCCTACACACGCGGCTTGCTGAATGCGGTGCCTGCGGCTGTACCGAGAGGCGAGCCCTTGCGGCCTATTCCCGGCATGGCACCTCCTGCGCTGGCGCGACCAAGCGGCTGTGCTTTCCGGGATCGCTGTGACAGCGCCACTGATCTTTGCGCCACACCGCCTGTTCGCGATCATCGTGCAACGCGCGAATGGCTTTGTTTTCATCCAAACATCAGGAGTGAGCCATGATGGTGCCGCTGATCGAGGCGGTCGAGGTTAGCCGTCGGTTTTCCAAAAAACTGGATTATGCCGAAAAAATAGCCCGCTATCTGGGTGTCCATGTGCAGGACCAGACGGTTCATGCTGTGGATGGGGTCAATCTCACCATTCAGCCCGGCGAGGTTGTCGGGCTGGTAGGTGAATCCGGTTGCGGTAAATCCACGCTGGGGCGGTTGATGGCAGGCATTTTGCCCGTCAGTACCGGGCAGGTGCTGTGGAAAGGTCAAGACCTGAAAGCCCAGCGACCTGACGAGCACCGCGCCATGCGGCTGGCGGCCCAAATGATCTTTCAAGATCCGATGTCCACGCTCAATCCGCGCAAACGGGTAATTGATCTGATTGGCGAGGCCCCGCTGGTGCATGGGCTGGTGACACGCCGGGGCTTGCGCGATTATGTGGCCAGTCTGGCAGAAAAGGTGGGGCTTGATCCGTCCTATCTGGATCGTTATCCGCACCAGTTTTCCGGTGGGCAGCGGCAGCGCATCGGCAT
>DNPN01000035.1:5000-14036 GCA_003501385.1 Rhizobium sp. | reverse complement strand
CAGCGCATCGGCATTGCCCGCGCCCTTGCGGTCAAGCCGAAACTGATCGTCTGCGATGAATCGGTGGCGGCGCTGGATGTGTCGATTCAGGCGCAAATCCTCAACCTGTTCATGGAGTTGAAGCAGGAATTCGGCCTGACCTATTTGTTCATCAGCCATGATCTTGGCGTGGTCAAACATATCTGCGACCGGGTGGCGGTGATGTATCTTGGCCGGGTGGTGGAAACCGCAACGGCAGATGCCTTGTTTTCCAACCCGCAGCACCCCTACACGCAGGCGCTGTTGCGCGAATTGCCCAGCATTGGCGACATTGACCGTAGCTTCCAGCCCATCAGCGGCGAAATTCCTTCGCCTTTGCATCCACCGCCGGGGTGCCATTTTCATCCGCGCTGTCCGCTCATTTTTGAGCGCTGCAAGGTAGAAGCCCCGCAATTGCGGACTGCTCAACCCAATCACTTCAGCGCCTGCCACCTTGATGCCGCACCTGTCGAGGGCATTGCGCAGCAGTCGTTCACGTCATAACAAAAGGGGACTATCGATGAACAGACGTTTGGTTTTTCTGGCAACCGTTGCAAGCGCTGCTTTGAGTGTAAGTGCTGCTTGCGCCACGGATTTGACCTTGGGCAGTTCCACCGAGCCCTCCGCTCTTGATCCGCAATTTTCGCGTACCGGCAATAATCAGAACGTCGCGCTGGAGATGTTCGACCGTCTGGTGCAGACGGATGCAAAAATGCGGATTGAACCGGCGCTTGCGCAGTCCTGGACCAATATCGATCCGTTGACATGGCAGGTCAAACTACGCCCGGGCGTGACATTCCATGATGGCAATCCGCTAACAGCCGAGGATGTGATGTTTTCGCTCACCCGCGCCAAGGACATTCCCAATAGTCCGGCTCCGTTTTCGGGCAATGTCGCAGCCATTGCCAGTATGAAGGCGCTTGACGATCTGACCATTGAATTCAAGACCAAGAAGCCAACGCCGGATTTTATTGAACAGGTTGGGCTTGTCTATATTGTTGAGAAAAAGGTTGCTGAACACGCCACTATCGAGGATTTCAACAGTGGCAAGGCCACGATTGGCACGGGAGCGTACAAGCTCCAAACATGGACGCCGGGCGACAAGCTGGTTCTGCTTCCCAATGATAAATTCTGGGGCAAGAAGCCTGCGTTTGAGCACGTGACCATCAAGTTCATTTCCAATGGTGCTGCGCGTGTTGCAGCCCTGCGCTCCGGTGCAGTGGATCTGATCGACGCTGTGCCACCGGGAGATGTTAAAACCATCAGCGGGATCAAAGGTCTGAAGGTGTTTTCCATTGCCTCGGCCCGGCTCGTCTATCTGGCGCTGGACACGGCCCGAGATGTGACGCCTTTTGCCACCGATCTGAATGGCAAGCCCTTGGACAAGAACCCGCTGAAGGACAAGGATGTTCGGGCGGCTTTGTCCAAACTGATCAATCGGCAGCTGATTATCGATCGTATTCTCGATGGTTCCGGCGAGGCCGCTGGCCAGCTTGTGCCCGATGGCATGGGCGGCAATGCCCCAGCCGTGACGCCAACCGCCTTTGATGTGGCAGGTGCCAAGCAGCTTCTGGTCAAGGCTGGTTACGCCGATGGTTTTGGCCTGACGTTGCATACCTCGAATGACCGCTTCCCTGGCGATGCCCAGGTGGCGCAGGCGCTTGGCCAGATGTTTGCCCGCGGCGGCATCAAGATCAGCGGCGTCGTTGCCCAACCCTATAACGTCTACACCAAGGATGCATCGGCTGGAAAATTCAGTGCCTTCCTCTTTTCGCTTGGCAATTCCACACCCACCTCGGCCACTGGCCTTCGCAACCTGTTGATGACGGTGAACAAGGAAGCGGGAAGCGGCTCGTTTAACCGCACCAATTACAGCAATCCAACCTTTGACGCCCTGATGAACAAGGCCGCTGCCGAATTCGATCCCGACAAGCGCATTGCCTTGTTGCAGGAGGCAACCCAAATGGTATTTGCCGATACGCCTGTTCTGCCACTCTATTGGCAGAAAGTGCATTGGGCCGGAAAGGCCACCCTGTCCTATGAGGCCAATATGGGTGAGGACACCAGCGCAACATTGGCATCTGTAGCGCAGTAATTTCCGGCGGCGCGCGATGCGCCGCCCATCTTTCATATCAAGGATAGACGACATGGATAGCTTCAAGTCTGGACGCTTGGAAGTGCTGGCGGCTGACGTTATTGTCGAGCGCGATATCATGGTCACCATGCGTGACGGTGTGCGGCTGGCCACAGATGTTTACCGCCCCGCTAAGGATGGAAAAGCCATTGAAACACCCCTTCCCACTATTATGGAGCGCACGCCCTATGGCAAGACCCAGCGGTCGCGATCTGAAATTGAAGTGGGCATGACCACCCCGATGCTGCGTGAAGAGGTGGCCAGCCATTTTGTGCGGGCGGGCTACATGGTGATCTATCAGGATTGCCGGGGGCGCTATAATTCCGAGGGGCAGTTCAGCAAATATCTCTCGGAGGGTGCCGATGGTTTTGACACCGCCGCATGGCTGGTGGCGCAAGACTGGTCCGATGGGCGTTTTGCCACCATGGGTCTGTCCTATGCCGCCCATACCCAGGCGGCACTGGCCTGCCTGAACCCGCCGGGACTTTCCTGCATGGTGATGGATTCCGGCGGCTTTGCCAATGCCTATCAATGCGGCATTCGCCAGGGCGGGGCCTTTGAGCTAAAGCAGGCAACCTGGGCCTATAACAACGCCCTTGAAGGCGCAGAAGGACTGACCCGCGCCGCCATTGCCGGAGAAGATCTCAAGGCATGGTTTGATGTCATGCCCTGGAAAAAGGGCATATCGCCAGTGCGCGCCGCCCCCGACTATGAAGCCTATCTGCTGGAACAATGGCAAAACGGCACGTTTAATGATTATTGGAAACGGGTTGGCCTGTACATGGAAGGCTATTACCAAACCTTCCCCAAGGTGCCGATTGTGTTGATGTCCAGCTGGTATGATGCCTATGTAAAATCAACGCTGGACAATTATATCGGCCTGTCTGGCGAGGTTGATCGGCCCTTACGCTTAATCATGGGGCCTTGGCTGCATGGTGATCGAAATACCACCTTCGCCGGAGATGTCTCCTTTGGCCCAGAAGCACCGCTTGGCGGCAATGTCACACCAAGCTGGCTTGCCTTTCGGCGCGCATGGTTTGACCGTTGGCTGAAGGGCAAAGTGGATGATGATCACCCGGACCCTACCGCCCGACTTTATCTGATGGGCGGCGGCTCAGGAAGCCGCGACGCGCAAGATCGACTGGACCATGGCGGACGCTGGATTACGACGGATGGCTGGCCCGTGACTGGGACGCAGTTTCACAGCTATTACCTCCACAACACCGGCCTGCTAACGGAAACCCCACCGCCAATCGATGCCGCACCTTTGACCTATGACTATGATCCGCGCAATCCCGTGCCCACCATTGGCGGCTCCCTCACCAGCGGGCGGCCCATTTTTGAAGGTGGTGGCTTTGACCAGCGTGAGGCAACCCGTTTTTTTGGATCACGCCATCCCGGCCTGCCACTCTCAGCGCGTCCAGACGTTTTATCTTTCGAGACAGACCTGCTTGACGCGGATGTGGTGGTGATGGGGCCGATCACTGTCGAGCTTCATATCGCCTCTGACGCACTGGATACGGACTTCACTGTAAAGTTGATTGATGTTTATCCGCCCAGCAAAGATGATCCCATGGGCTTTGCCCTCAACATCACCGATGGTATTTTGCGCAGCCGCTACCGCAATTCCTGGGAAAAGCCTGAGCCACTTGTGCCCGGCGAGGTCTTTAAGGTGACAATTGAGCCCTTTGCCACCGCAAATCTGTTTGCCAAAGGTCATCGGATTCGGCTCGATATCTCCTCGTCCAACTTTCCGAAATATGACGTCAACCCTAACACATTTGCCCCGGAGGGCACGGGCAGAACCGCCAAAATCGCCGGAAATACAGTGTTCTGCGATGCGATCAAAGCGTCCTGTGTGCGTTTGCCAATCGTGCCGAAAGAGACACTCATTCCGTTGCCGCCGGTTTCAACACGGAGGCAACCATGACCACGGCAATCGCTGTTACAGGCCAAATCCTGATTCACGATGCTCTTGATCTGAGCAATCCGGCGCTCGCACCCTTGGTCAAATTTTTGCGCGCCGATGTCACCTTTGCCAATCTTGAAGCCACCATTACAACCTCTGGCAGTTGGCCAACAAAAACCAAAACGCTGCATCTGGCAGAGGCAGGCGCGCTCGCAAGTATCAAGGCACTCGGCTTCAATGCCCTCGCCCATGCCAACAACCACGCCTTCGACCTTGGGCCGCCGGGCATTGAAGCAACACATGCCGCCGCATCAATGCACGGCATTGGCGTGACCGGCAGTGGAAAAAATATCGAAGAGGCGTTGACGCCCGCCATCATAGATGCGAGCGAGCGGCAGGTAGCGTTATTTTCTGTCGATCTCGGGCCCCAGCCAGACATTGTCTACGCATCGGCAGATCGTGCGGGACTTGCTGGATTGCGAATGCACCGAACGGTGGGCGTGCCACGCTCTGAGTTTGAAACTCTGCGCCATATTATAACCCAACTGGGGGATGAAAGGCGTGAATCTGCCCGGGCGGCGGTTGGCTACAGGCCCAGGAGAGACGATGGTGTTGAGGTGTTTGGAACCCATGTGGTCATGGCAGACACCATATCGTCAAACTGGCAGCCAGATGAGGGTGATCTCAAAGCCTTGAGGACTGCCATGCAGCACCAAAAAAGCCAAGGCCGTCTCATTGGCATTGCGTTGCATAACCACCATTGGGATGCCAATTGGACGACAACACCGGATTGGATGATCAATCTTGGCCGTCAATTGATTGATGCCGGGGCATGTTTTATTCTCGGCACGGGTGCGCCGGTCATGCAACCTGTTGTCATGCATCACGGTTTCCCGATTGTTGCCGGTCTCGGGAATTTTGTTTTTCATACCCGCCGCCCTCAGACCTATAACGAGCAAGCTGTCGATGTCTGGCGCAGCGCGGCCTTACGACTGACCTTTGATGGCCACGGAGCCTGCTCCAACATTGAGGTGATGCCAATTGCCGTGAGCCGCCGCAGCGATACCGGCGCGTTGCATCCTGCCCCGTTGCCGTTGCTGCAACAGGCTTCCGACATCATCAATCGACTTGCCTTGCCGTGATCTCCGCCGCTTGTGGGTGGTGCCGACCCGGCACTTGCCCGAACACATCAACTCGTCGGTCGTCCGCCGATGTCGGCGCTGATTGTTTCGCCACACAGAAGCACCAGCTTGCCAAGGGCATCCGTGCGGCTTTCTGTAATGCGAGAGGCGGGTCCGGCCAGCGAGACCGCAGCATGAACCGCGCCTGTTTCATCAAAGATCGGGGCCGCAATGCAGCGCAATCCCAGTGAAAATTCCTCGTTATCAATCGAGAAGCCGCGTTGTTTGACTTTGCCAAGCTCAATCAACAGTGCTTCAGGCGTGGTTATCGTATGCTCGGTATAGCGTGGCAGTCCGTTTTTCTCGGCAATCGTGATGACTTCAGGTTGGCTCATATGGGCCAAAATCACTTTGCCAGCCGCTGAACGATGCATTTCTACGCCGCCGCCGGGGCGGGAAATGGCGCGCACCATCTGCTGGCTCTGAATTTGCGCCATACAAATCACTTCATCACCATCGAGGGTGAACAGGTTGACGGTTTCTCCGGTTTTTGTCATCAACCGCCGCATATGCGGTACGGCAATGGAGACAATATCTCGCGAGCGGGCAAAGGTATTTCCCACCACAAACGCCTGCACGCCCACGAGCCACGACATGGTTGCAGGCTCAAACCGCACAAAACGATGGTTTTGCAATGTGGTGAGAATGCGATGGGCGCTGGAGGGCGGCAAGCCCACGTTTTTGGCCAGTTCGGTCAATGTCAGGCCGTCATCCCACTCTGCCAGCGTATCGAGAATGGCGAGTGCACGGGTAATGGACTGCACCCCGCCCTCTTGTTTGAGCCCTTTATTATCCATTTGGTTTTTCTTGTTTTTGTCCATGTTTTTCTGTTCCCCTATAGCAACTTCCGCGACCATTATTCCACATCGTGAAATTTATTCCAATATTCTTGCACATATTTTGAACCTGCATACAATATGGGCATACAGCGAAGGAGCGGTTGATGCGCATTGGTGTTCACAAAATCAAAATGGGCAATCCGGGAGATGTTTCCGGGCTTGAGCGCATGATTGATGCAGGCTTGATTGACCCCAGTGAGATCATTGCTCTGATTGGCAAAACCGAAGGCAATGGCGGCGCAAACGACTTTACCCGTGGCTTTGCCACCCAATCCTTTTCCTTGCTTCTCTCACGCAGTCTCGGCCTCTCGCCTGAAGAGGTTACCAAGCGCATCGCTTTTGTCTGGTCGGGAGGAACAGAAGGTGTGCTCAGCCCGCATGCCACGATTTTTACCCGCAGTCCGGATAGCACACCCTCTTCGGGCAAAAGGCTGGCCGTGGGCATTGCCATCACCCGTGATCTGCTGGCCGAAGAAGTTGGCACAATGGTGCAAGTGCGCGAAGTGGCCGCAGCGGTGCAAAAGGCGATGGATGAAGCCAGAATTTCTGATGTCGCTGATGTTCATTATGTGCAGGTCAAAGGCCCCTTGCTGACCCCTGCCGCTGTCAGCGATGCGCAAGCCCGTGGCGTAAAACTGGTGACGAACGACCCCAATGGCTCCAAGCCCTATGCGCGGGGTGCCACCGCCTTGGGTGTGGCGCTCGCCTTGGGCGAGGTGCGCGAAAGCGATTTGGGCGATGAGGTGATTGCCAAGCGCATGGATCTCTATTCCACCGTTGCCAATACATCTGCAGGCGGCGAGTTGCGCAATTGCGAAGTTTTGCTGTTTGGCAATTCCGATCAGGCCAGCGGTGATCTGGCCATCGGCCACGCCATTCTGCGCGATGTGGTGGATGCCGAGGGTGTGCGGGCGGCGGTGCGCAATGCGCTGGGTGCCGACGATGCCCCGTTTGAGAGCGACGGCATCCGGGCGATTTTTGCCAAGGCCGAAGCCCCTCCGGGCGGGTTACTACGCGGGCACCGCACCACCATGCTGTCGGATGCCGATATCAATTATGAGCGCCATGCAAGGGCAGCGCTTGGTGCCGTGATCGCCTCCGTTACCTTTGATCCTGCCATTTTTGTATCGGGTGGCACGGAACACCAGTGCAAGCCCGGTGAAGCGCCCATTGCGGCCATCGTCAAGGTTTAACAGTCAAAGGTTTGAGCGCTGTCCGGTGATCGCTCAACCGCAAAAATAACGCCGGATGCTCTACCAAAAACCATAACCAACCAGAGGGAAATCATCGATGCTTACCAAAACCTGCGGCCGCTTGCGGTCGTCGGCAGCGCTGGCGGCTGCCGTGCTGTCCTTCGCAGCCGTTGCTGCGCCCGCCCTCGCAGAAGACAAGGCAGCCATTCTGCTGCCCGGCAGTGCCAATGACCAAAGCTGGAATGCGCTGGGCTATGCGATTGTCAAAAGCCTTGAGCCGCATGGCTTCAAGACTGCCTATTCGGAAAATGTAGCCGATGCCGATGAGGCAGAGGCCGTGCGTGATTATGCCCACCAGGGCTATAAGATCGTGCTGGGGCATTCTGGCCGGTTTGTCTCTGCCATGCAGGAAGTGGCGGCAGATTTTCCCAAAACCCAGTTCATTGCCGTTAGTGGCAATGAAGGCATGATGCCGAATGTGATGTCGATTGATTACAACAATGCGCAGTTCGGCTGCCAGCTTGGCCTGTTGGCCGCACGCATGAGCAAGACCCATAAGGTGGGTGGTATTTACGGCCTGCAAGGCGTGCCGAATATTACCGCGCAAGCGGGCGGATTTCGCCTCTGCGCCACCAAGGCCGGTGCTGCGGTAACCATTCTCTACATCAAGGACATGGAGGATTCGGCACAGGCCAAGGAAGCCGCACTGTCGCTGATCAGCAATGGTGCCGATGTGCTGACTGGCAAGCTCAACGCTGCCGAGGCTGGTCTGGTGCAAGCCGCCAAGGAGAAGAAGGTCTTCGTCACCGGGCGCGGGTTTGACCAGACAGCCATTGCGCCCGATCTGGTGCTGACCAATGTTGTCGAGGACTGGCCGGAAATGATTGGCAGCACGGCTGATCAGGTCAAGGCGGGTAAGCTGTTTGGCACCTTTGTGCAATATGGCTACGACACCGGCAAGGTCACGGGAGCATCGCTGAAATACAGCGCCGACAAGGCCCTTAACCCTGTTGTGCCAGCGGCTGTTGTTAAAGAGGTCAATGACATGGCTGCCGATTTTGCCTCCGGCAAGCTGAAGATTGCCCCTACCGAGAACGATGCCCGCAGCGGCAGCTGATCTGCCACAGCAGAGCAGGTTTTCGCTCAATCCTCGAGTCGGCGGCGTTCCCCGCCGACCCGGTTATCCCGTGCCGCACCTGCCTGTTTTGGGCAGGCTTGATTGAGGCTTTCATGGCTGCCCTTTTGGAAATGCGTGGCATTGTCCGCTGTTATGGCGCGGTTCGCGCCAATGATGGTGTTGATCTCGATGTTAACGCCGGTGAGATTGTTGGTCTGCTGGGCGAGAATGGCTCCGGCAAAAGCACGTTAATGAAAGTGCTTTTTGGCATGGTGCCTGCGGATGCGGGCGGCATTGTGTTTCGCAGCCGCGAGTTTTCCAACCACAATCCGCGTGAGGCCATGACGGCAGGCATTGCCATGATCCATCAGCACTTCATGCTGGTCGAGGCCATGAGTGTTTTGGAAAATGTCATGCTCGGCTGGGCAGATGCCGGGCGTCTGCTGCGGCGCGATGCCATTGCTGCACGCATTCATGCGGTCAGCCGCCAATTTGGCCTTGATCTGGACCCGCACGCCCGTGTTGCGGACCTGCCTCTCGGCAGGCGACAACGGATTGAAATCCTGAAAGCTTTGCTGCGAGAAGCTGATTTGCTCATTCTCGATGAGCCAACCTCCAATCTCGATCCGGCCAGCTCCGAAGAGA
>DNPN01000035.1:4614-4779 GCA_003501385.1 Rhizobium sp. | reverse complement strand
TTCTCGATGAGCCAACCTCCAATCTTGCCCCCTCGGAAGTGGCGGACCTGCTCACCATTTTGCGAAGGCTGCGGCAGGAGGGCAAAGGCATTGTGTTTATTACCCATAAAATGCCTGAGGTTCTGGATGTTTGCGATAAAGTAGTGGTGCTGCGCGCCGGACGTG
>DNPN01000035.1:0-4346 GCA_003501385.1 Rhizobium sp. | reverse complement strand
ACGTGTTTCTGGCAAGGGGCCGGTTGCGGGCATGAGCCGTGGCCAATTGGCCGAAATGATGGTGGGGCGTGATACGTCCAAGCCACAGATTATTGCAGGCGAAACACCGGGCGAAACCCGATTGGACATCAAAGCTCTGACTGGCCCCGGTTTAGGTCCGATCACTCTCACTTTACGCGGCGGAGAAATTCTCGGCGTCGCCGGTGTGGATGGCAATGGCCAGCTGGAATTGGCCGAAACTCTGGCCGGATTGCGCGATGCCTCAACTGGGACCATCACGCTGGACGGGCAGGATATCACCCGCGCCTCTGTGGCGGCCCGGACCAAAGCTGGCGTGGCCTACATGCCCGCCGATCGATCCTCGACCGCCCTCGTGCGCAGCCTGTCGATTGCCGATAATCTGATGCTGCGCGACAGTCATCGCCCGCCCTACAGTGCGCAGGGCGTGCTGACCAAGCAATCCGCGGTTGCCAAGGCCAAAGCCTTGATGGAACAGTTTGATATTCGTGCACCCTCAACTGCCGCTCCGGCCAGCAGCCTTTCCGGCGGCAATCAACAGAAGATTGTCATTGCCCGCGAGCTGGATCGCAACCCCGCAGTGCTGATTGCCCATCAACCCACATGGGGGCTGGATCCGGGTGCTACCGACTTTGTGCTGGAGCGGATGATTGCTCTGCGCAACAGCGGTGCTGCGGTGATTTACATCTCGTCCGAGCTGGAAGAAGTGCTGGCCATCAGTGATCGGGTTGGGGTTCTGTCTGGCGGTGCCTTTGCCGGTGTGGTGCCGCGTGCGGAGGTGGAAATGCGCCAGATTGGCTTATGGATGTCGGAGCATGCGGTATGACCGAGCTTCAATCCACCCCACCCCAAAGCCGTTTTCCGCTGCGGTTGCAACGGAATGGCCTACCCCGGCGTATTCTCACGGCCCTTACTCTGTCCATGTGCTGTGCTGCCGGGTTGATTGCGCTAGCCGGTCACAGCCCGCTGGAGGCGCTCATCGCCATGGTGGTTGGGGCTGTTGGCTCGCCCCATCAAATCGGCGTGGCGCTAAACCGTGCAGCCCCTTATCTCTTTGCCGGAACGGGACTGACCATTTGCTTTCGCGCCGGGGTTATCAACATGGGGGCCGATGGCCAGATTGCCATGGGCGGCATTGGTGCCACCGCCACGGTGCTTTTCTGGCCTGGCGAACCATCGGCGCTCACTGCCATTGTTGCCCTTGCCAGTGCCGCAGTCTGCGGAGCGGCATGGGCTGGTGTTGCCACCGCCATTCACCTCGGGCGGCGTGTGCATGAGGTGCTTGTCACCTTGCTGCTGAACTTTGTGGCGCTGTTGCTGGTACAGTTGGCTTTATCCGGAGCGCTGGGACAGAAGGGGGCGGGGTTTTTGCAGTCTCCGGCCTTTCCGCGTGCTGTGTGGCTGCCGCGCATTCCGGTGTTTGATTTTCATATTGGCATTGTGCTGGCCATGGTTCTGGCCTGCTGCCTGTCGTTTCTGTTGTGGAAAACGCCTTTTGGCTTCGCGTTACGGGTGGCGGGGAAATCCCGTCTGGCCACGGCCTATGCAGGCTTCTCGGTTCCCAAAATCACCTGGAGCGTGATGCTGATGGCCGGTGCCCTTTCAGGTCTGGGTGGCGGTGCGGAACTGCTGGGGCTGCACCATCGCCTGATTGAAGGCTTTTCCGCAGGCTTTGGCTTCAAGGCCATCACGGTGGCGCTTCTGGGCGCTTTGGAACCGGCGGCGGTCATCCCTGCCTCGCTGTTTATCGGGCTGCTGGAAACCGGCGCACTCGCCATGCAGCGCCAGATTGGTGTGCCATCCTCCCTCGTCGTGGTGATTGAGGGAATTACCATGCTGTTCATTCTTACTGCCACGGTGCGCCGATCATGATTGATTTTCTTGCTGCTGCCATCCGCATTGCCACACCGCTGCTGTTTGCAGCATTGGGTGGAATTTTATCCGAGCGCGCTGGCGTATTTGCCGTCGGGCTTGAAGGCATGATGCTGATGGGTGCCTTTGCCAGCGTCGTCGGCGCGTGGGTCTCTGGCTATGCCGCCGGTGGTTTGGTGCTTGCCGTGTTGGGTGGCATGATCATGGGCCTGATTGTGGCAACCGTGACGGTGCGTCACCGGGCCGATAATATGGTCACGGGGCTGACAGCCAATATTGTCGCCCTTGGCCTGACCACCTATCTCATGCGCATCCTCTCTGGCACTGGGCAGCCGATGGCCATTCATCTGGAGCCGTTGGCGGCATGGCCCATCCCCGGCCTGTCCGACCTTCCCATTGTTGGGCCGTTGCTGTTTTCGCAGCCACCGTTGACCTATCTTGCGGTGATTGGCTGTTTGGCCCTCACCTTTCTTCTATCGCGAACACAGACGGGCCTGATGCTGCGGGCCACAGGTGAAAATCCAGAAGCGGTGTTTGCAGCTGGTCTTGATCCCTTGCGCATTCGCAGTCTGGCCGTGGTTGCCTGCGGTGGCGTGGCGGGTCTGGGTGGTGCCGTACTCTCTCTGCAACAGGTCGGGACATTCACCGATGGCATGACGGGCGGGCGTGGCTATCTGGCATTGGCGTCGCTGATTGTCGGTCGCTGGCATCCTTTTGGTGCGGCGGCAGCCTGTCTGGTGTTTGGCGCGGCAGAAGCGTTTGAGCTGCGCTTGCAGGGTTTTGGCGTACCGATCAGCTCCTATCTCATCCAGATGCTGCCCTATCTCATCGCGCTGGCCGTGCTGGCGGGCATGGGCCGCTCCACCAAATTGCCCGCAGCGATTGGCAAACCGCTATGAGTGCGGGCGGAGACCTTCCGATGTTTGAAACTGTTCATGAGCTTGCCACCGCACTCCGCAGTGGTGCCTTGACGGCGCAAGCCCTGCTGGAACGCTGCCTTGCGCGAATTGCTGCACAGGATGGCGTGCTGAACAGCTTTGTTGCGATAGATGAAACCGCTGCTTGGCAGGCAGCGCGTGAAAGTGATGCCCGCTTGGCAAGCGGTGCGGCCCGCTCAGCGCTTGAAGGCATCCCCCTCTCCATCAAGGACAATATTCTGGTCAAAGCCATGCCCGCCACATGGGGCAGCCGCGCCCTTGCTGGCTTTGTGCCAGAGCGCGACGAGCTGCCGGTGGCACGTTTAAGAGAGGCTGGGGCCATTATTCTCGGCAAGACCAATGTGCCGGAACTGACGCTGGAAGGTTACACCAGCAACGATCTTTTCGGCACCACCCGTAATCCTTTCAACACGGAACTAACCCCCGGCGGATCATCTGGCGGCGCGGCAGCAAGCGTGGCGGCAGGGCTTGTGCCTGCAGCCATTGGCACAGACGGTGGCGGTTCAATCCGCCGTCCGGCCTGCCATACAGGGCTGGTGGGCTGGAAGCCATCCACCGGGCATATCCCGCGCTTGTGGGGGTTTCCTTCCATCTTGACCGATTTTGAGGTGGTTGGAACCCTGACGCGGACCGTTGCCGATGCCATGGTTCTGGATGATGTGTTAAAAGGCGCTGATCAACGAGATCGCCGCTCCCTGTTGAGCCGTCCACCAGTTTGGCCAGACCGAAAGCGGCGGGTGCTCTATATTCCGCAATTTGCAAACCGTCCTGTGGACCCGGAAATAACGGCTGCAACCACCGCCTTTGCCAATCAATTGGCCGAAAATGGCGCTGAGGTAGTCCCCGGCGAGGTGTTTTTTGATCTAGAGATGGTCAACAGCATCTGGCGGACCATCTCGCGCGTCGGGGTTGATTTTCTGATGAGGCGGCAACCGTCCACGGCCGAACTGGCCGGAGCTTCGGTACGGGCGATGGCCGAAGAGGGCCGGACAATCACCGGTGCAAAATATCTCCATGCGCTGGAACAGGTAGCGGCCCTACGCATGCAAATGAGCGAAGTGTTTTCTACCTATGATTTGGTTCTCACCCCCAGTGCCGCAGCGCTGCCATGGCCAGCCGGGCAGGCCTATCCAGATGTGATCAACGGCCAAGCCGCCGGACCGCGCGACCATGCCATTTTTACAGGATGGGTTAATATTGCCGGGCTTCCAGCCATGGCCTTGCCCGCGGGATTATCGAAAGACGGACTGCCAATTGGAATACAACTCATTGCCGGGTTTGGTCGCGATGCAGAACTGCTGCAGTTTGCTGAGGAGATTTCCTGAAACCGATGAAGCACCTATTCCACCAAAAAACGGTGTTGCCTTCACTGACATGCCGCCAATAAATTGTGCCATTTAGAGCGTCAGATTTTTAATCATAGGCATATCCCGCAGCTTTGAAATAGTTTCGACATTCAGTTCGATTGAAGAGATTGCATATCGATCCGAGGACTTTGTGAAGGGCGTCGAAGGTCCT
>DNPN01000062.1 GCA_003501385.1 Rhizobium sp. | reverse complement strand
GCGGCATTTGTTGCGGTCATACCGCGTCTGACAAGCAATCTTGGTGCCAGACGCGGTTTGCGGTCGGCCCGATCTTCCCATGAATAACCTACGAGAACATGACAGGGGCGATGGCCAGAAAAGTCAAAAAAGGATTCAATGTCGGCTTGCCCCATGTTGCGAGGGTGCGTCAGGCCGTGAAATAGGATGAAGTTATTGATCCAAGACAACCAAGCCTCTTCGGTCCTGCGGCTACAGTGAAAGCAGGGACTCTGCTCGCGTCATTGGTCCAGAAGCCGGGTTGACATGCTGACTTGGGGTTTTGCCAAAACCGGTTTGCTGGTTTTTCTGGAGTTGTTGTGATTGTTCATTTGTGCAACATATCGGCTGCAAGCCTTATGGTTAGCTGGTTTGCGCAGGTGTCGCTCGACGATGTTATGGCGACTATCGTCGTGTTCGGGAGACACGGTTCTGTCCCTCTATATTGAGTTAGATTTCAACCAACCAAAGGAGGCGATATGCCCTTACTTTCTAAAGCGGACTTAAAATACACATACTCATGGACAGCCATTTCCCCTGATGACCCAAAAGTAACCGGAGTTCCAGATAGTACTTTTCTCAACCGTGGTGAAGGGTATGAGGTTTTAGCGTTTATTAATCGGTTTTCGGATACACATAATTTAAAACAAAAAGTATCAGGTTTAAAAACTGAGAAATTAATTAAGGAGCATCTTCCAGGTGATACGCGAAGCCATAAAAATGTTAGTAAATGGTTGGCCGATAATTGGAATAACTATAATTAAACCTAACATAGTACTCAAAGGGACGTGCCACCAGGGTGATTTTATAGCTTTGTAATTTATCAAGCTTCGGGGCTCCGTTTAACTTCCGTGAGCGGCGCGTCCCTTGGTACTACGTTATGCCACTTTATGAAGGTGCCCAGTGGGACAATATGACACTCAGCAAGTCTGCTTGAACGGACACCAAATCACTGAAAACTATCATCGCTCGCCAGAGTTTCGTAGGAAGTTTTGTGCTGAGTGTGGCGCTTCGACGATTTACCAATGCCCAAGCTGTAAACATGAAATAAAAGGTCATTACCACGTCGAGGGTGTCATCGCCATAGGTTTCAAAACTTCAGTTCCTACTCATTGCGAAAACTGTGGCTCTACATTCCCATGGACAGAAGCCAAAGCCAAGTTGGCATCCAAGCTTGCTAAAAAATCAGAAATTAATTACTTTGGTTTTGTAGAGCAGATTTGTTCGCGTTTTCATCTTGTTGCAAAGCAGATGAGAACTCGACATGCCGATAGAGAGAGCTTACATGTCAATGACGAGTACGATGCTCAAGATTTGCTTCACTCTTTATTGCATATCTACTTTGATGACATTAGGCCAGAGGAGTGGACGCCCAGTTATGCGGGCGGATGTTCACGCGTCGATTTCCTTCTCAAGGATGAAAAAATCATCATTGAGGTTAAAAAGACAAGGCAAACACTCAAAGCCAGAGATGTTGGCGAGGAATTGATTGTTGATTCGCGGCGCTACAGAGCACACCCAGATTGCAAAAAACTCCTGTGTTTTGTGTATGACCCAGAGGGTTGGATTTCAAATCCTTGCGGCCTTGAGAATGATCTCAACAAGAAGGAAGATGATTTTGAACTCAAGGTGCTTATTGTTCCAAAGGGGCACTAGGCATAACAACTCCTTCGAGATGAACCAACCACAAGCTGCGCTTGTAGGTACCCTCCGCGGCTTCGTTGCTATGGCGGCCCTCACGTTTAACGTTAAGCGAGCGGTATGAAGCGCTGCATCTGGCCGCTTATCGCTCGTTACAGTCGTTCAGGCACGCAGTCCAAAGGTGCCAATGTTCGGTCAATGGCCTCATTGAGATGCTTCATTTTGAATAGCTTGATGCCCTGGTAGGACGTGGTCTAGAGGTCTGTTTGGCTCAGGCCAGCCATTACGCTCAGATCGGCCTGACTGAACTACCACCCAGCGAGTTCACCAAGCAGCACACGGCAAGCCGTGATGCCCTTGCCGCGTTGCGGTCACCCATTCACCAACACCGCCCCCGCCGTGCGGTGGGTGGCGGTGTCCACCAGCACCAGTGAACCCAACACCCGCGACTGGGCGAATGGCAGGGCGGCAATCGGTTCCTGCAGCAGCAGCTCGATGTGGCCGATGCTGTTGGCGGGCAAGGTGTCGGCGTTTTCCTCGGCCAGGGTGTTGATGTCGAGTCGGTGCACCACACGTTTGACACGCGCCTTGACCCAGCGGTGGCCGTGCAACGCCCAGTAGACGCGGCCTGCCACCAACGGTTCGTCGTCCATCCAGGCGACGGTGGCGCTGATTTCGCGGCTGGGTGGCAGGCTGGTGGCAGTGGGTGTGTCGGCAAAATCGTCATCAGAAGTGATAGCGGCTGGTGCAGGTGGTACGAGGGCTAGCAGCCAATCACCGCGTGACACGTCCACTTCGCGGTCGAGCACCACACCGGCGCTGTGACCGGCCTGGACGGAGCCGGGCTTGCGTGTGGTGCCGAGCACCTGCGCCACCGAGGCGGTCTGGCCGCTGGGCAGCACCTTGACCTGTTGGCCAATTTGGGCCACACCGTTGGCAACGCGGCCCCAGAAAATGCGGCGGCCTTGTGAGGTGTCAGACGAGCTGCTGAACTTTTCGACCCACTGCACCGGGAAGGCGAAAGGCAGCGCGGTGTCGGTGGGTGTCACCGGCAGCAGTTCCAAGATGTCGAGCAGGCTCGGGCCGGTGTAGCCGCACCAGCCGTCGGCGGCGTCAACCACGTTGTGGCCTTTGAGGGCGGAGATTGGCACGATGGTGGTCACTTCAATGCCAGCTTCCAGCGCAAACTTTTCCAGCGCACCCCGGATGTGGGTGAACGCCAGCGTGGCCTGGCCAGCGGTTTCGGGTTTGGCCGCGTCTTCTAGGGCGTCGAGTTTGTTGACGGCAAAGACGATGCTGGGCACGCGCAGCAGTTTGCACAGCAGGCTGTGGCGGCGGG
>DNPN01000093.1:26182-26302 GCA_003501385.1 Rhizobium sp. | reverse complement strand
CCATATCCATGATCTTACAGATTTTTTGCGCATGCGTCTCGGAGAGCGAGCCACCCAGAACCGTGAAATCCTGAGAGAAGACATAGACTTGCCGACCGTTGATGGTGCCCCAGCCGGTCA
>DNPN01000093.1:23988-25935 GCA_003501385.1 Rhizobium sp. | reverse complement strand
GATGGTGCCCCAGCCGGTCACCACGCCATCACCGGCAATCTTCTGGCTGGCCATGCCAAAATCGACAGCGCGATGGGTGACATACATATCGTATTCTTCGAATGAGCCCTCGTCGAGCAAAACCTCGATCCGCTCGCGCGCCGTCAGCTTGCCCTTGCCGTGTTGGGCATCGATCCGTTTTTGGCCGCCACCCTGTCTTGCTTCGGCACGTCGCACTTCAAGCTGCTCAAGAACGGATGGCATGTCGTCTCCCCTTCAAAGATGTAGGTCCTTTATATCTGTTCTAGCGTAACGAGAGGATTGATAAAACACTTGATCGTGTGTGCGTGTGTGAATTATAAAAATGCAAATTAATTTTTGCAAAGTTGCAAACATGGCGATCGGCAAACTGTTCATTGGGCGAAAAGTCCGCGAACTTCGGGAAAAGCACAAGGCGACCCAGGCACAATTTGCCGAACGGATCGGTATTTCCACCAGCTATCTTAACCAGATCGAAAACAATCAACGACCGGTTTCTGCCACGGTGCTGGTGGCTTTGGCGGAAAAATTCCAGATCAATATCAGCGATCTGTCGTCGGGGGAGGGGGACCGTCTTTTGTCTGCCTTGACGGAGGCGCTGACCGATCCTTTGTTTGAAAATCTCACACCCAACATTCAGGAGTTGAAACTGATTACCCAGAGCGCGCCCAATCTGGCCCGAGCGTTCATTCGGGCGCACCAGGGCTTTAAACGCAATAGCGAGCAACTTGCCAGCTTGAGCGATAGTCTCGGCAGTTCTGCTTCACTCTCGGAAACAACCCCCTACGAGGAGGTTCGGGATTTTTTCCATTTTGTCGATAATTACATCCATGCACTGGATGTTGAGGCCGAAACCTTGGCAAAGGCACTCGGCATTGGTGAGGCAGAGAGTTACCCGGCCTTGTGTGACTTTCTCAAGTTGCGGCACGAGATTGATGTGAAGCGCTCAAGCTCCGACGACGATGCGCTTAGACATTTTGATCGTGCCACCGGAACATTGTTTATCAAGCGCTATACGCCAGCGTCGACCCGTGATTTCCAGATTGCCCATCAGATCGCGCAGTTGCACGCCCATGATCTCATCCAGTCCATCTTGGCCGGTGCCAATTTTCGCACCGCAGAAGCTCTCGAAATCTGTCGAATTGGCCTTCAGAATTATTTCGCCGGAGCCTTGTTGATGCCCTATGGGGCCTTTCTCGCAGCGGCAAACGATCTCCGTCACGATCTTGATTTGCTTGCGGCCCGTTTCGGTGCCAGCCTTGAGCAGGTTTGTCATCGCTTGAGCACGTTGCAGCGCCCAGGCAACAAAGGTGTGCCAGTGTTTTTCGCGCGGATAGACCGTGCCGGAAATATCACCAAGCGGCACAGTTCCACAAAATTGCAATTTGCGCGATTTGGTGCCGCCTGTCCGCTGTGGAATGTGCATGAGGCCTTTGAGGCGCAAGGCCGGATCATTCGACAGCTGGCTGAGACACCGGATGGCTTGCGCTATCTCTGTCTTGCGACACAGATTACCAAATCTGCCGCAGGCTACCGGAGCCCGCAACCCCGCTACGCCATCGCCTTTGGCTGTGAGATTTCCTACGCAGATGCATTTGTTTATGCCGATGATCTCGACTTATCCGCCAAGGCCAATTTTGATCCGATCGGAATTTCCTGCCGCATCTGTGATCGCGAAAAATGTCCGCAAAGAGCCGTTCCGCCCCTGATGCGCAAACTTCAGTTCGATCATGACACGCGAAGTCTGCTGCCCTATACCATCGGAGACGCTTGACGATGAAATTCCGCCTTTCTGGCAATCAAGGGGTGGTGGCCAACCCGCGACAGACTGGCCGCTTGCTTCATCAGAAAATCTTGCGAATAAAGCTGAGCTGGAGGTAGTCCCCGTCGCGATAGCTAAAGCCTGTCGCAGTGAATAGGATTCACTGC
>DNPN01000093.1:18874-23734 GCA_003501385.1 Rhizobium sp. | reverse complement strand
GGATTCACTGCGACAGGCTTTATCTCTTATTTAGCCGCATGTACGTTATCGCTTTATTGAGGACAATAAAACGCGACATGCTTTAAAGCCGCCGGTGGAGTCGTTGCGATCGAAATTATGGTTGTAAAACAGCCGAGCAGAAAACTCCGTCGTATCCAGCAGAAGATGGGCTTGGTGCGATAGGTCACGGCGATGTTTGGCGACAGCACCCAATTGTTGAAACCGGGATTGCCCACGGCAGCGTTGTCGAAACGGCCAATGTGCCCGCTGCTCTCTACTGAAATAATCTCAGATGAGCGCGGTGCTTGCGGCCATCACGCCCGCCTCCGCCATGCCAACAATGGCACGGGTTGCAATGATCCCATGGAGATCATCGATCCAGAACGGAGCGATGCAAGCAAGCGCGTAGACAGCAAGCGCGGCGATCAGAACGCTTCGTCGTCCAAAGCGGTCAATTAACAGCCCTTCCACCGGCGAAAGCAGCGCCACCAGCAGTGCTGGCGTCACCAGCGCGAGCGGTGCCAGAAGAGCAGCGTGTGGTACTGCTGAGAAATGATCGATCATATGCGGCAGAACCGGAGCAAAGATCGTGGCACCAGTCAGTGCTAGAGTTTGTCAGGGAAAACCGGATTCCACTTTTCCCTGACAAACTCTAATGTGGGTCATGCCAACCTCAATGCGTTGGGCAAAAGCAAGCCCCCGTGCCTCGTCGCGTGTGAAGACTGCGCTTGAAAGACCAAATTCTGTGTCGTTGGCAAACGCCAGCGCCTCAGCCTCATCGCGCGCGCAAATGATGGGGGTCACAGGGCCAAAAATTTCGTGTCGGGCAAAATCAGAGTCATTCGTGACATCTGCAAACACGTGTGGAGCCACCACGCGCCCCTCGATTGGGCCGGAAAGGCACTCCCGAAAGCCGGCTGCGCGGGCGCTCGCAATGCTGGTGGCAACGCTTTGCAACTGATTGTCGTTGCAGAACGGCCCGACCAGTGTGTCGGGTGCGTCTGGATCGCCATATTTCACGGCTTTTGCAGCTGTGGTGAAGGCATCCACAAAGCGCTCATAGAGCGAGGCATCGACGATAATGCTGTTGGTGCTCATGCATATCTGTCCCTGATGCATGAAGCGGCCAATGAGGGCTGCGCCCTCGGCTTTTTTCAGATCGGCATCGTCCAGCACCACCAGCAGCGCATTGCCGCCAAGTTCCAGACCGGTCCGCTTGAGAAGGGATGACTCACCGGCAATCTGGTCAATATGGCTTCCTACAGGCGTAGAGCCGGTGAAGGTCAGGACACGTGGAATCGGATGGCGCGAGAAAGCGTCGCCAATAATGCTCGAACTAACAACGACGACGTTCAGCACACCGGCGGGCAGGCCAGCTTCCTCATAGATTTTCGGAAGAAGAAGACCGCCAGTCACGGGCGTATCGTTCGGTGGCTTCAGACCGACCACATTGCCAAGCGCAAGCGCCGGGGCCACTGAGCGGTTCGACAGATGAAACGGAAAGCTCCACAGGCTGATGCACCAATAACGCCGACCGGCTTTTTATAGACCCTCGCTTCTTTGCCGGGCTTGTCAATCGGGATGATATGTCCCTGAGCTGCGGTTGGCATTGTGGCCGCTTCGAGAAAGCCCGCCCACGCGGCATTCCATTCTATGTCAGCCTTGATGCGCGTACTGCCCAATTCGCGAATAAGCCAACCGATGATTTCGTCCTTGCACGTGTCGAGGATCGATACAGCTCTTAGAGTCTGTCAGGTTCAGATTGAACCAGACAGACTCGACGCTCGGGTGTGTTAGAGTTTGTCCGGGAAAAGTGGAATCCGGTTTTCCCGAAAAGAAAACGAAAATAAGAGAAGCTAGAGTTTGTCGGGTTCAAACTGAACCTGACAAACTCTAAAGCGTGTTGCGGCTTATCAGCCTCGGGCAACACGCTTTAGCTCTTTTTGTGTCGCATGTACGTTATCGTTCAACTGAGGTCAGTTGAACGCGACATGCTTTAGGACAGCTCTGCTCATTGGATATTCACTTTATAATCGTACAGATATGACGTTTTAAGAAATGGCACACCCACTTAACAATGCCGGGTGTTGCGGTTACAGGGGATCATGCGAGTAAAAAGTCAGAAGAAACGAAACGAAATCATCGCGGTTGCCGGAGCCTTGTTCCGCAGCCACGGATATGGTGCCTTGTCGATGGCCTTGATCGCCGCCGAAGTTGGTGGCTCCAAGGGGACGCTCTACGGCTATTTTCCGTCAAAGGAAGAATTGTTTACAGCCTTCGTCCTCTCAGCCGGACAGCAACGGTGGGAGGAGTTCAACAGCGTCGCTGATCGCTCCGACGGCATTGAGAACACACTGAAAGACCTCGGGCTCCGATATTTGCGGTTTCTGTTGTCTGACGAGATCATGTCGGTGAACCGTCTCGTGATTGCGGAGGCCGCACGGTTTCCTGAACTTGGGCGGATCATCCACGAGAACGGCGTCAAAAACGTCATCGGTGTGTTTGCCGAAACGTTGGAAAGAGCCGCAAACGCCGGAGAGTTGACCATACCAGACCCCATTGCCGCGGCATGGAAATTCAAAGCGCTCTGCGAGGCCCGCCTGTTCGAGGAATATTTATGGGCCATCCGCAACAGTGTCACAGAGCAGGAAATTATCGACAATATCGAGCCTGCGTGCGCGATCTTCCTGGATCATTTTCATGCTGGATGACGGTGCGTCGTATTCATCTTACGACGCTCAACACAACGCCGTCGGTAAAAAGGCATGAAGCTTGCGCGATAACATGTCGGCAACGGGCATGAGTGTCATCAGCAATCGGCGTTCAATGCTCTCGCTGCTGTCGGCGGCGCGAATGATGACACTCATGCTGGCATGGATGGCAGCGGATGGACACGACACCGCCACCGCGATGCCCACCAACCCTTCATCAACCTCGCTGCGAGTGATGGCGTAGCCTTGACGCCGAATCATAGTCAGTTGCGCAATCATGTCTTCTTTGAGTGAGGGATCCTGATCTGCCGCTTTTACAACCTTGCCAAGTCTTGCCTTGGGCAATTGTGCAAGAATGACCTTTGAGGTGGCCCCGCGCAGCAAGGGCATGGGGTTTCCCCGTTCATAGCTGGTTTCCACCGCATCCGAACCGCTGCGATGATCCGCAACGCAAATAACCTGATCCCGATACAGCCGTGCAAGAACCGCAACACATGGAATTTGTGCTGCATTGATAATATCGGCCAGCATGGGATCGCCTTCGCGGATCAGCGGATCGGAGATCCGCAAGCGTCGGTCAAACTCGATGAAAGCCGCTCCAAGCCTATAATGCGCCTCAATCGATGAATCGAGAAATCCTTGGGCCACCAATTCACGAACGGTGCGATAAACAGTGCTGGCTGGCACGTCTGTTGCCACCGCCATTTCCTGAATCGTCCAGTCGGATTTTGTTTGGTCGAATAGTCTCAAAATGTCGACAAACCGATCTAGTCCGGCCATTGAATTTCCTCGGATATGTCAAATTGCAACAGACAACAGAACTCTATTGCATAATTCTTTAAATCGGAATCAGTTTAAAGATAAAATTACTCAGCAGATATAAAGTGCTACAGCACCATGCGCCATGTAGGGCGCATGGTGCTGTAGTTGCCATTTGACGCCGAGGGAAGTCAATGGAAGATGGGTCGTTTAGTGCAGACGTGTCACGATGCGGTGGCGAAAACAGGCAAAGGTGCCGTTAACGGTCGCTCACCGCCAAGTGCGGTTATCCGTTGCGCAAGTTCAGCGACTTGTCCCACAGGCACGGCCGCTGCGATATAGCGATCCCGGCGCAACAAAAGTGCATGTCCGAGATAGGCCTGCATCTGAGGTGCGCTGAACAGGCGACTTACGTCGCGGTACACTGCAAAGGCACCATCTACCGGGTTCATCCACTCAGGGGTCATACCCACCACCGCTGCACCCGCAGCTGTCAGCGTATCGATCATGTCTTTGGACAGGACCTGGTCGGGAAACTCATCAAAAATCAGAACGACCGGCCTGTCGGGCAGCAGCCTGTCCAGAAGGCTGCGGTCGCGGCTGGTGTCTTCTATCACTGGCTGGGGTACCAAGCGCCCAACCATTGTCACCTTGTCGTTGCGCCCGTCCGGCCAAAGCAATCCCTTGCGAAAGCGCGGCTTGGGCTTGTAGCGCATCTGGGCAAAGTAATCACGGGCAGGGGGGTAAAGTCCCAGAACGCGAAAAGCTGCGCGGGTCAAAAAGGCCTTTGTGGCATTTTCCGGCATCATCACCTGTCCCATGCGCAAGGCCAGCGAGATCATTTCCCAGGCATGGGGTCGCCGCTCCACCTCGTAGCTGTCCAAGAAATCGGCGGGTGTTGTTGCGTGCAACGCTTCACTGAGTTTCCAAGCGAGATTATGGGCGTCACGCAGGCCACTGTTCATGCCCTGTCCGGCAAAGGGTGGTGTGAGATGGGCGGCATCTCCGGCGAGGAAAATGTTGCCATCGCGCCAGCGGTCGGCGAGCCGGGCGTGGAAGGTGTAGACCCGCACGCGGCGGAATTCGCAATCGCGGTCCGGTCCAACGCGCGCCAGCAGGTTGCGGACAAAGGTTTCGTCCGTTGCGATTTTCTCATCTTCGCCCGCCCGCAGCATGAACTCGTAACGGCGGATATTGTCTGGTCCGGGCAGCGAGATGCACGGGCGAGCGGGATCGCAATGCACTTGTGTGTGGCGAAAGCGGTTTTCTGTCCGCACGAGATCCACGATAAGCCAACGCTCGACGAAGGTTGAGCCAACCAACTGGATGCCAAGCTTGCTTCTTGTCGGCGAGCGCCCGCCATCGCAGGCCACCATATAGCGGGCGTGTC
>DNPN01000093.1:0-18657 GCA_003501385.1 Rhizobium sp. | reverse complement strand
CTTGTCGGCGAGCGCCCGCCATCGCAGGCGACCATATAGCGGGCGTGCACAGTGCGTGTGCCCTGCGTCTCATGGACAATGTCAACGGATGCGGAGGTCTGATCCTGAGAAAAAGCCTGCATGTCCCAGCCGAACAGCTGAACCACGTTGGGAAATTGGGACAGTCCCTCTCGCAACAAAGCTTCGAGGTTTGGCTGCTGAAACGCATTGCGTTTGTCGAAACCATAATCGCACGATGTAGGCTCCACAGTTAAAAATAAGTCCCCGCCCGGTGAGAGGTAGCGAGAGCCATAGCCGCGTGCCACAATTGCCTCGATGGCACCATCCAGGCCGATGGCTTGCATGGTGCGCATCGATTCATCATCAATCGAAACCGCCCGCGGCTCTTGAACCGTCGTCAGGTTCCGTTCAATCAACGCAACCGAAACCCCCATGCCCCCCAGAAGATTGGCAAGGGTGAGCCCGGTCGGACCCGCCCCAACAATCACCACCTCGGCGTCGATATCCCGTTCGGCGATTTTCATCGGCCCCTCCTCCATTTTGTATGTTCAACCGCCCGTGCGCGATGCGCTCCTCCCACGCTTGGGGCATTCAGGAGCGAAGAATAGCCTCGCCCCATTTGTTGAGGGTGCGGGGATGTTGCGGCCAGTTCTGGGTGTCTCGATCATAGATAACCTCCAGTTCCGCCGAAATTTCAATCCAGTTGCCGTCCGGATCGGTAATGAAGATAAACAGGTTGTTGCCGGGACCGTGACGACCTGGACCCCAGGTGAGCTGAATGTCGTGCGATGCCAGATGGTCGCACCAATCGCGAATGTAGATCCACTCGCCAGCCTCGTAGGAGTGATGATCAACGCCAACGCGACCCGGCGTGTAGAAGCAGGCAATTGTGTGGTGCTCGTGGTTGGATGTGGTGAATGCCGTTGCCAGACGGCCATCCTCATGCAGGACACGGTCTGTCAGTTGAAAGCCCAGCTTGCCGACATAGAAGTCAACAAAAGCTGCCACATCCTCAGAGGCATAGGTCAGGTGCTGTGTCGGGCCTTGTATGCCCTTGCGACCCGGCTTGTCGGGCTTTGCAATACCGAAGCACACCAGACGACCATCCGGATCATGTACCGCAAATGCGCCATCTTCAAAATAGGGCGATGGGCTCGGCAGCGCTTCAATACCCTCAGCCTCAACCCGCTCCCGCAACAATGCAAGACCCTGCGCATTGCGGCAAGCAAGGCCGGAATAGGCCAGTTTCTTGTCCGTGCCCGCAACAGCGATAAAGCGGCGCTTCGGTCCTTCGCAATGCCACGTATCGCCAACTTTTTCGACGTCCATATCCATGGCGGAGGCATAAAATTGTGCCAGCCGCTCAGGATTGCAACTTTCGAATGCTACGTGATGCAGGTAAGCGCCTGCGCGAACCGCTGTTAACGTCATATCATCCTCCTCGTTTGATAGGAAGTTAATTATCATATTTTGATAATTATACAATATAAAAATCCGAAAATAGCTATTTATTGCATTTTCATTATTGGTTCAGGATGGCGGACGTAGCCTTTCGACAATGCCAGGCTTTGCCAAAGGCTGCTCTTCCGATGGCTCTGTCCTGTCGATGAGGCCGTTAGTCGTGTCGTGTGTATTTGAGTGCGGCATTCGCTTGTGCCATGGCAGCTTTTGCGGCAGGAGTTTTGGAAAGGGCTTCGAGAACAATGAAATCGTGGATCGTGCCGATATATCGGGTGGCCGCTACCATCACACTCGACTGAATCAGTTTTTTTCTTAATGCTCGCCTTCGTCACAAAGGATGTCATTTTCGGCGGTGATAATCACCGCCTGAGGCAAGCCCTCCAATTGCCGGACCCGGTGGCATTGGCAAAACCACGGTTGCATTGGCCGTTGCCCATGCCGTGACCAGAGCGACAGCCGTGCGGGCCTGTTTCATTGATCTTGCGCCGATTTCGGACCCGTCGCTTGTTGCAAGCGTGTTGGCATCCAGGCTGGGTTTGGCGATCTTGCTTTGCGGCTAGAGTTTGTCAGGGAAAAGTGGAACCCGGCTTTCCCGAAAAGACAAACGAAAACAAGAGAGTTTAGAGTCTGTCTGGTTCAATCTGAACCTGACAGACTCTAGATGACCGATTTTCGCTGCTGACGAAAGGGCGACGCACCGCTCCACCGCCAATTCTCATTTTAGTGCTATAATAAGCCCACCGATCTTGGTATAACAACAATACTGTATTCTATTGACGTGTGACATCATCTTGGCCCGCATCCGAAATTTAATGTCCTTGCCTGTTATGGGAAGTGTGCTGGTCATGGCTATGGGCAGCTCTTGTGCCTATGCGGCAGATGTCCAAGGTCAATCTGCGCCTGTCACCGAGCCGGATCGCTGGATTGTGACGCTTGGGGCCTCAATGGAATATGGGCCAAATCATCCGGGGAGCAGGCATAACGGCATTTCGGGCATGCCATCCTTTGATGTTCGCCGCTATGGAGAAGCGCCGGAAAATTCTGCCCCCGATGACAGTCTCGATTACGGGCTTTTCGATTTCCATGGTTTTCAGATGGGTCCGGTCGTGAATATGCGTGACAACCGCTCGTCTTCGGAATCGAACGGGTTAAACGGTGTTCACCGGATTCAAACCAGCCTCGATGCGGGTGTGTTTTTGCAATATTGGGCCATTCCAAACCAGTTGCGCTTCCGCTCAGAAATCCGTGAGGCTTTGAGCAATGGCAGTGGTCTTGTTGTGGATGTGAGCAGCGATTGGTTCCAGCCGGTGGGTGATCGCTGGATTTTGTCTGTGGGGCCACGGGTTTCGTTTGGCAGCGCGGCCTATATGCACGAATATTTCAGCATTTCTCCCGCGGAGTCGGCGGCCAATGGAACATTATCGGCCTATGATGCCGGGGCGGGTCTGAAATCGGTGGGTGCCATGCTCTCGGCCTCCTATGCCTTAACGCCGGATTGGTCCGTGACCCTGTATGATCGCTTTGATCGGTTGGTGGGCGATGCCGCATCCAGTCCCGTGACGGCCAAAATTGGTACGCCGAACCAGAATATTGTCGGCATTTCCCTGAGCAAAGAGTTCACAGTTTCATTTTAGGGGCAAAACCCAATCAGGATGGCTGCTTCTTATTTCGCGATGCGGTGGCAATGCACCACAGACCTGCCAGAATCAGCAGGGTTGCAATCATGTTCAATGGCTGGACTGGCTCCCCAAACACCAGAAATGCCACGGCCATAATCAAAATATAGCTGAGCGCCGACAGCGGAAAGGCTTTGCTGAGATCGAGTTCCGACAGAACCGTCATCCAGATGAAAAAACAGCCGATTTCGATTGCGATTGCCGCCATGAACCATGGTGATGACAGGATGGCTTCCACAAATCCCCCGCCATTGGTTCCCACAGCACTTTCAGCACCCAGCTTGACAAAGAGCTGCTCCACTGTGCTCAGCACCGGCACTGCAAGCCATGTTGCCCGCATGATTTTCATGATCGATGGTCTCCGCTGTCGTCTGGCGACAGATAGGGTGCGATGGCCTGCAACGCTTTTTGCACAAGGCCATTACTATGGCGGAAATACATGGCATTGGCTGTGAGCTGGCTACCGAGCCGTAGCTTGTTAGCATAGTGGGCCTGCCCGCTCTGGTAGCGGCTCAAGCCGTGATCAAGGCAATATTGGATATTCTCGAACCAGCTGAGGTAGTAGAGATTGTAAGGCCTGCCCTTGGCCTCATCCATGCAGAAGAACTTGTCGATCAGCATATGCCCGTCACGCACCATGAGATTGGCGGCGAGCAATTCATCCTCGACGAAATACATGGTGCAAAAAGCCGTCTCGGGCATGGATTCCAGAATGCCGGTGAAATAGGCGGTTGTCAGTTCCTCAAACTGCCATTCACTGCGGGCGCGTGTGGCCTGATAAAATTCCATGATCCGGGGCAGGAGCGTGCCGTAGTTATGCCAGTGCTCGACGCGCACCTTTTCGCGGGTGCGCAATTTGCGCCGCATGTCCTTGCGGGTGGCCGCCGAAAGCCGGGTGAAATAGGTCTCGATATTGTCGAAATCGATCGGTAGCCAGGCGGTGGGCATGCCATCCAACCCTGTATAGCCGCGTTTGTTAATCGTGTCCGTAAAGGCGGAAAATGTTGTCTGCGGTATGTCCTTCAATGCAGTCATCGCGCATTTGCGATGGCGGGCATAGGTCTCGAAGGCGCTCAGCAGGGTTTCAAACACTAGCGCATATTGATCGTCGACGATTTCTGGGTGGATGCCAATACTGCCTGCCTCCGTACAGGGAGAGCCAAGGCAGGCAAGCGAAAGAGTCAAAAAACCTGACCAGACACGACGGATCTTGCCAATCAGCGTGCGCAGCCCTCCCGCCTCAAGCGTTGTATCCAGCGGATATTGTGATAAAAAACCCGGCATGGCGGCGACCAGCAGATCGCCTTGATAAACAGTGGCGTAGAACCATTCAAATCCAGCCAGCCCGGCGCTTTCCACGGTCAGGAGGTAGTCATAGCCCTCAGGCTCATGGGCAAAGCACGCCGTCCACGCATCGCGACCGATCTGTGTGATTGAACTGACAACCGCGCCTCTGAAAGCACCTTCGGCATGCTGAAGGGCCTCGGGCATGCGCTCACGCATAGGCGGGTTCATGACGAGCCTCGAAGAAATCTGCGGTCACATCCGCAACGTGACGATGCTGACGATCCACGTGGATCATGTGATAGCTATCTTTCAGCCAATGGAGTTCATGAACACCGCCGATATGGCTGGAGATATAGCGGGCATGATCGGGGCTGCTGACATCATCTTCCAAAGAATGCACAATCAGGGTTGGCGTGCGAATGGAGGGCAGCTTGGCTTTCAAGGCTCGCCCCAGCTTTTCCATTTCCACCAATCCGCGACCGGGAAAGCTTTCCAGCACGCCCTCAGAGGACATGGTGGAAATCTTCTTGCGGATCCGCTCGTCCTTGATGCCCAAGGATGATGTTTCGCGAAAGTTCAAACGATCCAGAAACGGCACTTTGGCAAGCCAGCGAATATTGCGCGCCATCAGGTTGTAATGGCGGGGAATGTCCCAGCCATCATAGAAAAAGCAAGGGGAATAGAGCGCAACAGACTGGATCAATGATGGTTGCCGCTCTGCTGCCATCAAGGCCAGCTTGCCACCGGCGCAAATGCCAGCTGCAAAGACCGCATCCACCCTTTTGGAAAAAGCAAAAGCCGCTTCTTCAACGCTATCGCGCCAGTCCTGCCATGATGTCTGGCGCAAGGCGTGGGCGTCCTGCCCATGGCCCGCCAACAGCGGTGAATAGACGGAATAGCCACGGCGCTGAAATTGCCGCGCCACAAGTTTCATTTCCGCAGGCGCACCTGTCAGTCCATGGACGAGGAGAATGCCTCGTCCATTTTTGCCCTCTTCGAAAAACGAAAGCCTGTCATTTTTCATGGGACAGATCCGTTTGCCAGTTCTCTTTGGCAATGAAGCCCAAAGCGTGGCAGGTGCTGATCACATGGGTGCCAGCCTTTTCCTGTTCTTCCTTGATCCGTTCATGCAACTGCGGAAGTTCGGTCCAGTGAGTCTTGGGGCGATAATGGTGCTCGGCGTGGTAGCCATTGCCAAACCAAAGCCAGTTGTAGAAGCGCTCGTAGCTGCTCACACCCCAGGCAATTGGCTCATCGGGGTCACCATTCAGGTGCTCGTAGTAACCATTGAGCGAGGAAAGGCAATTGCCAAGATAATAGAAGGGCACAAAGAACAGGGTGGCCCTCCAGTCATAGGCCAATGCCGCCAGTGCAATCGCGATAAAGGTAATCAGTTCAAACCGGCCCCAAGCGGCTTCAAACGGGCGCTTGGCGGCAATCGCCTTGTGGATGGCACCGATGTCATCACGAAAGAAGCTCAAGAACGTGTAGGAGAACACGTTTTCAGGCTGGCCGTTTGTGCCATGCTTGTAGATCGATAGCATATCCACGGTATTGCCGTTTTCATCGGGGCGGTCACTGTTGCCCGAATGGTGGCGCATATGCACCCAGTGGTAATAGGTCTGGGAAAAGCCGATGGCCACCGACTCCAGCAGGCTGAAAGCGTAGTTCCAACGCTTTGATGTGAAATAGGGTGTGTGGATGAAATTGTGGGATATGCTGTTGATATTCCAGGATATCGACACGGCATAAAGGCAGCCAAGAGCCGCAGACAGCCACAGCGGCCGCGTATGAAAGCCGACAATCAACATGATGTTGAACGCCAGATGCGCCATGGCCGATAGCACGGGCACGATGTCCCACTTGGAATAGGCGAATATTTTCATAGTCCTGTTACTCCTGCGCAAATGACGCCGATGGTCACCAGCGCCACGCCTGCCGCGTGTTGCAGGTTGATGGTTTCTTTGAAAATCAGGGCACCCGAAATCGCAATGGTCACATAGCTCAGGGCCATGATCGGGAAGGCAATGGACAGGGGCACGGTGGCCAAAACGCGCGCCCATGCCAAATTCTCTATCGCCCAGCAGCCAATGCCCGCCCACGTGATCGGGTGCAGCAATGTTGTTTGCCAATTGGTGATGGTTGCTGTCATTTTGAAACAGACCTCACGGCCCGTTTCCATCACGATGCAAAAGCCAATCAGGCCCAACATGGCCAATGTCAGTTGATCGCTCATTGCATATGCTCTGTCAGCACATTCAGAAGCGCGAAATTGGCCGCGCTATTGATGTTGCGAATGGCTTTTTCATCAGAGCGGCAACTCGGCTGGTCAAGCAGGATTTCTGCGCGCTTCAGGGTGCGGGTCAGCAGATTGCCACTGTAGTTCGGGTGTGAGTAATCGCCCGTGACATCCGCGCCCACGATTCTGTGAACCCGTCCAATTTCGCTGATGATTTGCAACACATAGGTGAGCCGCATGCAGCCCTGATCCCAGTTGGTGACGGCATCTATGCTGGCCAGAACATCCTTGTCGATGGTCACATAGACCGCGCGTGTCTTGATGCTGGCCAACAGGCGGTCGAGAAAATTCATCTCGCCAACATCGGCAATGGTTTTCCAATGCAGCGCGCCAGACTGTTGCTCATAGGACTGCCCGTCACCGTAATGGGCTCTCACACGGCTTGGCGCATGCACATAGGGGTAGAGTTCAAGGCGTCCCTTGGCCAGCAGATTGAGATTCGCCCGTTTGCGCTCCGGTGAGCGCAGATCACTGCTGCAAACGCCAAGTGTGATGACCTTATCAATGCGCGGGTTTTCAAGCGCACGATTAACCCACGAGCCGCAATGCATGCCGCCATCAAAATTCACCCAATCCGGATGATTGTCGATATGCACCACAGTGACCATCTCGTTTACGTCTTCCAGCGCCAGATCCAGCAGCAAGGATGTGACGTGATGGAAGTCGCCAGAACCCATGAAGGTGAGGCGCGGTCCCGATGCGGAACGCACCTTGGCCTGTTGAAGCCTGCGCCAAAGATCATCCAGTGCCGCTTGCCTCCCCCAGAGGCGCACCGCCTTGCCGCATTCCTTCTCATGCAATTCGTGCGCGCCCACCATGGCGCAGGAGCGCACGAATTCCGGCTGCAACTCCAGCGCATCATCAAGATGAAGAAGCAGGAGTTGCATGATGTTATCTCCGCACTGCGCGGGTCAGAAGCTGATCGAGCAGGTTGAGGGCCAGATCAATTTCGTCATTGCTGATCATCAGGTTTGGTGCCAGCGTGATGACATTCTTGTGGTAGCCGCCAACATCCAGCACCAGACCATAGGTTTTGCCGTTGACAACCAGATCGCCCTTCATGCCTTCGTCCGACATCCAGTCGAGCGTTGCTTTGTCGGGGGTAAAGCCGTCTTCCCTGCAGATTTCCATGCGCAATGCGAGGCCAAGGCCATCGACATCGCCAACAATGGCGTGACGCTTTTCCAGCTCTTTCAAGCCATCCAGGAAGCGGGCACCCTTTGCCATGACGCTCGCACCAAAGTCGTTCTCGCTGACCATTTTCAGGGTTTCGAGCGCAACGGCAGTGCCCATCGGGTTGCTGGCGAAGGTCGAATGGGTCGATCCCGGAGGGAAAATGGTCGGATTGATCATTTCCTCACGTGCCCACAGGCCTGAGAGCGGGTTGAGACCATTGGTGATGGCCTTGCCGAACACCAGCACATCGGGCGATACGCCGAAATGCTCGATCGACCACAGCTTGCCGGTACGGTAAACGCCCATCTGGATTTCATCGACAACCAGCAGAATGCCGTGGTCGTCCAGAACCTTCTTTAGCTCGGAGAAGAAATTCATGGGTGGGATGACGTAGCCGCCGGTGCCCTGAATGGGCTCAACGTAGAAAGCCGCATATTCGGACTTTCCGGCCTTCGGGTCCCAAACGCCATTGTATTCGCTCTCAAACAGGCGAGCAAATTTTTGCACGCAGGCGTGGCCGTATTCTTCCTTCGACATGCCCTTGGGGCCGCGGAAATGGTAAGGAAATTCAACAAATTGCGCACGCTCACCAAAATGACCATACCGGCGCCGGTAACGATAGCTGGAGGTGATCGAGGTCGCGCCGAGTGTGCGGCCATGGTAGCCGCCTTCGAAGGCAAACATCAGGCTTTTGCCGCCGGTGTAATTGCGCACCAGTTTTAGCGAATCTTCAATGGCTTGCGAGCCACCAACGTTGAAATGCACGCGGCCTTTATTGCCAAATTTCTGCTCGGCATCCTTGGCAATCATGGCTGCCAGTTCAACTTTTTCCCGATGCAGATATTGCGAGGCAATCTGCGGCAGGCTGTCGAGCTGGCGATGGGCAGCCTTGGTCAAACGCTCATTTTTATAGCCAAAATTGACGGCCGAATACCACATCTGCAAGTCGAGAAACGGTGTTTCGGTGGAATCGAAAACAAACGAACCCTCGCAGTTTTCAAAAAACTTCGGGTTTTCCGTGTAGTGGACTGTATCGCCGTGCGAGCAATATTCCTGCTCCAGGGCTCTCAGTTCCTGCTCTGTCGCGGACGCGGCGTCGGTATCGGCAAGCTTCAGCGTTGCACGCATGGTATCGTCTTTCTCAAGCTGTTTTGGATGCGATGAGGTGGGGCATTTGCGCCCCTGATTTTGACACCAGGGGTCTCAGTGCGGTGAGAACCTGGGCAAAATCAATATAAGGAGTGAATGGGATGCGCTGCTCCTGGCAGTAGCTTGCCAGTTTGGCCTTGGCGAACACCATGTTTGCTTCATGGGCAACGACACAGAAATCGGACCGGCCATCGCCAACATAGATATGGTCACCATTAGCGGCCCCAACAATCCGGCATTTACAAACACCTGAGGCAGAACGGCAGTCGGGATCGGCATAAGGATGCGCAAGGTCCAACCCCGGAAAATCTCCCGGTGTCACGGTGATCATGTGGTTGGACATGATCTCGATGTCACGGATACCGTGGTTGGCCAGAATGTGGCGAATGAAATAATCAACACCATCGCTGACCACAGTGAGCTTCACCTCATGCTGGGCGCAGAAATTGCGAAATCCAATGAATTCGACATCAATCTGCACATCGTCCAGAAAGCGATCAAGCTCTTGCTTGCTGGTACGGATGAGGCGGATTTGCTCGCGCATGCACTGGGCCGAGTTAATTTCGCCGTCTTCCCAACGCTTTTCCACGTCGCGCCATTCTGGCAAGGCGAAGCGCTCCAGCACCAGGTCGGTAACATCGTGCTTTGAAATGGTGCCGTCGAAATCGCAAAAAGCTTGCATGTCCGTACCTTCCTTCGTGAGGAGGTGATAGCGGCACAAGCTGAGAGCTACGTTAGACGGACATGAACCGAAACTGAGATTTGTAAACTTTTTTAAACCACGGACAGATTTTCTGCGTGTTTCAGGGCCTTTTGCTGACGGAGCCTGTCATTTGAAAGGCTATCCGGAAACAGAAAATCGATGCGCAATCCTCGGCCCCAATTGGGGACATGCATTTCGATATCAATCGACATGCGTGTGGCAATCGCCGCAACAATAGACAAGCCCAAGCCCGTGCCCTTTCGGTCAACGGTATCAAGCCGATGAAACTGCTGGAAAACCGCTTGTCTGTGCTCGACCGGAATGCCGGGGCCGCTGTCACTGATCGAGATGCAGGCACGCTGACCTGAATGGTGAACCTCAACCTCGATCCGTCCACCATCGGGAGAATATTTTATGGCATTGTCGATGATGTTATCAATCATCATCCTGAGCAACACGATGTCGGTTGGTAGCGCCATTTGCTCGTCACCTGTCAACGCCACCTGAAATCCTCGATGATTGAGCACCGGGCCGAAGCTGGCCATGGAGGCTGCGCAAAGATCATAAATATTGGTTGTTTCCAGGCGGAGTGGTTGGTGGCTCACGCGCGCCAGATTGAGCATTTGCTCAATCAAGTGCATGGCCCGCTCATTGCTGGAGACAAGATCCTCAATCAGAACTTTTCTCTCTTCGTCGGAGGAGGCTCTCTCCAGCAATTGCAAAAGCAGTTTGATTCCAGCCTGTGGTGTGCGTAGCTGATGGGCCGCCAGATCAGAGAAACGTCGCTCAAGGGTCAGCGATACACGCAGTTTATCCAGAAACTGATTGAGCGAGTGAACGAGTGGCACCAGATCACGCGGCAGTCCCTTGGTGGAAATTTCTGAAAGATCGTCTGGTGTTCGTGATCGTATCTGCCGCACCAGGTCGCGGATATAGCTCAAGCCATTGTTGATGATCAGCCAGACAAGCGCTGCAATAACCGGCACCAAAATGATCAGTGGAATCGAGAGGTTCAAGATAATGTTGTCAACCAGCCCCTCTCGGAGCTCCAGCTTTTCCGCCACTTCGATGACGATATTTGTATTCGGAATTGGGAGCGTATAGACCTTCCAGGATTCATTCTTGAGGGTGATATTGGAAAATCCAGTGGGAAAAGCCGGGATGTTGGCGGGAAAAGCATTGCTGCTGACCATCACCAGCATATTGGATTTCCATGCCCTGAACGCATGGGCATCGGCATAATCGTCGGCATCGTTGTTTAGGGCCAGCTGATTGTCCATGTTGAAGTCGAGGTCGGGCACCTGGACGGCGGGCCCATGCCGATCCCGCGAAAGAGGTTTTTTCAGCAAGACCCACAAAGTATTGGCGTCATTGATCAATTCAGCATCGTAGATGTTCTCGATTTCTCGATCGGCACTGACATAAGCCAGTATGCCAACCATTAGGATCGTGACAATCAAGGTCGGCAGAATGCGTAAAAACAGTCTCTGGCTGAGTGTCACGGCTTATCGCTCCACCATGTAACCAACGCCTCTGATCGATTTGATGAAATCGGAGCCCAGCTTCTTGCGCAAACTGTAAATGATCACTTCGATCGTGTTGCTTTCAATGGTGGAACTGGCATCATAGAGCGCATATTCAATATCGCTTTTGGTCACGTAGCGGCCAGCGCGCTCCATCAGCAGGCGCAGAAGTCGAAACTCCTTGCCCGCAATATGCAAAGGTTCGCCATTCTGGCGCGCGATCATGGCCGAAGGGTCAAGTTCAACGTCACCGCTGCGCAGCAAGGTCTCGATTCGGCCATCGCGACGGCGGGCCAGTGCTCGGACACGGGCCAGCAATTCATCAAGATCAAAAGGCTTGACCAGATAATCATCGGCTCCTTCATCAAGCCCTTCGACGCGGGATCGAACACTGTCAAGTGCTGTCAAAAGCAGCACGGGAACGCTGTTTCCGCTTGCCCGTAAATTCCGCACAACTTCAAAGCCCGTGGCTTTGGGCAGGTTAACGTCGAGAACCACAACTTCGTAGCTGTTGTCTTGCGCCGCCAGAAGGCCAGATTCACCATCTCGAAACAGATCGACACCATAGGCGTGCATTTCGAAGGCCTTCTTCAGGGAAGAGCCGAGAATGATATCATCCTCTACGAGCAAGATACGCAAAGGTCAGCTCCTTATGAAATTCAATGCACTGCTTCCACTTGGCGGATACATTGATGGGGTGCCGTGAAATTGCAAGTTCATTCGTCGCTGTTGGTAAAAAGTCCAGCGTACGGCCTCCACGCAGTCGTCAAGCATGGATGGGCGATATGGTGTTATTGTTCGGGCCTTGATTGAGCTTCTTCTCTGCCAGCAATCGAACCATCCAGTCAACAAACACTCTGACTTTATTGCTCAGGTGCCGGTTTGGTGGATAGACAAGGTGCAGCGCCAGCGGTTCTATGCGCCAGTCCGATAAGACAGGGACGAGGTCGCCTTTTTCGAGCGAATCCAAGGCCATGAAGTGGGGAATTGTTGCAATTCCATGGCCATTCTGTGTGGCTGTCAGATAGCTGCGTGCATCGTTGACGGCGACATTATAGCGCGCATTGATTTGGATTTGCTGGCCATCCTTCTCGAAATCCAGTGCCATGGTGCGATTGTTTTGAGCCATGAAATAGCTCACACAATGATGCTGTTGTTCCAGGTCCGACGGGTGGCCGGGAAGCCCGTACCTTTCAATATAGCTCGGTGCCGCGCAGGCGATCATGGGGATCTCGGTAATCCGGCGCGCAATCAAAGATTGATCGGAGACATTCCCGGCGCGCAGCGCGCAATCCACGTTTTCGACGAGATAATCTACCGTGCGGTCACCCACACCGAGATCAACGCGGATGTCCGGGAATTTGCTGTGGAAGTCGTGGAGCGCCGGAATCACGATCCAGTCTGCAAAAGCTCCGGCCATTTCCACGCGCAAGCGACCGCTTGGTGAGGTGTACGAATTGGATAGACTGGTATCAAGCTCGTTGATCTCGGTAATGATCTGGCTTGCCCGCTCATAATAGAGCGCGCCATCGGTGGTCACCATCACGCGCCGTGTGGTGCGGTTTAACAGCTTGGTATGAAGATGGGCCTCCAAACCCTGAATGAGGTTGGTGACGGTTGCCTTTGGCAGATCCAACACTTCGGCTGCGCGGGTGAAATTTCCCATCTCCACCACGCGGACAAAGGCACGCATCGCCGATAGCTGGTCCATTGCATCTTCCTTTCCCACGCAATGCGGTATTGTTCGAGATATGGAACAGTGTGCTCATATTTGCTATTCTTGTTCAATTTCACGAATAAAGTAGATTGTTTTCCAAGGCAAGAAAATCGTGCCGACGGAGAGGCAAATGAAGAGTTGTCGGTGGCAGACGGAATTTGATGAATTTCGTGCATCGGAAATTCTCAACACCCGCAAAAGAGTATAGGTGAATTTCGGTGAGGTTCAAAAACACGACTGATGAGCAAGGATAGGCTTTTGCCATGCGCGTTCCCGTTTCTCTGCCAGCCTTGAAAATGCTCAAGGTGTGTTTCAACCTGGTGGCAGAGTGTTGGGAGTAAGGTTTGTGCCTGTCGAAATCAAAGATATGACGTTGGACAATCTGGCCGTTGGGAAGATCTCGGTACGGGTTTATCAGGGCGCAGACTATGGAAAGGGACCACCAGTCCTGATCTATTTCCATGGAGGTGCGTTTCAGAGGACGGGGCTTGGTTCCTGCCCAATGGCGGAATGTCTGGCTGGCACGGGGGCGATTGTCGTTATGCCGGACTACAATGTTCTTGGTTCGGTATTTCCCAAGCCATTGGAGGTCGGTTTTGCCGTTTTCTCCTATATGGCAAAGAAGCGGGCGGGGTTTGGTGATCGCAAATCCCTGCTTCTGGTTGGAGGCGAAGAGGCGGGTGGCAATATTGCCGCAGCCGTCAGCTTGAAGGCCCGCGACCAATTTGCCGATGAACTGGATGGACAGGTTCTGGTTTCGCCCTTGCTGGACCCGTTCATGGCGACGCCATCGTTTCGGAAGGCAGAAGACGCAGGCATGTTAAACTTTTGGGCTGAGGGATGGAGTCATTATGTCAGCGGTGGCATGTGCCACCCCTATGCGGCTCCATCGGTTTGCTCGAGACTATCGGGAATAGCGCCAGCCCTGTTGCTGTCATCCAAGGATGATCCGCTTCTCGATGAGACGTTGATGTATGCAGAGCGTCTCAAGAATGCAGGTGTCGAGGTTCGACAGCATGTTCTTCCCGCCGGGACAGGGTGGACATCGCTCTACGGCGGCAAAACGCAAGATGTGGTGTGTTGGCAGGATGATGCAAGCCGTGAGTTCACAAGTTTCACCCGCGAGCTTGGCGCTCAGCGCGCGAAACTGAGGACAATTTGATCCAGGAGCATTTCGAGCAAAAGCGTATCACGGTTTTGCGTTCGACAATGCGAAAAATAGCGGCATCCCAAGGCCGCAAGGAGTTAGACGATGATATCGAGAGTAAAACGCTGGGCCTTGACGGGCACCGGTCTGGGACTTGTTGCGTCCATTTCTGCCGCAGCCTATCTGCTTGGCTTGCCTCATGACACCGCAAATGCGGTGGAAGCGGCCGCCGCGCCGCCAACACCTGTGACAGTGACGGCTGTGAAAAGCCGTGATGTGACCCTGTGGCAGCAGTTTTCCGGGCGGCTGGAGGCGGTTGACCGGGTTGATATTCGTCCCCGCGTTGGTGGGGCGATCCAATCTGTTGAATTCCGCGAAGGGGCTTTGGTCAAGGCTGGTGATCTGCTTTTCACCATTGATCCGGCCCCTTATGAGGCCAGTCTGGCGCAGGCCACTGGTCAGCTTGCCTCTGCCGACGCCAAGGTGGCGCTGGCCAAAACCGAGCTTGAGCGTGGCCGAAAGCTTTCTGACAACCGCACCATCTCCCAGAGCGATCTGGACCAGCGCCAGAACGCTGTGACCGATGCGGAAGCCGGGTTGAAAACGGCACAGGCGGTTGTTCAATCTGCCCAGCTTGAGCTGGATTATACCAAGGTGCGTGCCCCGGTCTCTGGCCGGGTTGGCAAGGTGGCGATCACTGTCGGCAATCTGGTTGCGGCAGGCTCGGCTTCGGCGGTGTTGACAACGCTTGTGTCGGTCAATCCGATTTATGCCAGCTTCAACGCCAGCGAAGAGGTTGTTGCCCGCGCCCTTTCCAAACTGCCCGCAACAGGTGGTGCCGTGCCGCCCATTGAGCAGATTCCGGTAGAAATTGGCACGTTGGCCGATACGGGCACGCCGATTATCGGCAAGTTACAGCTGATTGGCAATGAAGTGGATGCATCCAGCGGCACCATCGCGGTGCGTGCTGTGATCGATAATCCCCAAGGGCGTCTGATTCCCGGCCAGTTTGTTCGTATCCGTATGGGCGAACCCAAGCCCGACACCCGGATTCTGGTGAGCGAAAAGGCTATTGGCACGGATCAGGATAAGAAATTCGTCTTCTTGGTCGGCAACGATAACACGGTGATCTATCGCCCGGTTGAGCTTGGCGGCAGCATGGACGGGCAGCGCATCGTTCTGGGCGGCCTTGTGAATGGGGATCGGATTATCGTGAACGGCCTGCAACGTGTGCGTCCGGGGGCGCTGGTTGATCCGCAGACCAAAGAGGCTGTTGCCTCGATGAATTAACCTGAATTCAGGGCGCGGCCTTCGCGCCTTCCTCAGTTTCCAAAAGCAGTTGATCCGCCCGGGGCATGGCTTCACCGGACTATGTCGCTGCGTGCAAATTTCACCCTGGAGAGGGCCTTGAAATGAATATTTCCCGCTTCTTTATCGACCGACCTGTGTTTGCAGGGGTGTTGTCGATCCTCATCGTTGTTGCCGGTCTGATCGGCATGCGCTCCTTGCCGATTTCGGAATATCCGGAGGTTGTGCCGCCATCTGTTGTGGTGCGCGCCACCTATCCGGGTGCGAATCCCGTGGTGATTGCCGAAACCGTGGCCACACCGCTGGAAGAGCAGATCAACGGCGTTGAAAACATGCTCTACATGAACAGTCAGGCAACGTCTGACGGTGTGTTGACGCTGACGGTCACCTTCAAGCTCGGCACAGACGCCGACAAGGCGCAACAGCTGGTGCAAAACCGCGTGTCGCAGGCTGAGCCGCGCTTGCCATCGGAGGTTCGCGCCCTTGGCATTACCACAGTCAAGAGCTCGCCGGACTTCATCATGGTGGTCAATCTTGTCTCGACCACGGACCGCTATGATGTGACCTATTTGCGCAATTATGCCACCCTGAACGTCAAGGATCGGCTTGCGCGTATTCAAGGTGTGGGTCAGGTGCAGGTGTTTGGCGCAGGTGATTATGCCATGCGTGTGTGGATTGATCCGCAAAAGGCCGCAGAACACGGGCTTGCCGCCAGCGACATCACCACCGCGATCAGCCAGCAGAATGTGCAGGCCGCAGCCGGTATTATCGGCGCATCGCCCAGCCCCAAAGGGGTGGAGCTTCAGCTGAACGTCAATGCGCAAGGGCGGCTTCGCACGCCAGAAGAGTTTGGCGAAATCATCATCAAGGCAGGCAGCGAAGGGCAGATTACGCGCTTGAAGGATGTCGCCCGCATCGAATTGGGTGCGGCCGATTATACGCTGCGGTCGCTGTTGGATGGCAAGCCCGCCGTTGCGGTGGCCGTGCTGCAGGCTCCCGGTTCCAATGCCATTGAGATTGCCGATAATGTCCATGCCACCATGGACCAGTTGCAACTGGCCATGCCGGATGGTGTGAAATACGAGATTGTCTACGACACCACCAAATTTGTGCGCTCCTCTATCGAAAAGGTCATCGACACCCTGCTTGAGGCCGTGGCCCTTGTGGTTCTTGTTGTGATTCTGTTTTTGCAAACATGGCGCGCGTCGATCATTCCGCTGATTGCCGTGCCTGTGTCCATCATCGGCACATTTGCGGTGATGTACGCCTTCGGCTTTTCCATTAACGCGCTGACGCTGTTCGGGCTTGTGCTGGCCATCGGTATTGTGGTGGATGATGCGATTGTTGTTGTCGAAAACGTCGAGCGCAACATCGAGGCTGGGCTGAAACCAAGGGAGGCGACCTATCGTGCCATGCGCGAAGTGTCGGGGCCGATCATCGCCATCGCACTGGTGCTTGTGGCCGTGTTTGTACCGCTGGCCTTTATCAGTGGGCTCTCCGGCCAATTTTATCGCCAGTTTGCCTTGACCATTGCCATCTCGACGGTGATTTCAGCGATCAACTCGCTCACCCTGTCTCCGGCGCTGGCTGCCCTTTTGCTGAAAGAGCATGGAGCGAAAAAGGACTGGCTGACACGAGGCATGGATGCGATCTTCGGCTGGTTTTTCCGAGGCTTCAACCGGGCGTTTGGTGCGGCCTCGCACCGCTATGGGCAGGGCATTGGCGGGCTTTTATCGCGCAAGTCCTTGGTGATGATTGTCTACTTAGCCCTGATTGCGACCACCTATTCGGTTTTCCATGCCGTGCCGGGCGGCTTTGTGCCTGCGCAGGACAAGCAATATCTGATTGGTTTTGCGCAATTGCCGGATGGGGCCACGCTGGATCGCACGGAAGAGGTGATCAAGCGCATGAGCGATATCACCATGAAACAGCCGGGCGTTGCCCATGCCATCGCCTTTCCGGGCCTGTCGATCAATGGTTTCACCATTGGCTCCAATTCCGGCATCGTGTTTGCAATATTGGATGATTTTGACAAGCGCACAACGCCTGAGCTTTCCGGCGGTGCCATCGCCATGCAGCTCAACCAGAAATATGCTGGTATTCAGGACGCCTTCATAGCCATGTTCCCGCCGCCGCCCGTCAATGGTCTCGGCTCTACGGGCGGTTTCAAGTTGCAGATCGAAGATCGGGCCGGATTGGGCTATCAGGCGCTGGATGAAGCCACAAAGGCTTTCCTTGGAAAAGCCTATCAAACGCCCGAACTGGCTGGCCTGTTCTCCAGCTTCCAGATCAACGTGCCGCAGCTCTACACCGATCTTGATCGCTCCAAGGCCGAGCAATTGGGTGTGTCGGTAACAGATGTGTTCGAAACGCTGCAAATCTATCTGGGCTCGCTGTATGTGAATGATTTCAACGCCTTTGGCCGTACCTACAGTGTGCGGGTGCAGGCAGACTCGGCATTTCGTGCCAAGCCCGAGGACATCGGCCAGCTTCAGGTGCGATCAAAGACTGGGCAGATGATCCCACTGTCGGCCTTGCTGAAGGTGGAAAGCAGCACCGGGCCGGAGCGGACCACGCGCTACAATGGCTTTTTGTCTGCCGACATCAACGGCACACCGGCTCCGGGATTCTCTTCGGGTCAGGCACAGGCCGCTGTTGAGCGCATTGCCAAGGAAACCCTCCCAAGCGGCATTGTGTTTGAATGGACGGATTTGACCTATCAGCAGATCCTTGCAGGCAATTCCAGCCTGATCGTGTTTCCGCTGGCTTTGCTGTTGGTCTATCTGGTGCTGGCAGCACAATATGAAAGTCTCACACTGCCCATTGCCATCATCATGATCGTGCCCATGGGTGTGCTCGCGGCGCTGGCCGGGGTTTGGTACACGGGAGGGGATAACAATATCTTCACCCAGATTGGCCTGATGGTGCTTGTGGGATTATCCGCGAAAAATGCCATTCTGATCGTGGAATTCGCTCGAGAACTGGAGTTTGAAGGTCGAACGCCGGTGCAGGCCGCCATTGAGGCCAGCAGGCTGCGTCTGCGCCCCATCCTCATGACATCCATGGCATTTATCATGGGCGTTGTGCCCTTGGTGGTATCCACGGGGGCCGGTGCCGAAATGCGCGCAGCTATGGGACTTGCCGTGTTCTGTGGCATGATTGGCGTGACCTTCTTCGGCATCTTCATGACGCCGGTGTTCTACGTGCTGCT
>DNPN01000100.1:9035-9190 GCA_003501385.1 Rhizobium sp. | reverse complement strand
ACGACGATCAGGAAGATCAAGGTCAGACCGGAGAGAAGGATAGACAGCGCAATTTCATTCGGTGTCTTCTGGCGTTCTGCGCCTTCAATCAGGGCGATCATTCGATCAACAAAGCTGGAACCCGCCTGCACGGTGATACGCACCTTGATCCAGTC
>DNPN01000100.1:0-8731 GCA_003501385.1 Rhizobium sp. | reverse complement strand
GGTCGCCGCCGGATTCGCGGATCACGGGTGCCGATTCACCGGTAATGGCGCTTTCATTGACCGAAGCAATGCCCTCGATCACTTCGCCGTCGCCGGGGATCAGTTCTCCGGCATCAACGCGGACGACATCGCCCACTTTCAAGGTTGTGGCAGAGACCTTTTCTTCCTGGCCATTGGCCAGCAGGCGGCGTGCCACCAGTTCGGATTTGGCCTTTTTCAGGCTTTCGGCCTGGGCGCGGCCCCGGCCTTCGGCCACGGCCTCTGCGAAGGTTGCGAACAACACCGTGAACCAGAGCCAGGCAGCGATTTGCCCTGAGAAGACGGCTTCAGTGCTGTGGGTGAGAACATCGCGCAAGCAAATGACCGTGACCACGGCGGCAACAACCTGGGTGACAAAGATCACCGGATTGCGAACCAGCTTGCGTGGGTCAAGCTTGATAAAGGCATCCTTGGCGGCGGGGCCAATAATGCTGGGGTCAAGAAAACTCATACTGGAGGACGTGCGAGACATAAAAATCTCCCTCAAAATGTTTGGCCAGTGAGCATGATGAGATGCTCAACAATGGGACCAAGGGCGAGTGCGGGGAAAAATTGCAGGCCGCCGAGGATCAGAATGACCCCAATGAGAAGACCGGCAAAAAGCGGCGTGGCTGTTGGGAACGTGCCCGCAGACAGTGGAATTTTCTGTTTCGCAGCAAGCGATCCGGCTATGGCCATCACGGGAACGATGTAGCCAAAGCGGCCAAGCAGCATGGAAATACCCAGCGTGGTGTTATACCACAGCGTATTGCCATTCAGACCACCCATGGCAGAGCCGTTATTGCCCGCAGCAGATGTGTAAGCGTAGAGAATTTCCGACAGTCCATGCGGACCGGGTGTGCCAATGCTTGCCACCGCGAAGGACAGCATGGCAGACACGGCCGTGAAGCCAAGGATCACGGTTGGCAGGATCAGCACAGCCAGCATGGCAAACTTCATTTCCCGGGATTCGATTTTCTTGCCGAGGAATTCCGGTGTGCGCCCCACCATCAGGCCCGCCACGAATACCGAGAGGATGGCAAACACAATCAAGCCATAGAGACCAGAGCCAACACCGCCGGGCAGAATTTCGCCAAGCTGGATCAGGAACATCGGCACCAGACCACCGAGACCCGTGAAGGAGCCAATCATGCCGTTGACGCCACCGTTGGATTCACCCGTGGTAACCGCTGCATAGAGCGCCGTCATGGCCTGACCAAAGCGGACTTCCTTGCCTTCCATATTGCCCTGCACGGCATCAACGCCCAGCGAGGTCAAAATTGGATTTCCAGCCGTTTCAGCCCAATAGATGGCACCGACGCCTGCAATCAGCAGCACGGCGACGGCAGAAATCATCACCCAACCCTGACGGCGGTTGCCGGTCATTTCACCAAAGGTGTAGACGAGCGCAGACGATATCGCCATCATCGCAAAGATGTTGAGATAGCCGGTGATAACATTCGGATTTTCAAACGGATGCGCCGCATTGGCGTTGAAGAAACCGCCGCCATTGGTGCCGAGTTGTTTGATGGCTTCCTGGCTAGCGACCGGGCCTAGGGAAATGGCCTGTTTTGCCCCTTCGAGGGTGGTGGCGATGACCGAACCATCCAGAGTCTGTGGCAAGCCAAGGGCTACGAAAACGAGCGCCAGAATGATGGAAGTCGGCAAAAGCACATAAAGTGTGGCTCTGGTCATATCCACCCAGAAATTGCCAACTGTGAGGCTTTGCGACCGCATGAAAGCGCGTGTGACCGCAATGGCCAACGCAATGCCTGTGGCGGCAGACAGGAAGTTCTGCACTGTCAAGCCGACCATCTGAGTGAAATTGCTCATCACCGCTTCGCCGCTGTAGGCCTGCCAATTGGTGTTGGTGACAAAGCTCACCGCCGTGTTGAACGACAGATCCGATGGCACATTGGGAAAGCCTTGCGGATTCACGGGCAAATAGGCCTGTAACCGCATGATCGCATAGAGAATAGCGAAGCCCGCGAGCGAAAACGCCAACATGGCGAGGGTGTAAGCAAGCCATCCCTGCTCCTTGTCGGCCTTGATACCGGAAAGGGCGTAAAAGCCCTTCTCCAACGGCCCAAGGACAGGAGACAAAAAGGTGCGCTTACCGTTGAACACGGCAGACATATAAAGACCAAGTGGCTTTATGGATGCAAGCACGAGAAGAAAGACGAGGCTGATTTGCAGCCATCCGCTCAAAGTCATGATGACACGTCCTCGGACTAACTAGAATTTTTCGGGGTGCAGCAGCGTCGCCACAAGATAGACGATCAATGCCACTGCGATGATGAGGCCGATAATGGGTTCAACCATGTTGGCCTCACAGACGATTGAGCGCGCGCGCATAAACGGCCAGCACAATGAATGTGCCGGCACCGAGCGCGATAAAGATAATGTCGGACATGGCCCGCTCCTGTTGTTCACAGCGTGCACTTTAGCTGCTCATCACATCAGGTTTCGATTGGGAAGATCAAACCGCGACATAAGGAAAACATAAAGAAGATGTGGCGAAACCGCCTTTGTTCTGACTCAATTTGAAGGGCGAAGCACCCAAAAAATGTGGAAATGCACACGTCAGAGGTGCTTCTTCACCCATGTCAGTGTCTTGGGCTTTCTCACAGGATGCCAAAATCGCGTTGATGTTTCCTGCATCACTCAGCTTTGCGCAAAACACATATTGCGCCAATCCATGAAACCGAACCAGTTTTGCGTCTTATGCTCGTACCGTTGACACGGTCTATATAGATAGTAGACTTTAAGGCAGAAAATTGGAGGAAGAAGCGATGTCTTTCAGACGCAAACAATTTACAGCATTGGCCTTTTCTCTGTCTCTGGTGGCAGGGTCTCTTGCACCGGTATTTGCCCATGCAGGGCAGGAAATACTGAACGTTTCCTATGATCCGACCCGCGAATTCTACAAGCAATACGATGCCGCTTTCTCCAAATACTGGAAGGACAAGACCGGCGAAGATGTCAAGGTCAATCAATCCCATGGTGGTTCTGGCAAGCAGGCCCGCTCGGTGATTGAGGGTCTGGAAGCCGATGTCGTAACGCTGGCGCTCGAAGCCGACATTGACGTGATTGCTCAAAAGACCAAAAAAATTCCCGCCAATTGGAAGACGCTGCTTCCCAACAACAGCGCGCCTTACACCTCCACCATTGTTTTCCTCGTTCGCAAGGGTAATCCCAAGGGCGTGAAGGACTGGGATGATTTGATCAAGGGCGATATTCAGGTCATTACCCCCAACCCCAAAACATCGGGCGGTGCCCGCTGGAATTTTCTGGGTGCTGTGGCCTGGGCCAAGAAAGCCTATAACGGCGATGATGCCAAGGTTCGTGATTACCTGACGAAATTGTTCCAGCATGTGCCTGTCCTGGATACGGGTGCGCGTGGCGCAACCCAGAGCTTTACAGAGCGCGGGCTTGGTGATGTGTTGATTGCTTGGGAAAACGAGGCCTATCTCTCGCTGGAAGAGCTTGGTCCGGGTCAGTTCGAAATCGTAACCCCGTCGATTTCCGTGAAAGCCGAGCCTCCGGTTGCTGTGGTGAAGGGCAATGCCGATGCCCATGGCACAACCAAGGTTGCCGAAGCCTATCTCGAATATCTCTATTCGCCGGAAGGCCAGAGATTGGCAGCAAAGAATTACTACCGTCCATACGATCCGTCCAAAGCCAATCCAGAGGACATCAAGCGCTTTGGCAAGCTGGAATTGTCAACGATTGAGGACTTTGGCGGCTGGAGCAAGGCGCAACCGCAATACTTCGACGATGGTGGTCTGTTCGATCAGCTCTACAAGCCAACAAAGTAAGGTTTCATGACAGCTTCTTCCTCTCCGAAGAGTTGGCAGTGGAAACATCCGAGTGTCATTCCGGGTTTCGGTTTGACACTCGGATTATCACTGTCCATGCTCACGCTGATTGTTTTGATCCCGCTTGCCGCGCTGGTGATACGCGCCGGTTCGCTGGGTCCATCTGGCATATACGCCATTGCCACAGATCCGCGCATTGGTGCAGCACTGCGCACCAGCTTTACCACTGCCTTGATTGCGGCAGCTGCAAATGCGGTGTTTGGCACCCTCACCGCTTGGGTTCTGGTGCGCTATACCTTTCCCGGCAGACGGTTGCTGGATGCATTAATTGATCTGCCGTTTGCACTGCCGACCGCCGTTGCCGGTATCGCCTTGACCACAATCTACGCTCCCAACGGCTTGATTGGGCAGTGGCTGACCCCCCTAGGCATCAAGGTGGCCTATACACCCTTGGGCATTGTTGTGGCATTGATCGCCGTTGGCTTTCCATTCGTGGTGCGCACGGTGCAGCCGGTGATGGAAGAACTGGCACGTGAGACCGAGGAAGTCTCCGCCACCCTGGGCGCAAACAGATTTCAAACATTGGTGTTCGTTGTGCTGCCACCCCTCGTTCCAGCCATTCTCACCGGCTTTGCGTTGGCCTTGGCGCGCGGCGTTGGTGAATACGGCTCTGTGATTTTTATCGCGGGTAACCTGCCGTTCAAATCAGAAATTGCACCGCTGCTGATCGTGATCAAGCTGGAAGAGTTTAACTATCCAGCCGCCACCGCCATCGCCGCCATCATGCTCGCCATCTCGTTCGTGATGTTGTTCATTATCAACGGCATTCAGAACTGGAACCAAAGGAGGTATAGCGATGGCTAATCTCCCTCCGCACACCCGTAAAAACCGCGATGCGGCAACAGAGCCCGCCGTTGTTCGGTGGCTATTGATTGGCCTCGCCTTTGCCTTTCTTGCCCTGTTTCTGGTGGTGCCGCTGGGTGCTGTGTTGTTTCGGGTGTTCCAAGCGGGTTGGACAAATTTTGTCGATACGCTCACCGACAGCGACACGCTCTCGTCCATCCAGCTTACTCTGATGGTGGCGGGCATTACCGTACCGTTTAATCTGGTGTTTGGCGTGTCGGCTGCATGGGCCATTGCCAAGTTTGAGTTCAAGGGAAAGACCTTCCTGACCACGCTGATTGACTTGCCATTTTCTGTCTCTCCGGTAATCTCGGGTCTGGTCTATGTGCTGCTGTTTGGCGCAGATAGCTGGTTGGGGCCGCAGCTGAAGGCCATGGGCTTTCCCGTGGTATTCGCCTTTCCCGGCATTTTGCTGGCAACGATTTTTGTCACCTTCCCTTTCATTGCCCGTGAGCTGATTCCATTGATGGAAGCGCAAGGCACCGCAGACGAGGAAGCCGCCATCACTCTGGGAGCATCCGGCTGGAAAACCTTTTTCCTGGTCACGCTGCCCAATATCAAATGGGCACTGTTCTACGGGGTGTTGTTGTGTAACGCACGCGCGATGGGCGAATTCGGAGCGGTGTCGGTTGTTTCCGGTCATGTACGCGGCAAAACGAACACCATGCCTTTGCAAATCGAAGGGCTTTATAACGATTACAACAGTGGTGGTGCTTTCGCAGTTGCCTCGCTTCTCGCGGCACTGGCACTTCTTACTCTTCTTCTCAAAACCCTGCTGGAACTGCGCTTCGGCGATGACGTCAGCGCCGGTAACAGACATAAATAGGGCTAAGGACCGAACTTCTCATGGATATCCGTATCGAAAAAATCCGCAAGGAATTCGGCGACTTTCCCGCCCTGCATGATGTTTCATTGCACGTTGCCTCTGGCGAGTTGATTGCGCTGCTTGGCCCTTCGGGCTCCGGTAAGACCACCCTGTTGCGTCTGGTGGCAGGTCTTGAATTTCCGACACAGGGACGCATTCTGTTTGGTGGCGAGGATGCCTCTTGGAAAAGCGTGCAGGAGCGCAATGTTGGTTTTGTGTTTCAGCACTATGCGCTTTTTCGCCACATGACGGTGTTTGATAACATTGCCTTTGGCCTCAACGTGCGCCCTTCAAAAGACCGTCCGCCCAAAGCAGAAATCCACCGCCGGGTGGAAGAGTTGATCGACATGGTGCAGCTTTCCGGCATGGAGCGCCGTTATCCTGCGCAATTGTCGGGTGGACAACGGCAGCGCGTTGCGCTGGCCCGCGCCATGGCCATTGAGCCACGTGTGCTGTTGCTGGATGAGCCTTTCGGGGCGCTGGATGCCAAAGTGCGCAAGGATCTGCGCAAATGGTTGCGCGAGTTTCATGATCGCACCGGCCACACAACCTTGTTCGTGACCCATGATCAGGAAGAAGCGCTTGAGCTTGCAGATCGCGTTGTGGTGATGAGTCAGGGCAAGATTGAACAAGTGGGCTCTGCTGACGATATTTACGACCGTCCGCAATCGGCCTTTGTGTTTTCATTTGTTGGCGACAATGCATCATTGCCGATCAGCACGCTCAACGGTCAGATCACTTTCAAGGACGAGCCCATCGGTATCGCTTCAACTGAGGCAAGGCCGGTGACAAAACTGTTCTTCCGGCCCAAAGACATCGCCCTTCAAGCGGAGGGCGCAGCGCTCGAAGGCCGTATTGTGTCCAGCCGAAGACTTGCCGGTGCGCGCATTGCCGAACTGGATCTTGGCTTGGGTGATGAAGGGCGCATCGAGGTTGAATTACCGCTGGATGTTGTTGCCAAGCAGGGTGACTTTATTCGTTTCCGCCCCTCTCGTTGGGCGCTGTTTTAAGCACAGCAACGGCGAGGGTTAGCGAAAGGACGTGTCCCCATGCTGTCAATGAAAGGCAAATATGGGTTGAAGGCATTGTATCACCTTGCCGGTTTGCCCGACGGCTCGGTGGTGCAATCAGCCGAAATTGCGCAAGCCAATGGGATGTCGAAAAAATTTCTCGACGCCATTTTGGCTGATCTGCGGAATAACGGTTTTGTGTTTGCACGCAAAGGCCGCGGCGGCGGCTATTGTCTGACCCGAAAACCACAGGACATTATGGTTGGCCATGTCTTGCGCGTGCTCGATGGGCCATTGGCCCCCATCAGTTGCGCCAGCCGCACCGCCTATCACCGGTGCAGTGATTGCGCTGATGAGAAAGCCTGCGCGATCAGACTGACCATGGTGGAAGTGCGCGAGGCGATTGCATCGGTGTTGGACACCAAGTCTTTCGCAGACCTTCATCACATGGTGGATAGCGAACCACTTGGCCTCGTGCACATGCTGGATGTGTCCTAAGCAACAGACTCAAAGACTGTTTTTGCCACGCTGCTAGAGTTTGTCAGGGAAAAGTGGAATCCGGTTTTCCCGAAAAGACAAACGAAACCAAAAAAACCGAGAGTCTGTCCGGTTCAATCTGAACCAGACAGACTCTCGATAGCCCCCACTCGGGAAAACATTCCGCAAACAGGCAAGAACAGAGCCTGTTTGCACTCAAAACGCGGCGCAATAGGAAATGGACAGCGATTGTCTTTCGAAATTAATCTATATAACCTGTAGACTAACTTCGAAAAGGGAACCGCCTATGTCAGCTCCAGTGATTGTCGGATTTTCGGGTAGTTTCAGCACACCCTCCAATACGCGTGTGCTTGTCGAAGAAGCCGTGAAGCGGACAGTGGCTCGCTTCAAACGCAGCTCAGAAACCTATGATCTCAGCCAGTTTGGCTCTGATCTTGGCAGTGCCAGGAACCTGCTGGGTATCAGTGCACCCGGTCGTCATATCGTTGAGAGGATAACCCACGCAAAGGCGTTGGTGATTGCCTGTCCGGTTTATAAAGGCAGCTACCCCGGCCTCTTCAAGCATCTCTTCGACCTGTTGGACCCCAACTGTCTCGTTGGTAAACCGATTTTGCTGGCAGCGGTCGGTAGTGGAGAAAAGCATGCGCTTGTTGTGGAGCATCATCTGCGTCCGCTGTTTGGATTTTTTGAAGCGCAAACACTGGCAACGGGCGTTTATGCCTGCACCACCGACTTTGCAGAAGGAAAGTTGGTGTCGTCGGCTGTGAATGAGCGATTGGATAGAGCCGTTGGCCAATTGGCCCCCTATCTGGAGCGTTCACTTCAGCATGAATTCACGTTCGATAACGTCACACCGCTTCGCCCCTATCAGGAAAATCTGTCTGCCGTCTTCTGAAACCGCACCAACGTTCGTGGTGGGACCATGCAGCTTCGTGACGCTGAAACCGAAATTATAGAATAAAACGCAATCTGGGATGGCATTTTTCGAATTACAGGAGAATAGACCGATGACACGGCAGATAAAATTGGGCGCCTTTTTACCGGGCGGTGGTCAGCATGTCGCTGCTTGGCGTCATTCTGATCAACCTGTTGACGGGGCCACGAGTTTTAAATTTCACAAGGAATTGGCACTGACGGCGGAACGCGGATTGTTCGATGCTTATTTTTTTAGCCGACGCTCTCACCATTTCCTTTGGTGGTGGTACGGAAGGCGGCAATGCCAAAGTGGCGACCTTTGAACCCGTCACCCTGTTTTCGGCGCTCTCCCTGTCCCCAGGTAAGGCCAAGTTGCCTCCCCACCATACGTTGCGATCGTGTGCTCAAGTCGGCAGACGATCTCGTTTAGAGCATCATCCCAACCAATACGTTCGAATTCTCCGCTGCCCTTTGTGCCGCAACGGCGGAGTGGGTAAAGAATGCAATCGGGCGCGGTCGTGCGATCAGAAGTGCTTATCGGTGGTTAGATAGTCAACCTGTTGACTAAAGCATGTCGCGTTTTATTGTCCTCAATAAAACGATAACGTACATGCGGCTAAATAAGAGATAAAGCCTGTCGCAGTGAATCCTATTCACTGCGACAGGCTTTAACATCGGCATCATCCCTATTCTTTGCGCCAAAC
>DNPN01000185.1:3741-3969 GCA_003501385.1 Rhizobium sp. | reverse complement strand
CGCGCGCGCAGGTGCTGGATATTGCCAAGCGCACGGCGGATCTGGTCAAGCTTGGCCGCGAGATCACCGCTGATGATGTGGTGTTGATCGAGGATTATGCCTATCCGGTTTACGGTGTTCCGTCAGAGGAAACCAAAGAGGCCATTCGCCTCGTTGGCCGCCTCGAGGGCATGATCACCGATCCGGTCTATGAAGGAAAATCCATGCAGGGCATGATCGATCTGGTCA
>DNPN01000185.1:3306-3473 GCA_003501385.1 Rhizobium sp. | reverse complement strand
GGTCAAAAAGGGCTATTTCCCCGAAGGATCGAAGGTGTTGTACGCCCATCTCGGTGGCGCGCCAGCCTTGAACGGCTATGGCTACGCGTTCCGCAACGGTTGATTCGTACTTGCTCTATATTCTTGTTTTCGCGTCGGATCTTGCCGAAAACCGGTTCCCACTTTTC
>DNPN01000185.1:0-2939 GCA_003501385.1 Rhizobium sp. | reverse complement strand
CACTTTTCCCTGACAAACTCTAACGTTCACTATTTCGCAGACTGCGATGTCATTCCTGAAACTCTTGGCGGAGAGGGGAATGGCGGAGCGGTAAGGCCCGTAGTGTTTCTGCGGGCCTGCTTCCGATCTCAATCACCGTCGCGGCGCAAGGGACGAAAGCTCATACGATGCAGCATGCAAGCACCGTGCTCAGAAATGGCGTTGAGGTGAAGCTTTGTGCCGTAGCCTGCATGAGCATCGAAACCATAGGCAGGAAAGACGTTGGCTGCACCGTCCATCATGCTGTCACGCATCACTTTGGCGATGATTGACGCTGCGGCGATGGAGAGTGATCTTGCATCACCCTTGATGACAGCGGAACCGCTACAGATCAACCCTTCAGGCACGTCACGCCCATCGCACAGCACGTGGGCGGGCCGCAGCGCCAATCCGGCGACGGCGCGACGCATGGCATCCAGACTGGCTTTGCGGATATCACGGCGATCAATATGGGCGGCACCTGAGGACGCGATCGATACGGTCGCCGTGGTGAGGATCTCTTCATACAGCGCTTCGCGGCGGGCCGCCGTGAGTTTTTTCGAATCGTTCAACCCGGTGGGAATGGCGTCTGGATCCAGAATCACAGCAGCTGCAACAACGGGACCGGCAAGCGGGCCGCGCCCAGCCTCATCTGTTCCGGCAATCGGCCAAAGCCCGCGCTTTCGCATAAGCTCTTCCAGTGTAAAATCTGGACCCGTATCGGGCACTGTAAAAAAATCAGGATGATCAGGTGCGGGACGTTTTGCCATGGCGCATGGGTGCCACACCCGCCATTTGCCTGCAAGTCCCGCAGGTGTTGAACAGCGACGTTTTGCGTGCAGGCAAAACAATCTTCTGCCTGTCGGGACGGTGTGGCCGGGCAGGGGAGCCATCGCACCTCGTCACCAACAGGCAGAAGCAGACCGGGCTTGGGGCAGGGTACGCCGGTCTTTTCAGGAGGGGGCCTTTGCGGCGAGGCATCCTCTTGAATCCATCAATGGGTTATGATGTCAAACCGTCTACAACAGCGACAATTGCACACCGGTTGAATGGGGCGGCACAAACAGATCGTCGCGCAACTGCATGCTGCGGCGACCCAGACCGAGCCGTTTGGTGGCCATTTCAAAGCGACGGCTGATCTGCCAGGCATAGGGGCCGGAGCCCTTCATGCGCTTGCCGAAATCCGCATCATAATCCTTGCCATCGCGCATGGAGCGCACCAGCGACATGACGTGGCGATAGCGATCCGGATAATGCTGCAACAGCCAATCCCGAAACAGCGGACTGACCTCCAGTGGCAGGCGCAGCAGCACATAGCTGGCCTCTGTCGCACCTGCAGCCTGTGCACCTTCAAGAATGCGCTCCAGCTCGTGATCGTTCAGGGCGGGAATCAGTGGCGATGCCAGCACGCTTGTTGGTATGCCTGCTTCTGTCAGCGCCTTGATGGCTTCCAGCCGCCGGGTTGGCGTGGCCGCGCGTGGCTCCATGACCCGTGAGAGCTTGCGATCAAGCGTCGTCACCGAAATACCCACTTTGGCGAGGCCCCGTGATGCCATTTTTGCCAGAATGTCGATATCTCTCAGCACAAGTGCGGATTTGGTAATGATTGCCACCGGATGGTCGGCCTCCATCAACACTTCCAGCAATTGCCGCATGATCCGCCATTCTTTCTCAATGGGTTGATAGGGATCGGTATTGGTGCCAATCGCAATGGTCCGGGGTTTGTAGCCCGGCTTTGACAGTTCCCGTGCCAGAAGCTTTGGCGCATCCGGTTTGGCGAAGAGTTTGGCCTCGAAATCCAGCCCGGCGGATAGGCCCATATAGCTGTGGGTTGGCCGGGCAAAGCAATAGATGCAGCCATGCTCACAGCCGCGATAAGGGTTCACTGAGCGGTCAAACGGAAGATCCGGCGAATCATTGCGGCTGATCACGGTCTTGGGCCGCTCAACTTGCGTTTCGGTGCGAAAGGGCGGCAGCTCTTCCAAACTGTTCCAGCCGTCATCCACCACCTCCCGCTCCAACCGTTCAAAGCGCCCGGATGGATTGAGGCTGGCACCGCGACCGCGCCGGCGCTCGCCATCGACGCGCAAGCCCGAGGCCGCCATCAGCGCGTCGGCAATATCTGCCGTATTGGCAGGCTGGAACGCAGCCTGCCTGACATCAGACAGTAAGGTCATTGTGAACTCCCGACGGGTCAATTGACCCTTTCATGAGAGAGAGTTTTAAGGGAATTATGAGAACAATGCAAGAACAAAAAATCACTACTTCCTCAGAGGCCGCGAAAGATAGCCAGCTCAACGAAATTTGACCAAATGAGCATGTCAGCCGCTGGAAAAGGCGATAGTGATGCGATATGAGTGCGAAATGTTGACAGTGATCATCGAATGCCGCGATCAGGAAAGCGAATTGGCGCAGACCTTGACGGCCCTTGTTGCGGGGGCCGTGGAAGGCATTGTGTCTGATGTTGTGGTGCTCGACAATGGTTCGAGCGACGGCACATCCAAGCTTGCCGATGCGGCGGGATGCCGCTTTCATCTGAAATGGGATCTGCGCGATGTGCTCGCCGCTGCCCGTGGTGATTGGGTGCTGCTGGTGGAACCCGGCGCGCGACCAACGCAAGGCTGGATTGATGAAATTGCCGAATATGCCTCTCTCAACAGCACGCCTGCTAGATTTTCCCCATCGCGCCATCATCGCCGCCCGTTGTTAAAGAGGCTGGGGCGCCGTCGGCCACCGCTGGAACAGGGTTTTTTGCTGTCGAAACAGCACGCCTTGTCGATTGCCAAGACTGGGATGAGGTTGGTGGATCTGGTGACGGGGCTGAAAGGTCGGGCGCTGTCGAGCGAAATGGTGCCCGCCTGGGCTGCGCGTCCGGCGCGGCCAGAACAACGCGTCTAACGAGAGTCTGTCAGGTTCAGATT